>NZ_CP037423.1:5404864-5700466 GCF_007754155.1 Stieleria neptunia | reverse complement strand
GATCTCCTCACCGACACGGCCCTTGTTCATTGCCCGCAGCAAGATCTCCTGGCCTTCGGTTTTCAGTTGCCCGCCGGGAAGTTCCACGTTGTGGGCGCGCAGAATGTCGGCGACCTGCGTCAGCGTCAGGTCATGACTGCGGAGCGTCGACTCGGGAATTTCCACGTCGATCTGGTACGGCCGCGTGCCCATGATGGAAGACGACGAGACGGTGGGCAGCATCAGCACGTCGTCGCGGATACCTTCGGCGATTTCCCGCAGCTTCAGTTCCGCTTCCTGCGAGCGGTCTTGGGGGCCGATGATCCCGATGCGGATCGCGGCGTCACGAAACGTGATCTGCTGGATTTGTGGGTCTTCGGCCAACACCGGAAAGCTCGGGATCCGATCGACTTCACGATCGATTTCCGACATCACCTTTTGGACGTTCTGCACATCCGATCGCAGTTCGGCGAGCACGTACGCACCGCCTTCTCGGGCGATCGAGGTGACTTTTTTGATCCCGTTGATCGAGCGAATCGCCTCCTCCACCTTTTGGCAGATCGCTTCTTCACAGTCCTTCGGCGTCGCCCCCGGATAAGGCACCGTCACCATGACGACCTCGAGTTCAAATTCCGGAAACACCTCCCGGCGCATTTGAACCAACGAGAGCGCACCGATCGTCATCAGCGCCACCATCAAGACATTCATACCGGGCGCGTTGGTGATCGCCCACGTGATCAGTCGCTTCATTCTTGAATCTCGGCTCGCGCGGGCAGCCCTTCTGGCGGAATCGAATCGAGTGGGGAAACCACGACATAGTCGCCGGCCGCCAAGTCCGACGTGTCCGCTTCGCAAACCCAAACACGATCGGGCGACTGAAGCGAGGGGGCCAAATTCGGGTCCAGTACCCGCGCGTCTCGCAACCGCAGCGAGTCGATGGGAAAGACGGTTTGCGAGTATCGGACCAAGCCCGCGTTCCAGGCGGCGGGGTCGAAGGGCTGGTCCTGCGGTGCTTCCGATTCGTCGCCGGGTTGTGGAGCGTTAGCGTCCGTTGCCGGGGTGGCAACCACCGTCGACGGAGCCGCTTGGGCCGCCTTCTTTGCCGCGGCAACCTGTTCGGTCAGCACCGCCTCGTCTTCGTGGAATTTCCAGACGCGATTGCCGGGGCGAAGGGCTTTGGCGGGAATCACGACCAGTTCGGACTGGGGGCGCAGTTGCAATCGCACGCGGACGAACATGCCGCGTAACAGAGCATTGGTACGATCGGCGATTTTTTCGCGACCTTTTTCGTCGATGTAATGCGTCGGGTCATCGACCAGCAAACGAACCGGCACGGTGCGGGTGTTGGGATCGATCCCGATTCCGTCGTAGGAAACCAGGGTGCCGTTCCAGCGATGCACGGTGCCCTCACGTCCCGCGACTTCGTACTCGATGATCGCTTCGGTCGCGGGCAAATCGTATCCCGCCGATTGGCCGGTCGGTTCCTGATCCGATCGCCGTTTCTGGTCCAGCACCCAGTGCAGTTGATCCATCCGCATGCTGGCGGCGACTTCCACTTTTTCCGTGTCCTCGATCGTCACCAGCGTGGCGCCGCGATTGACAAAGGAATTGACGTCGGCTTGCTCGCTGACGATCACGCCGCTGATCGGGGCGACGATGGTGCAGCGTTTCAGATTGACTTCGGCCGCCCGCAGCTGTGTCGCGGCGAGTTGTTCGGCGGCTTCGAGACGCAGGCGTCGCGAACGCAGCAGGTCGAGCTGGTTTTCCCACGTGACGAGTTGTTGATTGGCTTGCAGCAGCGCGCTTCGGGCTTTGTCGACTTCCGCTTGGCTGGCGAACGTTTTCAGTGCCGCCTGACGATCGACTTCTTTCTGTTGCAATTTCACGTCTTCGCGAGCGATCTCGATCGAACGTTGCGTGTTGGCAATCTCTTGATCGTTTTCGCTGATCGCCCGGTATTCGCGATCCCGTTGGTTCTTCAGTCGCTCGACTTCCAACTCGTAGTCTTGCGGATCGATTCGCATCAGGACTTCCCCTTGCGTGACGATCGATCCGGCTTCGCAGTTGGCGGATTTTTCGATCACCGTCCCGGCGACTTCCGATGCCACACGTGCCTCGCGAAAGGGAACGACCGTGCCGTCGATCACCAGTTCGAGTTGTTGACCGGTTTCGGCGAGCGAGCGGACACGTTCGACGCGGGTCGCCGGCAACGATTGAAGCACCGCGGTCGGCGACGTGTCCGGCGGGGGAACCGGTTTCGCTTCGGCAACCCCCAGGGTGCGAAAGATCAAAACACCGGCGAGCACCAACAGGATGGGGATCGCAACGTTGTACAGCAGGAACAGGTCCCAGCGTTTGGGTCTGGCGAATTCGTGCGGCGAAGCGGCGGAGTTGACCACGTCGTAGCCACTTTGATCGCCGACCCTGGCAGACGCGTGAGGCAAGCCTTCCTCGCCCCTCTTCCGGGCGGACACCTCGGTATCATCGGCGTATTCAGATTCTGTCGTCAGTGGCATCGGCAGACGGCCCATCCGTTGAAGTCAGGAAGACAAGAAAAGTCGTGTCGGCAGAATTATAGCTCGAAGGCCAAATTTTAGGCCCCCTACAAACCGGCTTCGGCGAGTTGACGGACCTCCATCGTCGACAACGAATGCTGATCCGCCAGGCGCCGCGCATCGTCATCTTCGACTTTGACGCGTTTTTTCCCGCCCGGCAACGTGACCGATTTCGCCTGGACCGGCCCCAACGCGGTGTTGATCGTGATCGACTGCCGCGGCAACGTGTCACGGTCGGCGACGTAGCGTCGGATTCCGATCGAGGGGGTGTGTTGAAAGATCAGCTCTTCCAGTCTGGCGATGTTGTCCGGACGCGTCATCACCGACAGCACCACGCCGCTTCTGCCTTTTTTCATCGTGCAGGGCGTTTGCGTGACATCGAGCGCCCCGGCGTCCATCAACCGGTTGGCACAGTCGGCGATCTGCTCGCCGGTCGCGTCATCCAGATTCGTCTCCAGCACCACGACCTGGTCGTGGTGGGTGTGGGCGTGCCCGCCGGCGGATTCGTTGGCGTGGCGATGACCGAGCAGGACGCGGAGCATGTTGGCCTGGTCGGGCAAATCCATCGTGCCGGCCCCGTAACCGATCGAGTCGACGATCATGGAGGGAATCGGCCCAAACTCGGTGCACAGTTCCTTGAGGATCGCCGCGCCGGTCGGCGTGGTCAACTCTTTGGCGATCGAACAGGGAGCGATCGGGATTCCGCACAAGATTTCGGCCGTCGCGGGGGCCGGGACCGCCACCAGCCCGTGATCGATCTTGACCGATCCGGTTCCCGTCGGAACCGGCGACGCCATCGCCGAAGTGATGCCCAAACCCGTGATCGCCACCGCGGCCCCGACGATGTCGGCGATCGAATCGATGGCCCCGACCTCGTGAAAATGGACTTTTTCCAGCGTCGTTCCGTGCACCTTGGCTTCCGCGACCGCGACATGGCCGAAGATCCGTTTGGCCAACGCTTTGGCCGCCTGGTCGATTTCGCCGGCCGAATCGATCATGTCCGTGATGTGGTGCAGGTGCCGGTGGGCGTGCTCGGGAGGATGGTTGATTTGAACCGAAACGGCACGAAACCCGCATTTTTTGACGTCGCTGGTCGTGATCGACAGATCCGGCAACCCCATCGACCGAATCGCCGCCTGGATCGCCGCCGCATCGGCCCCCAAATCGATCAAGGCCCCCAGCGTCATGTCGCCGCTGATCCCGCTAAAGCAATCAAAGTAAGCAAATCGTGTCATCGCTGGCCAAAGAGTGATTGGGAATGGGTAGGGAATCGGTAGGGTACCCCAGGGCATTCGCATGCCGTAGTGCCCCCTTGCCAAGGACGCTGATCACCCCAGAAAGCCCTGGCCACGGCCACCCAGGAATTCGCCGAGAAAAGGGAGCGGAAAGTGATTGCTCTGGACAGGGTCACAGGGTCGCTATACACAGTCCACGAAGGTCGTTATACTCCGCGACCCTCAAAGCGACCATGGATCGCGAGAACCCGGAGAGAGGCTTCGGGGCATAGACACAAATTACCAGCGTTCTTTCGAGAGCGCCACCCGGTGAGAGATTCCGATGAAAGTTGTCAGCAGCATTGGCGCACTGAAGTATCGCCACCCCGATTGCCAAGTCGTCAAACGTCGTGGTCGGGTCTACGTGATTTGCAAGAGCAATCCGAAATTCAAAGTCCGTCAGGGCGGCGCAAAGGTCAAAAAGACCCGTCGCTAGGGTTTCCTTGTGGGATAGGCTTCCAGCCTGTCATGCACGAAGGGTGATAGGCTGGAAGCCTATCCCACTTTGAAGCAAGTCCAACGAATCGGCAGTGTTATGCTGCCGATTTTTTGTTTGCGCTGCCGGGGTGACTGCGACGTTTAGATTTTTTCGACGTAGGCGAAATAGGCGCCGAAGACTTCTCCGGAGTCCGTTTCGAAGGTTGCCGTCATCGTCGTCGTTTCGGGATCCAGATCCAATTCAAAGACGACTTCTTTAGCGCCTTCGGGAACCGTTGCCGACTTTTCGACGCCGCCGATTTTTAGCGTGGCCTTCGCTGCCGCGACGGGCTTGCCAGGCGTTTCGCGGTACGCCTTTTGGCCGGGCACCGGTGCCCCGGGTGCCAGCGGACTGGTGATCGGGCGATCGATTTCTTGCGGCCAACGACGCAATCGAACCACGTACTTGCCGCCCTCGGTGATCTTGACGTTCCAAAATCCGGTGTTGGCGGGGCCGTTCATCGCCGCCCGGACTTGGCTTTGATTCCAAGGTGTCATCCGCGTGGTGATCCAATCGTGGCTGGTCAATCGGGCCGGGTTGTCGGCGGGGTGCCCCAGGTAGATCGCCGTGGATTGGTCAAAGGTCGGCTCCAGTTCCGCCCACCAACTTTCATAGAAACTTCTTAGTCGCGTGACGACATCTGGGTGCTGGGACGAGACATCGTTCTGTTGCCCGGGGTCGGCGTCGATGTCGAACAACTCTTGTCCGTTGCACAATCGCCAACGGTCGGTCATCACGGCCGAGCTTTTCCATTTGATCGGATCTTTGACGCGTTGCGAGTCGGTGACCAGGATCCGATCCGGCCAATCGGTCGCACGATCAAAGATCAACGGGGAGATGTCGACGCCGTCGAAGCGAACGCCTTGTGGCGGGTCGACACGGCACATCGAAATCAGCGTCGGCAGCACATCGACGTACCCGGTCAGCGTGTCGACGTCGCGGCCGCCGACCAGATCAGCGTCGGGCCAACGAATGAACAACGGGACGCGGTGCCCGCCGTCATAGTGGCTGCCTTTCTTGCCACGCATTCCGGCATTGAACACCTTGTCGCCGGCGGAGGTGCCGTTGTCCGTGGTGTAGATGAAGATCGTGTTGTCGGCAATCTTCAAATCTTCCAAGAGCCCGAGCAACTGTCCCACGTTCTCGTCGATGTTGGCGATCATGCCGTAGAAATTTGCCAATCCCGTGCCCTGGCTGGCATACGGCTCGCTGTACTTTTTGGGGGAATGCATCGGGCCGTGCGGCGCGTTGGTGGCGATGTAGGCCAGGAAGGGTTTGTCGGCCGAATGCGAATCACGAATGAACTGTTCGGCATAGTCAAAGAACACGTCGGTGCAAAAGCCATTGACCGGAGTCACCGTGCTGTTGTGCCAGTAGGAACCGTCGAAGTAGGCGTTGTCCCAGTGATCCGGTGTCTGGCCGACTCCACCGCCGCCGTGCCGCATCACTTCGGTAAAACCGCGGTCTTCGGGGCGATAGGGATAGTTGTCGCCCAGGTGCCACTTGCCGAACATACCGGTCGCGTAGCCAGCCGCGGAAAAGACGTCTCCCATGGTGACCTCGTTTTCTCGCAACATCGAACGGCCCATGATCGTGTGCCAGACTCCGGTCCGATTGGTCCAGTGACCGGTCAGGAAGGCACAGCGAGTCGGCGAACAGGTCGGCGCGACGTGATAATCGGTCAGCCGGACCGAATCGCGATGTAGTTGATCCAGGTTGGGTGTTTGCAGAATCGGGTTCCCATGGCAGGACAAATCGCCATAGCCTTGATCGTCTGTGATCACGATCACGACGTTGGGTCGAGTTTGTTGCGCGGAGGCCGAGTCGGCCAGAACACCGAGAGCGGGCAGGGCAAGCGCAGCGAGCAAAACTGCGGGTGCCGGGCATCGGAATGGAAACTTCATTTTCGATGAATCTCGAGGAGTGGGGAGCAGAGGGATCGGGCAGGTCGTTGAGTTCTGCAGAGGGTGCGGTGCCGCACGTTTCAGGTGCGACACAGGGGACCTGAGATCGATATGGATCGCCATTGGCTGCGTCACCGACCGAGGTCAATGTGCGGCAGGTCACCGATAGTTTACCTGCCCTCGGGCATCGGGATCTACACACCGCCGGTAAAACGTCTTGTTCAGGCCCCGACTTATTCAGGCCCCGACCGCGCGGCAAATCGTCAGGCCTCGGGAATGACCTCGATCGCCGTGTCCAGATGTCTCTGCCGCTCGGCGACGACGTCATCGGACATCAGCACGCGTTGAAAAAACAGCATCAGTAACGTGCACAAATAGCGGCGTCCCATTTCGCGCATCCGCAAATTGGTGGAGCCCCATGTCCGGCCTTCCCAGCGGATCGGGATTTCCTTGATCCGGTGTCCGCTGATCAGGGCGCTGAGTGACATTTCCAGCGTGATATTAAAATGGCAGGCGCGATACGGCCCGCAATGATCGACGACATCGGTCCGATACGCCTTGAACGCATTGGTCAAATCGTTCATCGGCGTCCAGAACATCCACTGGATCGCTTTATTGACACAGCGATTGACCCACAATTTAACAGTCGGATAGCGCTTGACTTCGGCGCCTCGGATGAACCGCGACCCGAACACGCAGTCGTACCCTTCTTGAATCGTTTCGTAATAGCGCAGCGCGTCTTCGGGGTGATCGGACCGGTCCGCCATGTAGATAATCACAACTTTGCCGCGAACGAATTGCAGCCCGCTGCGGAGCGCGCGGCCGAACCCGCCGGGCGGCTGGCGCCGGACCAGTCGGATCGACGGCCAACGCTCGCGACGTTTCAGCACCTCGGCTTCGGTCGCATCGCTACTATTGTCGTTGACCACGATGACTTCGGTGTCGATCCCCGACTGATCGACCAACAACGTCATCAGTTCCTCCAAACAGGGCCCGATGTTTTCCTGTTCGTTGTACGCAGGGATGACAATCGACAATTGGCGGTTGCGTCGCTGAACGCCTTCATCGTGGCTGATCATTCGCTGTCGCCATCGGGTGGAATGGAATCGTGGGGTTCTGCGAGGTGGACAGGTGCCGGCCGATACAAATCCACAAAACAGTTTTGGGGAATTTCACGGTTCCCGATCCGCCGTACGTGAAAACCGTCGTATTGGTTTGCCCAGCCCGCGTCGTCACCTTCCCAGGAGAGCAGCAAGTACGTGTAGGGAATCGGTTCGTCCCCCCAGTATTGCTCACGTTCCTGGCACAACCGCGTCTCGCGACCACTCAAATAAACGTCAAACACATAAGACAAATCAGCGTAGAAAACACCTTCTCGCGGCAATTCGTCGAGCACGCCATCGATGAATGCAGGCGCATAGACGGTCGGATCTTTCCAACGCGACAAGTAAACCCATGTGGTGCGAAGTCCGGCTCCGGGAAGCAACATCAACACCACCATTGCCAACAGCGTCCCGCTCACAACCGATGCGCGTCCGGCACGTGGGAACGAACTGTCATCGGCCGCCGCATTCACGGAGCGAAACGCGCTAGTGCTTGATGGGCCGCAACCTGCCTGGAAACGGCGATCACCGAAACGCCTGGCAATGAATCCGTCGATCCCGACGACGGCGATGGCGACGATCCAAACGAAGGGGTAGATCCAATAACCCTTGGTCGGGTGCAATCCGGCGACGGTGGCGGTCAGGAACACGCTCGACCAGACCAGCGCGATCAAACCCTTTCGCTCTGACGCAGAAAGTGTTCGCTGTTGCCAGAACAACGCGGTTCCCAAGACCAGTCCCAATGCAATCAGCAGACACTGAAGGGGACCGGCAAATTCATACAGCAAACGGGCGTGATGGATCATCGAAGGGATCGGCCAAACGATTCGAGCCGGCAGCCCCGGACCGGCCCGATCGAGCACGTTGGCAAAAAACTGGCTGCGAAATTCATAGGGATACGACACGATCAGCGGAATCCACCATGAAATGACCAACGCGTTTCCGGCAATGAACAGCGCCGCACGTTTGGCCTTGTGTCCGACGGTCGCCGCCCCCAACAGCATCGCGACTCCGCCCTGCATCGCAAACACAAGCGCGAACGGATGAAACAAACCCGCCAACCCCGACAGCGCACCGCTGGTGAATGCCCAGCGACCGTCCCTGGCCGGCGCGTTTCTCAACATCTGCCACGCCGCGATGACGGACAGCCATCCCGCGACGGCGCAAAGCAGATCGGGACGTGTGGTCAGCCCGGTAAACAAAAGCGGTCGAGACAGGGAAACGATCAGTGCCGCCGCGCCGGCCGCCGGCGTGCTGCCCCCGATGCGCTTGACGATCCAAAACACGATCGCGATCGTCGCCAGACCGGCCAGAAACAGCGGCAGCCGCGCGGTGGCGTAGCCCGGCGGAAAGATCGCAAAGAAGGGGGCCTGGACGTAGAACAAACCCGGCGGAAGCGCCATCAGGCAGACATCCGCGTTTTCAAACAACGTCGCGCGGTTGCGGGTCGGAACATACGGAATACGCGGAATGCCTTCGCGCCAGACCGTCAATCCTGGAACGGCGAACCATTGTTCGTCCTGCATACCGGGTTGATGGATCAGCGTGGGGAGTCGCAAAACGACAAACAGCAACATCGGCGCGGCCAACCAGGCCAACGCCAGCAGCGGCCGACGGTCCGGCCGACAGCGCGGATGACAGTGCCGACTCACGACAAAATCTCCAACCCATCCGGCGACCGCAACGCGAACTCGGCGGTTTTGTCCAAGATCATGTCGGTCGTTCGTTGCGGATTCAACCGCTACACCTGTTGGCTTTTAGCAAACAGGGCACCGGCGATACCGCCAAGGATGATCATCACCAAGAATGCACCGATCCGTGACTTCGGTTTTTGGAACACGAAATAAAACAGATAAACAATGGTGCAGCACAGGAAACCGACTTTCTTGTCCTCTTTGAATCCTTCGACGATCAGCTTGACCAGGGCGCCGAACGCGACCAGTGCACATGCCGATCCGGCCAACTGCAGGAAGGTCTGCATCGCGTTAAAATTGTCTTGCCCCGTGGTGCGGTTGGCGGACATCACGGCCATCACCGCCAATCCCGTCGCACTGGCCAAGATGAACAGGATCAAGCCGAGCATCCACCAGGGCATGCCGGCGCGCTCGGTCATGTCCTTTTGCATCTTGTCCGCACGACGCATGTCTTCGGCCGCTTTCTGTAGCGCCAGTGTTCCCGTCGAGATGTCGACGCCGGGTGTCAGGTGACCACGCACCGACTCGCCGGTGGTTTTATTGAAACCACATTTGGTGCACAGCACCGCGTCGGCCGCCATGGCGGTCCCACACGACGGACAGACCGCGGCGATGTTGGTCCCGAACCCTTCTTCGTCGAACAGATCGTTCATCGGGTTCCCGGCCGCAGTCGTACCGACCGCCTGGGCCGAAGGAGCGGCGACTTGCTGGGCGGACGCCGCGGGAACCTTGATCCCTTGCCCACAAGCGGGGCACTTGACCGCTTTACCTGCGAATTGATCTTTTACCGCGAGAGCTTTCCCGCACTGGCATTTGATTTGAATCGGCATGGAGGCAACGAACGAAAACGTGGCATGGAAATCGGCAACCCAACAATTTCCTTATTGTCCACGTCAGCTTCGGGTCTGTCTACTCGATTCAAACCGGGCCGGTTGGAATCAGTCCGCATTTCCCCCAAACTGCGTCGCCGATCGGCAAAATCCGGAAAACCGCTCGGAACCATCGGACGGCGTTGTTCGACCCAGAGGCCCCTCGGCGGGCCCCTCGGCTCGGATCAGGTATCCGGGCGATAAAGATCACTCGAAGAATGGGTTGGCCTGAACCACCGATGATTTGGACGATCGCTTTTTCCCTGCCAGGGCTTCGGCCGAAGCGTTCTCGTTGATCCATGCGGCCAAGTCGTCCGCCGATTGGTACCCCACCGCGTCGGCGATCTTGCGACCGTCCTGCAGCAAGATCAAACGCGGAATGCTGCTGACCCCATAGCGTTCGGCCATCTCCGGACGCTCGTCGACGTCGATTTTACGGATTTCGACCGGCAGACTGGTCCGCCCCAGTTTGCGGAGTTCTTTGTCGATCATCCGGCAGGGCGGGCACCACGGGGCACCAAATTTCATCAGCACCAACTTCGGGCTCGAACCCGACGCCGGGTTCGGATTCAAACGCCCCTGCCCGGACGCGTCCGTGGCCGACGCATCGGTTTCGATTTGCGACTCGTCCGCGGAACGTGTGGCGTCTGAAAGCGTGGTGAGTCTGAAATCGGACGACGACGCCAAATAAATCAAGCATCCGACAGACAACAGGGCCAAGGGGACAAGGAATTTCATCTCAAATCAACGTCGTACTGGAGGGGAAGTACTGGGGGGATCCTACTGGGGGCTCAATTCCCGGCGGCGACAACAAGGCCAACCTGCGTTATCGGAACTTAGACCACGTTTCGGTCCGCCGCATTAGAGAAATGGCCAGTTGTCGGCGAGTCCCGCCAGGCGGGCTGCCGCCCAACGCGGCCTCGACTAGAGCGCGTCGTCGAGCATGCGAGGCAATTGACGCAGCACAAAACGGGGCAGAATGGCGACGCATTTCTGGCTTGTCGGATCGACCGCAACCGCACCGATGATCTGCTCGTTCACGGCCGCCCCCTGCAGCACCATCCCCACGCGCTGTTGCGTCTCTTGGGAGCCGGCGGCATCGTCAAACCAAATCACGACGGGAAACCGATCGAGTGAGGCATCCGATCCGATCCACCAATGCTCGGCATCGACCACACGCGCCAGCATGTCCTCGGGCTCGAGCAACTGTTTCAGCGCATCGGCGGCGGAAACCCCTTCGCCGGTTCGCGGCATGCGTTTGTCGGTCGGTTTTAAATCGCGGCGTGCGGCGTCCTGCCAATTGACATAGCACGTTGCTCCATTGAGTTTTGCGAGTTGCCGAACCAGCGCCGCCAAGGTCGCCGCTTGAATTCGCGGCGGTCCCGAAACACCGGCTTGCAGTTTCGGCCACGCGTTGACTTGGTCCTCGTACGTCCCGCCCCATCGGGCGAAAATCGCGTCGGGCAGTTTTCCTGGCGCCCCCCGTGCCCGTCGGATCGCCTCGCATACGAACACGGCCAATTGCGCCGGCCCACCTTCGGTCGGAATCGTCACCTCGGTGGGATCACCGTCGGTTTGCCCCAGCAACGCTCGGGCCACGGTGACGGCAGAATCGTTTTCGGGCGCCAGATCACTCAGATCCAACAGCTCGGCGACGGCTTGATTGAATTTTTCGTCGGTCGGACGCAGCGTGATCGTGCGGGCGTTTTTGTCGAACGTGCAATCGGTCGCCGCACAAACCGCCGTCAAAATGTCTTCCACCGTCGGCCAGCCCTTGGGCAGCGGGACGCGCGAGTTGATCGGTATGCCGACGATGTCAAAGGAAACCCATTCGACTTCGATTGGCACCCCGCTGAGTTGGCTGAGCAGCAACATCAAATCGTTCAGCGGATAACCGTTCGGATCCGAGGTCTGCATCGCCACGGTCAACCCCAGGGCTTGCCGCATGTTGGCCGCATCTCTCGGGTCGAGTGCGACTTCCAAATCAACGTCCACCTCGGCGGCGCGATCCAATTGAATTTCGTCGATGGTTTCCGGAGCCGGTTGGGTTTCGGTGAATTGCGGTCGACCGATTCCGCCCAGCCCGTTGAGCAGCCCTTGCAATTCTTTGGGCAACTCCGTCAGCGTACCGGTCTCGTCGGTCGATTCGGGGGCGTCCCCAAGCGGCGGTGTTTCAAGCGGCGCCGAGGGCAGTTGCGTCATCCCGTCCAATGGGCTGGCCGACAGCAGCGGACTGTCGGTCAACAGGTCGCCCGGCGGGGCGGCGTCTTCGTTCGCCCGATCTGTTTCGACCGGCGCCCTGTCCGCCGCGTCATCACTGGGGTTGCCCGAGTCAGCGGTCCCCGGCGGTTCGTCGTCGGCAGCGGAGGCATCAGCGGTTGGATCGGTCACCGTCTGGTCGGTGTTTGCCCGGTCGTCGGTGTCGGCTGTGGCGTTGCCTGTGTCCGGTGTCGCGTCGGGCGTCGGTTGAGCAGGGTTGTTTTCCGGCTCGGCGACGGCCGTGTCGGCCCGCTGGGATTGGGCGGTACTCGAAAGGCTTCGGCGTACGACGGCGAACAGGACGGACGCAGAAACAATGCTCGCCAGAACGACGGCGACCAGCATCGCGATGCGACGTGAGCGGGCATTTTTTTGACTGTGCCAATCCGGTGGCGGCGCGGCAGGTTGTGGAGCGTTCGGGTCGCCGGGTGCTGCGGTGCCCGAGGACCGGGGGGGGGCCGAGGACTGCGGGGTGTCCGAGGACTGATGGGAGCGCGTCGGATCCGATCCGACGACCGGTGGCGGCTCGGCGAATCCGCCCGCGGGCTCGGTCGCGGGCGCCTCTGAATCCGGCCCGTCTGACTGGCTGATCGAATCTTCCGTCAAGGCATTGCTGTCGACGAGGTGGGTTCCCACCGCGATCGGGGCGGCGCCCGCCGGATCCGTCTTCGGTGGTGCCAGCTGAACCATCGACTGACACTTGGGACAGCTCACGATGCTGCCGACCAGTTCCGGGCGGCTGACGCGCAACCGGCTGGAACAGGTCACGCAGGTGACGGAAAAGGGCTGGAAATCCAAGCGGCAGGTCCTTCAGGGACGGTGGAATTCGACTTCAGACCCTCTATGTTACCATGCGATTGCGGGGACTCGACACATTGGTGTGGGCGAGATTCGCACGGTTCACTAGGATTGCAGCTCTAGCGATGACCTACACTCCGATAACCCCCTGGAAAACCAGACTCGAAACGACGCCCACTGGAACGGATTTTCTTGATCACAACGATGCTGGACACTCGGCGATATGACGACCGCGAGCACATGTTGCTCGCCAGTTTCGCGATGCGCAGCCGAGACACTCGGGGGCGCCGGTATGCGGAACCCGATCATCCCTATCGTGGCCCCTTCGCGCGTGACCGCGATCGAATTCTCCACAGCAGTGCCTTTCGGCGGCTGTCGGGAAAGATGCAGGTGTTCACCGGCGAGATGGGGATCTACCATCGAACCCGGCTGACCCACACGTTCGAAGTCGCATCGATCGCACGCACGATTTCGCGTGTCCTGCGGCTCAACGAAGACCTGACCGAGGCCCTGGCGCTGGTCCACGACATCGGGCATCCGCCGTTCGGGCATTGCGGCGAAGACGCATTGAGTGAATGCATGCAGCCGGTCGGCGGGTTCTCCCACAACGGGTTTGCCCTCGTCATCGTCGAGCAACTCGAACAGCGTTACGCGACATTCCCGGGGCTGAATCTGTCGTTGGAGATTCTGGACGGGCAAGACGTGCGGGCCCACAAGGCGGAAGCCGCCGTCGGCCGCAGCCCGCTGTTGGAAGTCCAGCTGGTCGACGCCGCGGACTCGATGGCCTATGACGCCCACGACGTCGACGACGCCCTGCAAATGGGATTGTTGTCGATGCACGAGTTGATGGAGCTGTCGATTGTCCGGCGCGCGATGGAATTGGTTCGCGAAAAACAAGGCACCGATCGACTTCGCGAAGAACGTCAACTCTTGGTACACGAGCTGATCGATCTGCAAGTGACCGACTTCCTGAGCGAAGCCACCGAACGCGTGGTGGAGTTCCAAGGCCAGAGCGTCTCGGAGGTCCGCGATGCGGGACTGAGACTGGGACACAGTGATCAATTGGCACGTGAACGGGCCGAGTTGGAATCGTTTTTGTTCGAAGCGGTGTACCGTCATCCGCGGCTGATTCCCGTCCGCCGTGCGGCCTACCATCGATTGCAGGACATGTTTGAAGTGCTGCGGCACGATCCGTCACGATTGCCGCTACGATTTCGCCGCCGCTGTGAATCGCATCCGATCGAAACCGTCGTCGGCGAATACCTTGCCGGCATGACCGACTCGTTTTGCAACGCCCAATACAAATACGCGACCGACGGCAGCACCGGCCCGCTGGCCGACTGGTAACCATCACGTGATCTCGTTCGGGCACCGTTCCCAGGCGATAAAGTGGGGTAAGCATCCTGCTTGCCATCCGCGCCGGCTCTGCCGGCGCACCGATGACGGCCCGGGAGGCGGGAGCCTCCATGACACCGTGTTCCCAGGCAGGAGCCTGGGAACAAGGCGAAAGTTCTCGTCGTCCCAGCGGCGTCAGGGAACCATTCGCGTGATTCCGCTATCTTAGTGCCATCACCCCCAGGTGGTTCCGAAGCGAACGATCCCCCCCTTCTCCTTCCCGACTGCCCTGCTTCATCCGATGAGACCGATCAGTTCCAGGGTTGCTCGACAAGCAGCCTGCTGTTTCCTGCTGCTATGGTTGTCCTGTGGCACGCTGCACGCCCAACGCCCCTCCGACGCGATCGCACCGGTCCGCGTCGGTGATCAGGTCGAAGTCCAGTGGTTTCGGACTTGGTACCCCGGCACCGTGCAGTCCTATTCCGAGGGCACCGTCAACGTCCAATACGATCGCGGCGGCGGACGGATGACCACCGGCGAATTTAAATTGGAGGACACGCGTTTTCCCAACGGAGAAGGCGCGTGGATGGTCTGGAAAGACAGTTCAGGCAAGTTCAGCGTCGAAGCACGCTACCTCTCTCGCACCAAAACGGAAGTCAAGATCCGCAAGGCCGACGGATCGGAAATGACCATTCCGATCGACAAGCTTTCCTCCGAGTTGCGGAAACAAGTGCTGAAGGTCCCGGTCACCGGCAACGAAAACATGATCGACGGTGCCAATCCGGTTCGCGTCGGCGACCAGATCGAAATCGAGTACTTTTCCAAATGGTATCCCGGCGTCGTCAAACGCGTCCTGCCCGGTCAGGTGGAAGTCGACTACGACTACGGTTCCTTCAAACGGGAAGGAACGTTTCCGTTGGCGGAAATCCGGTTTCCAAACGGCGAGGGCCGGTGGCGGCTTTGGACCGATGCCTCCGAACAATTCAAAGTCGTCGCGCGCTACATTTCACGCACCCAAGACAAGGTGACGATTCGCAAGGAAGACGGTTCGGACGTCACGATTCCCATCGCACTTCTGTCACCCAATTTGCGCAGCTTGCTGGCCAAGACGCCGATCACGGGCGAAGAAAACAAGATCGATGGCGCCAACCCGGTGCGTGTGGGGGATCAAATCCAAGTCAAGTATTGGTTCCAGTGGTACGACGCCGTGGTCACCAAGGTGCTTGCCGGCGAGGTCGAAGCGCAGTTCAAACGCCACAATCGTGATTTGACCGAACGGATCAAGTTGACCGACATTCGTTTTCCCAATGGCGAAGGCCGTTGGCGCGAGTGGTCCGATGCCTCGGGCAGTTTCACCGTGATCGCCCGATTCATCAGCCGCGACGAAACCCATGTCACGATTCGAAAGGAGGATGGGACCGACTCACGCGTCGAAATCGACAAATTGAATCCGACCCTGCGTCGGCTGCTTGCCGAGACGCCGATCATCACCCCGCGGCCGAGAAACTTTGATTTTCAATCGCCGCGCCAAGAGCTTGAAGTTTCCGCCCAGGCTGCGGATTTGGAGCAATTGGTGATCTCTGCCTCCGCCGCGACGCAACCCGTGTTCGGCACCGGCGGCACCGGATTCGCGATCTCCAAAAGCGATTCCGTTTCGGCGGCCATTCCCGTCGGCGGTGAATCGCAATGGGTTGCCGTGGGCGCGTTCTCCAAGAACAGCAGCCGCAGCGGGGGCGAAACACGACTGTATTGGGCCAGCCCCAAAACGAAAGCGGTGGTCGAAGGCCCGGTGTTCCTCGATGACGAACGGATCGTTGATTATTCGGCACAGCAATCGCGTCTGTTGAATGTTCAAGTCGGCGGATATTGGAGCCAACCGATTCGATTCTGCACCTATCGCGTCGGCGTCGGCGAAACCACGGCGCGGGCCGAAGCCAGTTGGGAGATCCCGGAGTCGAAAGGTTCCTTCGGACGACGCTCGCAGTACATGGCCAAACTGATCGGCGGCAGTCGATTGTTGTTGGGCAACGACGCCTCCGTTTCGCTTTACGATTTTGCCACCCGAGAAATCGTCTACTCCATCTCGGGCGTGTACGAGAATCGGTTTTACCTGCACCCCAGTGGCGAATTCTTTGCGGTGATGGACAACAGCGGCGGCGTCGGCGTGTTCGAGATCGATGGCGGCCGGCAATTGGCGTATCGCGGCGGCGGGCGAACCTATGGCGGCGGCGTCGGTTTCAGCCAAGACGGCCGACACTTGTTGACCGTCAGCGGCAGCGAAATCTCCGTCTGGGATTTGTTCGAAGGCGGCCAACCCAAAACGCTTCGGCAAGGCGGCCTGGCCGTCGGTCCGGCAACGCCGATCAGCATGCTATCGGGCGGTTGGATCTCTGCCGGTTCCCAGATCTACAGCACGGGATTGAAGCTGGTCGTTTGGAACTACGTCGGCAAAGGCGTCTCGATCGCCGATCGCCAGATGCTGGGACGACAAATGTTGGTCGCCGCCACCACCAGCGTTTCCGGCCAAGCCCACGCCCTGGTCGGCGTCGCGACGGTGCCCCACCAAGACGCGATCGAACTGATGAAAAAAGTCGATCCCGATTCGCTCGTGATGCTCAAACCCGGACTGGGCGTTCGCATCGAAGCGAGCGGCGATTCCCGGATCGCCCAAGGGTTGCGACGGGCCGCGGCGGCGCGTGGATTTCGCGAAGACCCGAGTTCCGAAGTCATCTTGAGCGGATCGGCGGGGCCGGGCAAACCTGAAAAACGCACCTATCAACTGACGTCGTTCGGGCGGATCGGCGGCCGTCAAACCGAAGAACACACGGTCACGCCGTGGATCCAGAAAGTGGAGATCCGGTACCGCGACCAATACGCCTGGGGAACCCAGCAAGGCGGCGTGCCGTACTTTGTGTCGTTCAAAGAAGGCGGCTCGCTCGGTGCGGAGCTGCAGAAATCATCACAGTCCTCCTACGACATGTTCAACAATTTAAAGTTACCCGAGGAACTGCTTTATCCACGCTACCAACATGGCCTGGGCACCACCGAAATCACCATCAACGGTTTCGTCGACAAAGCCAACTAGCCGCGTAAGCCGCCAAGTGGCGTAAGCTTCCAGCTTGCGACCCCAACAGCTGCCTCGCAGCGCGTCCACCGCCCCACATCACCGATCGCCCCGTTTCGTCAACACGTTGAAGCATTCATTTCCGAGTGTTCGACGAAGTGTTAGCGGCAGGGCGCGAGCCCTCCGGTCTTTGAATCTGAAATCAGCCCGCTCGCGGGCTGTTCCGCCACGAAACGCTTCACCGTTGCACGGGGCAGGTTGGCGTGCCAAGCGGGGGGGCAGGCAAAGCCTGACCGACGCAAGCTGGAAGCTGATGCCACGCGGATCGCAAGCTGGAAGCTTATGCCACGCGGATCGCAAGCTGGAAGCTTACGCCACGCGGATCGCAAGCTGGAAGCTTACGCCACGTTAGAACAGTTGGGTTCCGAATCGGTTGATGAACTCGGATCGATCGACGGCCTTCTTTTGGGGTTTGGCATCGAAGTCGAACAGGGAGCTTTGACCGGCGGTCTCGTCGTCAGCGAAGAAGCGGTCGCTGTCGGTTCCGTCGACGTCACGATCTCCATCGCTGTCGCCGAACAGGCGAAAGAAATCATCGGTCGCGTTGACACCGTAGCCGGCGCCGTTAGCATCGATGCCCAGCTTCGCTCCCTCGATGGTCAGCCGGTACTCGCCATCGACCAACATCGCATCAACGTTGCGTTTCTTTCGCGAGATCGCTTCGACCAGCTCGGTGCCCGTGAATTTCAAAACGACCACTTGTTGTCCGGCGATCACATCCGAACGGACGACCTCCAGCCCGACCCGGGTTCCACGCGACCGTCCGCTCGTCGACTCGAGGATGAAACTGTCGTCGGTGACCGCTCCGATCGGGACGCTCGTGGGGCCGCTGAACGTCACACGAATCTTGCGAATCACGGACCGTTGGCCGGTGCCGTCGGGGCTGTGATTCAATTCGGAATCGGCGTCTTCGTTGAAGTAAACGACGCTGTAGACCTGCGGCGCGGCCCCGCCGGGATCGTCGTTGCGAATCGTGGCCGTCGCTTCGGCAGCGGCGCCCGTCTGGTAGTCATCGTCTTCGGCCAAGGTCAACGTGACCGACTCGTCCGGTTCGACGACGGAATCCGCCGTCGGCGTCACCGTCACCGTCGTGGTCGATTGGCCGGCGGCAAAGGTTGCGGTATGGACGGCGTCGGCGTTGTAGTCGTTCGCGAACGTCGCATCACCGGCGAGATCAAAGTGGATGTCCAGTGCGGGCGAGTTCGTGACAACATTCGTCCGCGTCAACGTGAACACGATCGATTCGGCCGCGTCTTCGTGGACCGTGGCCGGATCCGCCGCGACCGTCACCACGCTGACGTCATCGTCGGCGATCGTGGCCGTCGCATTGGAATCTCCGATCACGAATTCGGATACGCTGGGGTTGGAGATTTGGGCGTCGATCGTTTCCTCGGTTTCGACAAACGCATCGCCCATCACGCTAACGGTGATTGAACCGACCGACGCACCATCGGGAACGCTGATTTTGGCGTCGCCTGGGATTGCGGCGTAGTCCTCTCCGGACGTCGCACTGCCGGTCAACAAATCATCCATGTCAAACGTAATGGGTGATCCCGTTTCGTTGGGGCGGCTCAGCGTGACCGTGTAGACGACGTTCACCGGACCGTTTTCGTCGCCGTGGGTCGTGACCGATAGATCGGCGGTCCCCGGGGGAACGGGGGGGATTTCCTGTATCGCAGCTCCGCTGATCAAACTGTAATCGGCACCCGAATCGCGAGTGACCGTGATTTGAATCTCGCCTGCCGCGTTGGACGTCGCGCGAACCGCGTCGTCGGCGAGGGTGCGGGTGACATCGACACTGGCGCTGTTGATCAGCAACTGATTGACCGAGGGGGCCATGACAAACGGCGATTGTGCCACCGACGCCCCCGACACGGTCACCGATTGGCCGATGGGATTGCCATACGGCCATTCGGCAAACAGCCAGACGTCGTATTCGGTATTGGGAGCCAGATCAGACCATGTCATGGTGATGCCCGAGGTGCTGAACCATCCGCCGGCGAGTTCGGCCAGAGACGTCGGATGGTCCGGTAGCGATCCGAGGGGAAAATCGTCGTACTTCCCAACACCGCCCGCGAGATGGATCGACAGATCGACGGCCGTCATCGAACCGTCTTCATCAACCAGATCGACAAAGTTGCCGGTCGAGGGATTGGTCGCGATGTTCCAGTTCGCAGGCGCTAAATTGGGGGCGGGCGAATCTTCAAAGTCGATGCCTATCAAGGGTGACTGCAGATCGTCGCTGGCGGTCACGGGTAACAAGCGATCGCCCACGACGCCGTAGTCCGAATCGGTCGTCGACGCTGTGTCGACGGACAGCCGCACACGAACCGATTGTGCTCCGTCGGCTTCGCCGTCGGCGACTCCATGGACCGTCACGGTCTGGGGCGTGTTCCAGTTCGTCGCATCAAACGTCAATGTGCTGGGCGTCACCGAGGTTTCCGTCACATCTTCGTTGGAGATGTCAATCACGACCGTTCCGGTGGGCGGTTTCTTCAAGACGACATCGAACGAGTCGCTGGTTGCGGAATCCGAAACGGTCGTCTCGTCGTCGGTTTGAATCACGCTGATTCCGGCGATGTCCGGCCCCACCTCCTGAATCGCGGCGGCGCTGATCGCGGGGGCCTGCGACAGGCCGCTGGTATCAAAAATTTCCAATCGGATTTCACCGTTCGCGTCCGCCTGAGCCATCACCCGGTCGTCTTCGATCGGCTTGGACGAATCGGCTAGTCCCTGATTGACCAACAAACCGCTGCCGAGCGCGGAGGTGTTTTGGATCACGGGATCGGGTGAGACGGCGGCGGAAATCCGAACCTCCTGGATGGCATTTCGCCCGCCAATGAAGTTCTCCGTCAGGAACGTGTAGAGGTTGTAGTCGGTGAACGGCGTCAGCCCGGTCCAAGTCAATCTGACATAGTCGCTGCCGCTGATCACGCCGTCGACGCCATCGAGCGGGGGTGAGTGCAGGGGAAAAACGGGCGGCGTGGCGGTCGAGGAACCAAGACTCGGGCCGGCCTGGAACTCCAGTCCGATCGACGAAACGGATCCGTCTTCACGTGGCAGGGTCTGCAAGTCCGCCGAGAACACGCCGACGATTTCCGTCCAATGAAGTGGGGCGCCGGACTGGATGTCAAAATCCACGCCCACGACCGGCTGCAATTCGTCATCGGCGATCGTGACGGCGACGGAATTGCCGATGCCCCCGAGCGGATAGGCTGGGTCAGTGCTGGCGGAAACCGAATGGGTGATCGATCCGCCGTGCACGCCTTCTTGGATCGTATCGTCCACGCCGCGAACGTAGATCGTCGCCGCCGTCATGTCGGTTCGTGTGACGGTCACGCTGGGCGTGAAGGTCACGCCGTCGGTACTGACCTCGGTTTGGGAGTCGGCGTTCACGGTGACATCGACCGGTCCGGTCGGCGTCGTGTTCAGCGCGATCGTGTAGCTGTCGATCGGCGAGCTTCCCAACAACCCGTCTTCGCCGACCCGCGTGTTGCCATCGCTTTGCGTCACCGTCAAACCCGGACTGGCCGAGTTCGCGGTGATGGAGAGGTCGGCGTCGGAGATGTCAAAGAAAACATTGCCGTCGGCGCGAACGCGAACACGCGCTTGGCCGGCCGTGATGTTGGGCACCGTGATCGACTCGCTGCCATCGTTCGGCGTGGTCGCAGCCAGCGTCAACGGATAGGTCAGTCCGCCGTCGAGCGACAGGTCGATCACGACGTTTGAAACGTCGATCCCGTTGGCATCCGTCCCGCCGACATTCCAAACGATGGTTTGTGAGGTTCCGCCGGTCCAGCTGACCGCGGTGTTGGGCGAGGTCACCGCGAACGGGGTCCCCGTGTCAACGACCGTCAGCAGAACATCGTCGGAGTGGACTCCGCCGGCACCGTCACGCACCGTCGCGCGAAAGTTCAAACTTCGATCGGTCGTCGGCAAGGCTTCGCCGAGCTGCGCCGTGTTCACATTTGCGGCCAAATCACTGAGACGCGGAAACACGCGGGTCGGATCTTCACCGGGCGGAAACGACCGGAACAACGGGCTACTGCCGTTGTCACTGATCGGCAAACTCATCTCGGGGCCCAGATCGAGTTGCTCCCAGGTGTACGTCAACCTGTCACCGGAATCGGCATCAGATCCCGTTGCGGTCAACTGAAACGGCGTACCGGCGGGAATCGTGTAATCGGTTCCGCCGGAGACAACTGGAATGGCATTGCCGCTGGGGGTCAAGGAATCGGGCGGCGCGCTCGATGCGAGAAAACTCTGGATCGATTCAAAGCTTGCGGCGTGAAAATAAGGATCCGAATCGTTTTGCAAATCATCGGCGCCCGAAATCCCCGCGTAGCTCATCAACGTCGTGCCGCTGGCCGGTTCATAAGCGCTGCCGGCGTCCCGATTGTTCTTCGCCGATGCAAACGCGTTGGCATTAAAGGTGTGTTCGGCGTCGAACTGGTGACCGATTTCATGGGCCACCAGTCGGACCCAATCGGCGCCTTGGGGATTGGTGGAGATCGAAGCGCCTTCGCCCTTCCTAGTCGGCGAATTCACCACGCCCAACCCCGCCAGGCCGGCGCCGCCGCTGGTCGCCGTGCCGAAGACGTGCCCGACGTCATAAGCCGAATTGCCCAACTCGTCATCCAGCACCCCGGTGTTTTGACTGAGCATCTCCTCCGTGTTGCCGTTGGTGTAGCCATCGGTCGCGGAGTCGGTGAAGACGGTGTTGGTCCCCGAGACGAGATCAAAATGAATCGAGAGTTCCGCTTCAAAGATCTCATTGACGTCGCGCACGAAGGATTCGATCGCCGCAAACGCATTCGCTTGCCCCCCCAACAACGCCGTGTATTCGGCGGTCGCCGCAATCGCCAAGCGGAAGTTCTGAATCTGGTCGCCGACGCCGATGTTGTTTCCAATCGTCGCCGACAGGACGATGCGATGCTCAAGATTCTCCTTGACCAGCCGCCGTGTGCTCCTGCGTCGCATTCCTGTGCCACGCGTGTGCTTGCTGAGTCTCCGAGACCGCCACTGCCCGCTCATGCCGCATACTCCGGTGATCGTCACTGGGGCAGACATGCCTCTCTCTCGGTCGAGACACACATCCGATCCGCCTTGCCACTTGCCATTGATTTTGGATCATCCATTCAATCCACGGGCCGAAATTACAGTTCCGCCCGTGCAGCGACTTTAATGAATCCGACGGGGGGAAACACGGTACGGGCTGCAAATGACGACTGATTTCCAAAAGATCCGTCAATCGGCGACGGGAAAGGCCATCGCGGCGCGCTGTGCCTGGTCCAGCTGGGGCACGTCTCGGGGCACCACAAATTCGATCTCCGCGCCGCCCGCGTCGGGGTTGCGGGCGAGAATCTGGCCGCCATGTGCTTCCACGATTCGACGACTGATCGACAGCCCCAGCCCGGTCCCGTGTTGCTTGGTCGTGTAAAAGGGTTCGAATGCACGGACCAGAGCTTCGGCGTAAAACGGTTGCCCATCGTTGTGAATGCAGATCCGCACGGCGGCCCGATTTCGGATCGTGGTTCGTTCATGGCTCACGCGGATGTTGACGCGACCGTGTGGCTGGTCAAAGGCATTGTCCAGAATCTGATGAAACACCTCCTGGAACTTGCCGCGGTCGACGCAGGCCAAATCATCGTCGGTGTCGTCCCCCGCGATCTCGATCCGGTTCGCCCAGGCGTCGCATTTTCTTTGCAACTCATCAAACACGCTGTGACACAGGGGGGCCAAGTGGGTCGCGGTTCGACTCAACGTGATCGGTGCTGCGAATCGCCTGACCTCGTCGTAGTTCTCCAGCAGATCGGAAAGGGAACGGCGGATCTTGCGAGACAATTCCAGGTGGCGGTCGCTTTCGCTGAAGTCCAATTCGAGCAGGTCCAGACAGGCAACGGCTCGCTGCAGCGCGTTACGACTCTCGTGCGCCAGACCGCTGATCATCTTGGCGATCGCATCGAACCGTTCGGATTCCAACCGTTGGCCATCGAGCGTGCCCGAGTCGGACCTCGAAAAATTGGCCAGGATCAACGATTCGGATTGTTCTTCAACCGGGACCAACGTGACGTCCACCACCATCTCCGAGCCGTCTTTACAGACAACGCGTTGAGGGCCCCCCTGTTCCATGTCGATCGGTGTCTGTGCCATTGCGTGCGCCGAGTGTGCGTGGTCGTCACGTTGACTGATCTCCGGTAGCAACCCATCAAGTGCTGATCCGGTGATCTCCGAACGCGCATACCCGAACCACTGCTGGACATTCTCGTTGGCAAACAAAATGGTCCCTGCATGGTTCGCAACCACGACTGCGGATGGAGAAACTTCCATCATTTGACGCGTTAGCGAAGAGCTGGAAAAGAGATTTGCGAGTGCATTCATGGTTCGAATCTGCCATGTGAGAGGACTCGTGAACACACCCCCACACCGCACGCAGAGTGCCGAACGAGAGCAAAACTCAAATTTTCTTATTCCAAAAACCGGAGGATTTGATCCGGTTTTGTCAAGTGGGCATGAGTTTCGCAGGATGTGGAATTTGACTGATGCAACGAATCGTGTTTTCCCATAGGCACCCGGTCACCCCCGGACGGCGTGCTCAAGGAGTTGATGGAGATGATGTCGACTGTGCGAACCTCCCAGACGGACTCGGATGCAGATTCCAGCGAAGATCGCAACACGGAAACGACAGGCCAAGCTGCCGGTGCCCCCGACGACCACCGCGAAAAGGATGCGTTGTTTCGCGAGATCCTTGCGAATTCCGGGTCTGGGGAACTGCGGCAAATCGAGGTGAACGTGCGAGACGGGCAAGTCGTTCTGAGCGGCCGCGTTTCAAGTTTCTACCAAAAGCAACTGGCCCAGGAATCCCTGTTGCCGGTCGCCATCGGAATGCAGATCTGCAACCAGCTCGAAGTCGACCCCTAGGGTACCGCTGTGAAGCATTGATTTTCTGTGTTCTTCGGGGTGTTAGCGGCAGGGCGCGAGCCCTCCGGTTCCTCATCGCCGCCAACATACCGGAGGGCTCGCGCCCTACCGCTAAATAATGCTTCACAGCGTTGCCCGTAGGGGGCAACGATGTGCGGAGCGCGGTACGACGTCCTTTCCAGGTCGTCGGCGAGAAGGCCCGTCGATTCTTTTTCTGCAGGATTTGGCAACCCATTTAGATTCTCTCCCTCTGGGAGAGACGGCGTTTGCGCAGCAAGCAAACGCCAGAGAGGGCCGGCGCTGCGAAAGTTTTAGCGCCGTCCGCTACGATCAAATCCGTCACTTAGACAATTGACGTCCCGGATGGGCCGCCGTCGGTGCGAAAAGCTGCCACCTGAGCCTGGACGGTGCACCCTAGATATGGGGCCTTCTCTCGGTGTACCATGCAGCGTCGGATCATCCAGATGACGTCGTTGTTCTTTTCGTCGCCGGTGCCCATGAACGAATCACTCAGCATTCTAGTTATCGAAGACGATGCTGATACGCTCACCAACCTCTGCGATATCCTGGAACTGGACGGACATCACGTCGTCGGAGCCTGTTCGTTGTCCGAAGCGAAGGCACGAGCCGAACACGACGCGTTTCAGATCGTGATTTCAGATCGCAAACTGCCCGACGGGTTGATCGAAGATTCATTGCCGGAACTGATCCAGTCGGTCAAGGGATCCGACATCATCGTGATCACCGGGTTTGCCGACATGCAAAGTACGATCACGGCGTTCCGAATGGGCGTGACCGACTATGTCATCAAGCCGATCATTCCCGATGACTTGCGGAGCACGGTTCGCCGGATCGCAGACAAAAAACGTCTCGAAGCGGAATTGGCCAATGAGCATGCGTTCGCCGATCTCGTTTTGGACACGGCCGAAGCCATCGTCCTGGTCTTGGACCTCGACGGCAAGGTGGTCCAATTGAATCCGTACCTGGAACAACTCACCGGCTGGACCCCGGAAGACCTGAGCGGAAAGGACTGGTTCGAAGTCTGCATCGCCGAGGACGAGCGGGAACGCGTCAAAGAGGTTTTCATTCGCACCGCCCACGACTTGCACACGCGAGGCGTCGTCAACTCCGTCGTCGGCAAGGACGGCAGACGGTACCAGGTGCGGTGGTCCAACACGACGCTCAAAAACCACAGCGGCGAAGTGACGTCGGTGCTGGCCGTCGGCGTCGACATCAGCGACCTGACGGCGGCCCAAACCCGGGCGTTGCGGTCCGAACGGCTCGCCGCGATCGGGCAAACGATGACCGCACTGGCCCACGAAAGCCGCAATGCCCTTCAACGCATCCAAGCCGCCGGCGAAATGCTGGGGCTGGAGATCGCCGGCAACGAACATGCCCTCCACGACCTGAAAAAAATCCAACGAGCCACCGACGACCTCAAGTGTTTGCTGGAGGAGGTTCGGTCGTTTGCCGCCCCCATCCAGATGCGTCCCACGACGGTCAATCTGCCCGAGATTTGGCGACGCGTTTGGGATGATCTCGCCGTCTCCCATTCACGACGTGACGTCCAGCTGATCGAAAACTTCGAGTCGTGTAACGTCAAGGTCGACGTCGACACGTTGCGGATGGAACAGGTCTTTCGAAACCTGTTTGAGAACGCGTTGGCGGCGTGTCACGATCCGGTCCGCATCGAATTGAACTGCCTGTGCGATGGTGATCAAATCCAACTCACGGTCCTGGACAATGGACCGGGGATGTCCGAAGAACAATTGGAAAAACTCTTTGAACCCTTCTTCACGACCAAGCAGAGTGGGACCGGCCTCGGTTTGTCGATCTGCCAACGTATCATCGAAGCACATCGCGGCTCCATCGCGGCACGAACACATCCCGACGGTGCCGCATTCGAAATCAGACTTCCCCGCCAAACCTCCTGCGACGTCGAAATCTATCCCTAACCGGGAGACGTTTGAAGGAAAGTGGAATGCATAGTCAAGATCAAGCCGTGCTGTTGGCGATCCTGGAAGCCGCCGTCGACGCCATCATCGTGATCGACAGCCGAGGTGCCATCCAAACGGTCAATCCGGCGACGATCCGGTTGTTCGGCTTTGAAAAGGGCGAAATGCTCGGGCGAAACGTCAACATGCTGATGCCCAGCCCGTTTCATGAGCAGCACGACGGCTACCTGGCCAATTATCTGCAAACCGGCGAAGCCAAGATCATCGGGATCGGACGCGAGGTGATCGGAAAACGCAAAGATGGCACCACGTTTCCGATGCACTTGGCCGTCAGCCGAATGGCCGTCGGCGACCAAATTCTGTTCGCCGGAATCGTTCGTGATATCACCGACATCAAGAACGCTCAGCAACAACTTGCCTTGGCCAACGAACGACTCGAACAACGCGTTCAAGAACGAACAGCCGAATTGCGCGCCGCACAAGCCGATCTGCTCAAGTCCGAACGGATGGCCACGCTCGGCCAAGTCTCCGGAGGCATCGCTCACGAGATCCGAAATCCTCTCAATGCCGTCCGGACTTCGGTCTACTATCTGCGGAACGTTCAGAATCCTTCGCCGGAAAAGGTAAATGAACATTTGGAGAGGATTGATCGGCAAGTCAGCATGATCGACAATGTGATCACGGCGCTTTCGGATATCGCTCGGATGCCGGAACCGGCCGTGATTGCCTGTGACGTGAAAGACTTGCTCGGCAAAATTGTGTCCTCCGTTTCGATGCCCGCTAACATTCGAATCGAATCGAATCTTCCGGACAGCGGCTTCCAAGCGGCCATTGATCCCAACCAGGTTTCCATTGTTTTTCGCAATCTACTCCGCAACGCCCGCGACGCCATGCCCGATGGGGGTAAAATCTCGATCGCCGGACGGGTCGCTCCCGATGAATTGGTCGTCCAGGTTTCCGACACCGGCATCGGAATCAAACCCGACGACTTGGCACGCGTGGTCGAACCACTTTTTTCTACCAAAGCCCGCGGGATGGGACTCGGTTTAGCCATTTCGGTTGCGATCTTAAAAAAGAACAAGGGGCGACTGGCAGTGGAAAGTCAGCTCGGAAAGGGAACAACGTTTTCGGTGCATCTGAAACCGTTCTCACAGGAGGAACGAAGCCACGATGAATGAGAGCGGATCGAGGGTACTGATCGTCGACGACGATGCGGACATCCGAATGAACTTTGCCGACATCCTCAGCGACCTCGGGTACCAAACCACGACGGCCGAGGACGCCATCGCGGCGCTTCAGTGCGTCCGCGACAGTCGCTTCGACGTCGTCCTGCTGGACTATCAAATGCCGGGCATGGACGGTGCGTCGCTGTATCGCGAAATCAAAAAACTGCAGCCCTCGGTCGCCGCGATCATGATCACCGCTTGGGCCGGCAGCGACGGTGCCCAGCAAGCGAAAAACGCCGGGACCTGGGACGTGCTGCGAAAACCCGTCGACATTCACGACCTGTTGGAAAAACTCGCCCGCGCCGCCAAGGCACCGATCGTGCTGGTGGTCGACGATGACGAAGACTTCTGTCAGTCGCTTTGGCAAGTGTTGAACCTGCGGCATTTCCGCGTCGCGTTGGCACACAGCGAAACCGAAGGGATCACGCAGGCCAGTGATTCGCAATGCCAGGTTGCGATCGTTGACCTGAAACTCGGCAGCGGTGACGGACGCAAGGTCATCCGACGGATCCATCAAGCCGTCCCCAAGGCGCGAACCATCATCGTCAGCGGCGACCGGCAGATCGCCGCCGAGGCCTATGACGAACTCGGTGATCAAGTGGTCAACGCCGTCTGTCAAAAACCCATCGACATCGATCAGTTGCTCCGGATGATCGAAACCGACGGCGGCCGAAATTAGGGCGCGATCGTCGGCCCAGCTTGTTTGAACGCCGCCTCCTGCGAGATCACGACGATCGGTGGTCCTGGCCCACCGATCGCTGCCACCGTTCCCGCTTCCGTTTTGGGTCAACCAGCAGTGTGCGGAAGAAAGCACATGGGGATTAAAAAAGTCCGTAGTAAGACAACGGAACTTCCAAATCCTCTTCCTCTCTCCCGAATTCGCCAAACAGATCGTCTTTGCTTTGTGTATCGCGGTCACTGCCAAGGTTTGACTGGTTACTAAACCGCAAACTGTCCGCCAGTTGATTCGAAGCATCCTCCAGAGCAACGTTTAGGTACGGGTTGTTGATTTCGGCGACGCGATGCTGATCCCCCTGTGTCGACTCGCTGATCGGACTGACATCCGGTACGGAATTGCCTTGCTTGACTTGAGCCGATTGTGCGTATTCGGCGCTGCCGAGATAATTGATGATCATCAAAGCGTCGATGGCGCTGATTTTTCCGTCACGGTTGAGATCCATCGCCGCGTTTCCGACGTTTCGGATGACTTCACCTTCGCTATCAACCATGCTCATCGCATTGATGATGCGAAGTGCATCGATCGCAGAGACCTCCCCATCGCCTGAAACGTCATAGCGACTGGTTCCGTCAATCTTCTCAGTGACAGCAAGAATCGGATCTGCGATGCCTTCTGGATCAGCGTTCTCACCCGCTAATGCAAACATCGCATCGGAGGATTCGCTGCCGGACACGACGCCAGTCGCGTCATCAAATTGATAGACCGTATCCGATTTTTTGTCGACAATCCAAATCGTCGACCCGCCGTTGGGGTCCACGGTAATGCCCCGTGGTTCTTCGAGCGCCTCATCAGCAATTTCCCAACTTCCGACCAGCGCTCCTGTGGCGATGGAGTACTTGAAGACTTTTTCTGTCCCGCCGTCGTCGTCGACGACCCACAACGAAACCCCGTCGGTCGTGAGTCCTTTCGGGTGGTCGTTTTTGGAGTCGATGTCGTCATCGAGATTCAATGAAAAGCTGGAGGTCGGATCGAGATCACCTCCGGAATGCGTCTTGCCGGTGGCGTAATAGAACACCGCCTTCTCTTTCTTGTCGACAATCCACAACCCGGTGTCGTTGGGATCGGGATGAACCGCAATCCCCTCGGCTTCGCCGCCTATGCCATTGGCTTTCCAGGACCGGGCCAACGAGCCATCGGAATTGTAAACGTACACATGCTTGTCCTTGTCGATCACCCATTTCAGATCGCCATTCTGATCCGCACTGATGCCGCGTGGATCGGAATTCCCGTCGGCAAGCGGTGAATCGCTGATCGGCCTGCCGCCGTCGGTGTAGCTGTAGTTTGCATCGTCACTCTTGTCGACGACGAAGAACTTAAGCGTTTCGACAAAGTGATGTGCAAGATCGCTGGCGGTGAGTTCCGCCTCGCCGGTCAGGTCGTCGACCGAGTTCGCGGTCACCGTTCCGACGTTCATCTGCTGTCCCGGCGACGAGGCGATGATCGCAGCGCTGTAAATCCAGACTTCACCGGGATCCAGGATGTTGTTGTTGTTGACATCTCCCTCGTCCAAGATCGGCAACAACCCTTGGTCGTCGGTCACCTCCACATTGGTCAAGCCGACATTGCCGACATTGGCGACCTCGTAGTAAAAGACCACTTCATCTCCGGCGATGACGCTTGGTCCGGTCGGTGAGTCGGCAGGATCTCCGAGTCCGGTCGCTTGGGTTGCCGATCCATCCTCTCCCTCGTAGCCGACCAAAACGACACTGCCGACGGTGTCGCCGAGTTGAATCGGTTGCGAACAGGACGTGTGATATTCCAAAACCTGGAGCGGATCGTCGCCCGCTTGAAAGGCCGCGAAATCGTCATAGATCTCGAAGACGGTATTCGAACCAAAGCTTCCGCCCACATCAAAGACAGCTCCCGCCGCAACAATCCCTTCAAAGAGGTCGCCTCCACCGACAACGATGTAAGACTCTCCGTCGTTATCGGGAGTGCCAGTGGCGGTCGCTTTGCTACTGTCCTGGCCGCTCAGCACGACCGTCCCCGGCGAGTATTCGAACGAGAGTGTGACGACCTTGCCATTGACGTCACATTGATCTTCGCTCGACGGCGGCGTCGGAACATATACGTACTTTTCGAACACGAGTGGGTTGACGATGTGATTGCTCATATCGGAATCCATCACCATCGTTCCCGCGGAATCTTCCGCACGGACCTTGGCCGTATTCTTGTGTTGGCCGGGTTCGGTCACGATTTCCATCGCTTGGTAGTACCAGGTTTCGTTCGGATCCAACAATCCATCGTTGTTGTCGTCGCCGATATTGAAGCCGCCTGCCTTTTCAACCGGTGCGGGCTCAAAATCGTCGCTGCCCAAACCCGGAATCTGGTCATTCGTTTCATTGTCATCAAAAACACTGATGATGCTAAGCGGAACATTGCCCGGGTTGCTGACGACGTAGGTCCAAGTGGCTTTCTCGCCCAATTGGGCAACCGGTCCGGTCGGCGAATCGGCATTCAAGCCGATGTTGTTGGGGTCGAACGGCGCGTCGGTAGTAAACAAGATTCCGCCGAAATCAATGACCGGTGGATCCATCGTCGGCGGCAGTGTCGCCGAGCCGTCTTCACCGTCGTAGCCGACCAGGATGACACTGCCGACGACGTCGCCCAGCTGGATAGGCTGCGAACACGACGTATGGTATTCAAGCGTCTGCAGCGGTGACGCATTGGCCTGGAAGGCGGCAAAACTGTCGTAGATTTCGAAGACGGTATTGGACCCAAAGTTACCACTCACCGTGAACGTCGCACCTTCAACAACGGTGCCTTCAAAAAGATCGCCGTCGCCGACGACGATGTAGGACTCGCCGTCGTCGTCGATCATCCCCGTCGCAGTCGCTTTGCTACTGTCTTGGCCAGTCACCACCGTTGTGCCTGGAATGTATTCAAACGTCAACGAGACCACTTTGCCGTTGATGTCACATTGGTCACCCTGCGTGATTCCAGCCGTGACGGTGAAGTGGGCCGGGTCCATGTCCATCACTTCTCCGCCGCCCGAATTGGTGCCGACGACCGTCGCCTTGTCAATATGCAGACCGGTCGGGGTCGTGCTTGTGACGGAGGTGGTCGACACGTAGAGCCACACTTCGCCCGAATCGAGGTTGTTGTCCCTATCCGTGTCGCCAACGTTAAATCCACCCTCGGAGACCGGATCCGGCTCAAACTCCACGCCCCCGGGCGGTGCCAATACCAGGTCTTCCACCTGGATGTTTGACAATTCGGTTCCAGGAACCGGGTTGGTCACCACGTAGGTAAAGACCACCGTGTCACCGGCTGCCGCCGATGGCCCTGACGGCGTATCCGCATCGGCATCGTTGACGCCTGGCCCATAGTCGGGGGCCTGAATGTCGCCACCCGGCGTGCCGTCGTTGTATCCGACCAATGTCGCACTCAACGGCTGGGCTCCCAAAATGATCGGGGCCGAGCAGGACGTGTGATAATGGAACGACTGCAACAGCGGCCCTCCCATTTCATCGAAGAAGAAGAAGTAGGTATTGGACCCGAAGCTTCCCGACGCGGTGAACAACTCGTCCTCGCTGACGTCTCCCTGGAAGAAGATGTCGCCAAAATCATTGGGATCGTCGTTCTTGGAAACGACAACGTAGCTCGTTCCATCATCATCGAGCCCATTGTTCGCCAACACACCAGCTTTTCCGCTCGGCTGAAGCGGATTGAAGTCCGTGCTCGGAATGTATTGGAACGTAAGGGATACCGGTTTATTTAACACCTCGCACACGTCGCCCTGAATCGCCGGCGACTCAACCCGAACAAGCTTTTCAATGTCGATCGGATTGACATCGATCCGTGTGAACTTTTCGATGTCAATTTCGGGAGCCGCGGGAGCAACGAGCCCGGCATCGAGCGTGCGGTCGTAGTCACCCGACTCCAGCGTGACCGTCTGAGTCATGCCGGACATCGCCGGGTCGGCATCGCTGTCCAAGTCATCGGGCACACCGGCGGCGTTGACCGTGGTGAACACCTGGCCGCCGGGCAGCACGAATTGCACCGAATAATCACCCGGGGTCAGGCCCGCGAACTTGTAGCCGCCGTCACCGTCCGGGGTGCCGTCCCCGTCCAGGTCGATGTTCGCCGTGACCGTGCTATCGCCGGTCAACACGCCGTCCTTCTTGAGCAACACCGTGACACCATTGACGCCCGGTTCACCGACATCTTGTTGGCCGTTGCCGTTGGTGTCTTCCCAGACAAAGTCACCCAGCGCCGCAGGCGTGATCAGCCCGGCGTCGAGCGTGCGGTCGTAGTCACCCGACTCCAGCGTGACCGTCTGGGTCATGCCGGACATCGCCGGGTCGGCATCGCTGTCCAAGTCATCGGGCACACCGGCGGCGTTGACCGTGGTGAACACCTGGCCGCCGGGCAGCACGAATTGAACCGAATAATCACCCGGGGTCAGGCCCGCGAACTTGTAGCCGCCGTCACCGTCCGGGGTGCCGTCCCCGTCCAGGTCGATGTTCGCCGTGACCGTGCTATCGCCGGTCAACACGCCGTCCTTCTTGAGCAACACCGTGACACCATTGACGCCCGGTTCACCGACATCTTGTTGGCCGTTGCCGTTGGTGTCTTCCCAGACAAAGTCACCCAGCGCCGCAGGCGTGATCAGCCCGGCGTCAAGCGTGCGGTCGTAGTCACCCGACTCCAACGTGACCGTCTGGGTCATGCCGGACATCGCCGGGTCGGCATCGCTGTCCAAGTCATCCGGCACACCGGCGGCGTTGACCGTGGTGAAGACCTGGCCGCCGGGCAGCACGAATTGCACCGAATAATCACCCGGGGTCAGGCCCGCGAACTTGTAGCCGCCGTCACCGTCCGGGGTGCCGTCCCCGTCCAGGTCGATGTTCGCCGTGACCGTGCTATCGCCGGTCAACACGCCGTCCTTCTTGAGCAACACCGTGACACCATTGACGCCCGGTTCACCGACATCTTGTTGGCCGTTGCCGTTGGTGTCTTCCCAGACAAAGTCACCCAGCGCCGCAGGCGTGATCAGCCCGGCGTCGAGCGTGCGGTCGTAGTCACCCGACTCCAACGTGACCGTCTGGGTCATGCCGGACATCGCCGGGTCGGCATCGCTGTCCAAGTCATCCGGCACACCGGCGGCGTTGACCGTGGTGAAGACCTGGCCGCCGGGCAGCACGAATTGCACCGAATAATCACCCGGGGTCAGGCCCGCGAACTTGTAGCCGCCGTCACCGTCCGGGGTGCCGTCCCCGTCCAGGTCGATGTTCGCCGTGACCGTGCTATCGCCGGTCAACACGCCGTCCTTCTTGAGCAACACCGTGACACCATTGACGCCCGGTTCACCGACATCTTGTTGGCCGTTGCCGTTGGTGTCTTCCCAGACAAAGTCACCCAGCGCCGCAGGCGTGATCAGCCCGGCGTCGAGCGTGCGGTCGTAGTCACCCGACTCCAGCGTGACCGTCTGGGTCATGCCGGACATCGCCGGGTCGGCATCGCTGTCCAAGTCATCGGGCACACCGGCGGCGTTGACCGTGGTGAACACCTGGCCGCCGGGCAGCACGAATTGAACCGAATAATCACCCGGGGTCAGGCCCGCGAACTTGTAGCCGCCGTCACCGTCCGGGGTGCCGTCCCCGTCCAGGTCGATGTTCGCCGTGACCGTGCTATCGCCGGTCAACACGCCGTCCTTCTTGAGCAACACCGTGACACCATTGACGCCCGGTTCACCGACATCTTGTTGGCCGTTGCCGTTGGTGTCTTCCCAGACAAAGTCACCCAGCGCCGCAGGCGTGATCAGCCCGGCGTCGAGCGTGCGGTCGTAGTCACCCGACTCCAACGTGACCGTCTGGGTCATGCCGGACATCGCCGGGTCGGCATCGCTGTCCAAGTCATCCGGCACACCGGCGGCGTTGACCGTGGTGAAGACCTGGCCGCCGGGCAGCACGAATTGCACCGAATAATCACCCGGGGTCAGGCCCGCGAACTTGTAGCCGCCGTCACCGTCCGGGGTGCCGTCCCCGTCCAGGTCGATGTTCGCCGTGACCGTGCTATCGCCGGTCAACACGCCGTCCTTCTTGAGCAACACCGTGACACCATTGACGCCCGGTTCACCGACATCTTGTTGGCCGTTGCCGTTGGTGTCTTCCCAGACAAAGTCACCCAGCGCCGCAGGCGTGATCAGCCCGGCGTCGAGCGTGCGGTCGTAGTCACCCGACTCCAGCGTGACCGTCTGGGTCATGCCGGACATCGCCGGGTCGGCATCGCTGTCCAAGTCATCGGGCACACCGGCGGCGTTGACCGTGGTGAACACCTGGCCGCCGGGCAGCACGAATTGAACCGAATAATCACCCGGGGTCAGGCCCGCGAACTTGTAGCCGCCGTCACCGTCCGGGGTGCCGTCCCCGTCCAGGTCGATGTTCGCCGTGACCGTGCTATCGCCGGTCAACACGCCGTCCTTCTTGAGCAACACCGTGACACCATTGACGCCCGGTTCACCGACATCTTGTTGGCCGTTGCCGTTGGTGTCTTCCCAGACAAAGTCACCCAGCGCCGCCAACCGGTAGAAGCCCTGGTCGAGGCTGAGGTCGGATTGACCGGCGGTCAACGTGGTTGTGGCCGTCATCAGGTTCATCAACGGATCGGCATCGGGAACACCGTCGCTGTCGATGTTGTCGTTGACACCCTCGTTGGCTGGACTGATCCCGCTGTAGCCGAACGGCTGGACAAACTGGACGGAATAGGTTCCCGGCGGGAGATCGTCGAACAGATACGCGCCATTGAGTCCTGTCGTGGTGTCGTCAATGATGGTGCCGCTGGCATCCTTTAGGTAGACGGTAACACCACCGATTCCAGGTTCACCCGGATCCTGTATACCATCGGCGTTGAGGTCTTCCCAAACAAAATCACCGAGGGACACATCGCCAGCGCCAGGAATATTGCCGAAGTTGAAGCTGCCGGTGACGATAATGCCTTGAGTCCGAGTCAACGTCGGGACCGCCGGTGATGGTGGCGGCACGTTGAGAAAAACAGCCGACTCGGATTTATTCAATGAGTCTGTCAGGTAGAAAGCAGCTTGATTGAGAACCGCACTCCCGGGATTAGAGGTAACCCTAAAGTTACCCGCCGAGAGATTGCCGTCCGGGTCGCCCGCGTCTGCGTCGTAAAGCAGTTCCCAAACGGCGATTTGCAAAGCAGCCGCGCTGGCAGATGGCAATGCAGATTGACCATAGTGATTGTAAAGGTACGCAACACGTTCGGCATTGTGAGGTGTGCCGCTGCCGATCGGGTTGCTATCCGGGGTGACCACAAAAGGTCCATTGACACCATTGCCCAAGTCATTGAAGAGGTCAACGCATAGGGTCAAGAACTCATCCGTCGGGTTTGGAGTCAGCGCGTTGCTGTGCAGTTTCGCTGGCAGTTGACCACCGCTTGCCGAGACTTGCGTTCCAAAAATGTTATAGGAAAAATTCCTGAACAACCCTAATTGGTTATAGCGATTGATATCGATGCTTGCCGTCAGGTCCGCCGGATCCAAGAGTTGGACATTGATACTGTTGGTTGATGTGCCCGTCACCGGACTGATTTTCGACAGGGCATCGCTGGAGGAAGCGTTGTAGCCGGAAGCAGCCAGATTGACCAACTGGTAATCGCCGGGAGTCAGGCCACCGAAGAAGTAGCCGCCCTGCGCATCGGTGACCTGAGTCGCGATCAGCCCATTGCCATTGGCCACCGACTCGCGCAATTCGATTGTCGCACCGGCGAGATAGCTTTCGGTTGTGTCGAGCTTTCCGTTGGAGTTGGAATCGATAAACGCGGTTCCAGCCAAGAAGTCATTGGCCAACAACATTCTCGGCTCAAGGGATTCGGCAATCCGGATGCGGCTTCGCATGGAAGTTCGCGCAATCTTGTTCCGTCGAGAACGACGCCGGCTATTGGTCGATGAAAATTTCATAGTTGCAACTCGATCAAAGAAATGAAAGTAAATCTTGTGAGTAAATTTCGTCCATAATCGCTTGCCGCCATTGTGCCGCTTGCGATGAATCTCTGGGGAACGCGTAAGCAAGGTGATTTGACTCTGTCATGCCCACAGTCCCCAATGCCTAAATAGGATTGCTTGTCCGGCAATCAATGCGTTGGTCGTCGCGTGGGCAAGCACTGCGTCCATCAGGTGCCCACGGCGGCAAAACGCAAACGAATAGATGCCGCCCGCAATCGTTGCTTCGATCCATCGGCCTGGATGCAGCGCGCCAAAAGCGATGGAGGAAATCAAGATTGCATTCCACGACCACTGGCTCGTCCCCGGCTCAAATTCCTTCCTTGATGAAAACCACGGGATCAGGTACCCACGAAAAGCGAATTCTTCGGCCAGCGGGACAGTGATGACTGAGCCGAGCACGCGAAACAAACACCATGCGGCAAACCATGCCGGAGCTTGTGCTCGAGCTTCGGTGTAAAACGCCACATCCGACGAAAAACGCTCTGGTGACGCTAGTGCGAGCCAAACGAAATACACCAGCACACCGCAGATGGGACCAAACCAATTGCCACTCCGCTGCCACACACGTGGAGGGTACTGTTTTGCAAACCACAGGATCGCTGCACCAATCGCCAAGAACCTCATCGGATACAGCCAGTCAAACCCGGTTTGAACCACACCGGTTAACATGACCGTCAGCATCAGCAACACGAATGGTCCTAAAAACGGCAACGATCGGGACCGGGGCGTCTCGACCGACCGCATCGGGACACGGCTAAAAAAGGGACTGACACGAGCCGTCGCCACGATTGCCAATACCACGAAGTTGAATGCCAGCCATCCTGCCTGGGAATGAAAGCCACCCACGGCAATTTCGGGCCAGCCGAAATGACCGAGCAAGATCAAGAACACGATTCGGACGCAATTGGCCGCGAACATGAGACCGACCGCAATGGGGAGTAGGAGCAGCGAGCGAGGAAAAAAATGATCGCTCCGACACCACCACAGATAGCCTGAAACGAAAACGACGGCTAAGCCCATTCCCTCGTATCCGGAGCATGAAGGCGCGATTCGCACCTGGAATTCGGACGTCCCCAGCGTAAAGCTTGCGATATCTCTGGACGCTTCCAGCCCCATGCAACGCAGCGCAAAACCGACGCAATCAAACGTCAGGCCGGCTAATACTCCCCAATACTGTGTCGCATATTGCCCCGCAGCCCATGCCAACACCCCGATCACCGCCCCCACTAAGACGTAACCTGCCAGTCGGGCAGCCAATCGTTGCCAGTTGGAGGGATGGACCAAAGCAGCGAGCCACGCCAATCCGCAGGCAGTGCCCAGAGCGGCCCAACCGGCGATCCACGCGAGCGACACCCCGCGGTTGATCTCAAAGACTTGAATCGTCACCCAATAAAACAACAAGTACAGCAGCATCTGCGCTGCCAACCAAACAGGCCAGCGACGGTGCCTACCGTCGGAATGACACAGTCTGCTCAGTTCCTCTGAGACTTGCCGACCGCCAAAGACAAGTGTCGCGACCAACATTACCGCCACTAACTGCGGAAGAATCGAAATGTGATCGCCGAACGACGCTGCCCATTCGCTCGCCTGAGAGAGGCTCGCGGTGTCAAAGCGAATGGTTAGAAATAACAACTCCGCTAGCAGAATGACGGGCAGCCCACACCACTTCAGAATCGACGCAACAGACGCGTTGTGGCCCCACTCCGAACCCGCTACATCGACAGGTCGGTCGGAATCCGAAAGTGATGTCATCACTGCACGTACGACTCGCTCGGCGTTTAACGGTGGGGGCTCGTGAGATACCGATGGCCGACACTCCCACAGGTCTCATCGAATTGCGAGGAAGCCATCTGGCCAATGACAGTTCAACGGAACGCGACGCACCCTGGTTTGCACCGAGGATGCAGGCGAGCCCCCTGGAAACCAGAGCCCCCGCTACCACAGCAGGCAGTGTCCTTCAATTGAAACCAATCTCCTCACTTGCGCCGCCCGACTCCGTATCGAAGCTTGCCCCCACGGAACGGTCGCAACTGTTTATCCATCCGCCGACTACTTACGACGCAAACCCAAACGTTCTGCGACCATCAGGCCGCATCCGCTGAGGACTGCCAACGCGCAGGCAGCCGAAGATGGATCAATTTCCGGCACGCCAGCCGGTGGTGCAGCGGAAGCTGTGGAGGCAAGATTCCAAAGAGAAACCGTAAAAGCCGACAACAACGCGATGTAAACAATTTTTCTGAACGACACTTTGAAGCTCCTCATGCGAAACAGCAGCAAATACAAAACGATTCCGGTTAGAGCGGCTAGGGAGGTTATGTCCGCTCTGCGGGGTGGTGAGTAAATTACCACTATCGGCTGGCGTGTCAAATGAAAAACCTGGCGAAAATCGATTTGCTAGCACGCGTCCATTCCCAGCTGGACAAGGCGACCTTGAACAGGAGTAACGCCATCTGGGAATCCTGCGCGGTCAGGCCAACGCGACCGCGGAGAGGCGGAACGGCAAATCGGACCAGAATGATTGGGGCTGAATCGCGGGAAAGCGATCGACAGAAGAGGGCCGACAGAAAGACTGAGTACTCGCTAACCGCTGCACTAAGCCACCGGCGCAATCGACGTGATCCAGGCGAATTTTTTGCCCCCATTCTTTTCGCCCTTCGTCATCCGCACACGCTCCACTATCCACGCTCCAATTTCGAAATCCGAGGTTTCTGATGCGGATCTGCTGGCGTTATCGTTGATGCAAAGGGAAGTGGGGGTGACCGACGACGTCGATCCAAAGGCCACTATCGATCCCGTACGCCGCCAGCGGAACATCGCGAGCACGATCAGAAACACCCTTACCGAGATCGACAGATCCGGCTCCGGGATCGCCGTCGTCCCAATGTTCAATGTCACCGAGTCGGCGTTCGCCCCCGAACCCCACGTCCAAACGAGCTGATCACCATTGGTGACCCCCATCGAACTGAAAGTCTACAGATCGATTCGACCGGTAAAGGAAAGCGGTGCCTCTGACACGTAATTGGTTGGAACAAACAGCATCCCGCCGAGGTTGAGATCGGTTGTGACCATAAACGCATCGCCATTGGACTGTGACATTTTCTTGCCACCCATTTTCCTGTCTTCCTTCTCGGTCCATCCAATCAGCCTTGTTCGCCGAGCCGTGCTCCCAGGCTCACCAGCCAACGATCACGGTCAGTGGGGCAGAGCGTTCCGACCGTCTGCAAGCCCCAACCGACTCGCCCGCGTCACTGCCGCAGTGCACCTTCGTACATCCCACCAAACCGTCAAAATCGGTCGTCTTTTCTGGAATTGGAGAACGCACCCACTTAAGATCCTTGCATTGACGGAACCCAGCGACCTTTCAACGAGCTTAGAAAGCAATGCGATCTCTATTCCGTTCCAAGCCAAAAGCAGTCATGCACGCATCAAACCGACGGCGTTCACGTGCACGCAATCAGGGACAATGGAGCCTCTCTGCCCTGGAGCAGCGGCTGATGCTGGCCGCCGATTGCGCTGCTGCGTTCAGCGATCCTGGCGGCGAAACCGCTGCCGCCGAAGTCACACCGCAACAGCTGACCGCCTCGCACAACGCTGCCTCCCAACAGACTTCCCAGATCGTCTTCATCGACTCCTCCGTCGATCAGATCGATCACCTGGTGGGTGGACTGGCGAAACATCACGAACTCGTCTTGCTTCAACCCGATCGCGGTGGCCTGGAACAAATCACCGAAGTCTTGGCAACGCGCCGCAACGTCGACAGCGTTCATCTTCTCGCACACGGTCAATCCGGAGCGTTGCAGATGGGGAACCAGCGCGTCGACTCGGAGATGATCCGGAATTATGAATCCGAGATTCGAAGCTGGAGCCGCGCCTTGACCGCCCATGCCGACCTTTTGATCTATGGCTGCGAGACCGGCGCCGGGGTGCGCGGTCTGAATCTCGTTCAACAACTCGCCGAATGGACCGGTGCGGATGTTGCCGCCTCGACAGACAAGACGGGATCCGCGTCGGCCGATGCGGACTGGGATCTGGAACGGCACGTGGGCACGATCGAAGCCGGCTTGGCGTTCGACTCGGCGACCCGCCAAAGCTACCAAGCATTCTTGCCGATCACGATCCAGGCCGCCGGCGCACGGGGCGAAGAACAGATGCTGGTCCAGATCGACCAAACCACCGTAGCGACCTTCGACAACGTCGACAGGTCCTTGCAATCTTATACCGTCGATGTCGACGGCATCGATGCCGATCAAGTCCGCGTCGTCTTTACCAATGATCTGTATGACCCCGCCAACGGAATCGATCGCAACCTCCGCGTCGACAAGATCATCATCGATGGCGTGACCTACGAGACCGAAGCCCCCGAAGTGTTCTCGACGGGAACGTGGAAGCCGGTCGAAGGCATTGTGCCCGGTTATCGCCTCTCCGAAACGCTTCACTCCAACGGGTATTTTCAATACGCCGGGTCGACCGTTGATCCAGGCGGCGATCCGAGTCTGTTGGTGATCAACGAGATTCATTACAACCCCGGGCCGGACGGAGCGGTTGATTCCGACGCCGAGTTCTTGGAACTGTACAACTCCGGTGACCAGTCCGTCGACTTGGGCGGTCTGTCGTTTACCGGCTTTAATTTGACGTTCAGCTCCGGGACGACCCTGGGTCCCGGCGCGTATGCGATCGTGTCACCTTCGATTGCGATCGCCGAAGCGACCTGGGGCGTGACGCCGATCGCCGAATTCGCTTCCGGCGGCCTGTCCGGTGGCGGCGAATTGATCCAGCTGTTGGGCGCCGACGGAGTCACGGTGATCGATGAAGTCAGTTACTTGGACGAATCGCCCTGGTCCGCGCTGCCCGACGGTAACGGTCCGTCACTGGAATTGCGTGATTGGGCGTTGGACAATTCAGTCGCGGAAAACTGGGGCGTCTCCATCGGCGCCCCGACGCCGGCTGCGGAAAACTCGATCTTCGGCGAACCCGCAGTGGATCCGATCACCGACATCGTCGTCTCACCCGGCATCGTCCTGCCCAACCAAGATTTCTCGATCAACGCCACGATCGCAGACGCGACCGAAGCGACGCTGGTCTACAAAGTCATGTTCGGCGCCGAGCAATCCCTGGCGATGACCAACACCGGCGGCAACACCTGGGACGCGACGATTCCTGGCGCCGAAGCAGGCACGTTGATTCGATATCGAATCGAATCCGATGTAGCCGTCGCGCCCTTCAATGACACCATCAACTACTTTGGGATCGTCGTCTCGCCGACCGACATCACGGGCAACACGTTGCCGCTGTTTCAGTTTTTCGTGGACGAGTCGGAATTCACCGAGCTGACGACCACCGAACTTGCGCTGACCAACACGACCATCGGCGCAGTCGTCTACTACAACGGCGAAGTGATCGACAATGCAACGGTCCGCGTTCGCGGCGGCGATTATTCACGTGAGTTTTTCCCCAAGAAGAGCTTGAAGTTTGAATTGCCCAAGGGACACACGATCGACATCGGCGCCGAAGGCAGTTATCCGATCGATGAATTCGGCATCAACGCCGACTTCGGCGACTGGTCGGTGGTGACCCCCGATATCTCTTGGGATGTCTTCAACGCCGAAACCGAGTCCTTCACCAGCTCCTTCTTTGTCCGAGCGGAAATGAACGGCGATTTCCACGGCGTGTTCCGGTTCCAAGAGCTGTACGACGGGGCATGGCGAACGGGCAACGGAATCAGCGACGCGGACGAATTTTTCAAGGCCGAACAAGGCGGCTTCGGTTCCTCCCCGAAATTCGACAAAAAATCACCTGACGATGGCGACCTGACTTCGCTGGCCCAACTCAACAGTGTGCTGACCGCGCCGCCATCGCCAGCCAAAACCGCGTATCTGTACGACAACGTCGATGTCCCGAACGTCATCAACCACATGGCGATTTCGACGCTCATGCGCCACGATGACCAAAGCAGCCAAAACTTCTACATGCTGTTGGATCAGGAGACGGGCCTGTGGTCGATCGTCGAATGGGACGTCGACCGCACGTGGACCCCTGACGGTCTCGGCCCGTTTACCACGCCCGAACCGATCGAACATGAATTGCTCGATTCCATCTTCGAAATCCCCGAGTTCCAGGACATGTATTGGCGTCGCATGCAAACCCTGGTCGACACCTACCTCAGTGACGACCGACTGCTCACGCGGTTCGATCAATTGGTCGATGGGATCGGCGCCACCAACTCGGCACTTGAATTTGCCAAATGGAATCGCAACGACATCTATGCCAACCCCTACTGGGCCAACCAATTTGAAGCCGCGATCGAGACCCGTCGTGCCGATTTTGCAAACGAAATCCGGATGCCGGGTTCGGCCAGCGGAAGTAACGACATCGTGATCAACGAATTGCATTACAACCCGTTGGACGGCGACCCCGAGTTCATCGAACTCTATAACAACTCCGCCACCGAGTCCGTCGATTTGTCGGGCTGGACGATCGATGGTGTCGGCTTGCAAATCGCCTACGGTACCGTGATCCTTCCCGGAGAATACGTCATCTTTACCGATGACTTCTCGAGTTTCCGTTCGCTCTATCCCGGCGATCTTTTTGTCAGCGGACAATACTCCGGCGGACTCAGTGGCGGTGGCGAATTGATCACGCTTTCCGACGCCGCCGGAAACCTGATCGACTCCGTCGAATACGACGATGTCGCGCCATGGCCGACCGAACCCGACGGCAACGGGTTCACGCTGGCGTTGATCGACCCGGCACTGGACAACAGCGTCGCGGCGAACTGGTCGCCCAGCAACCAAATCAACGGCACGCCGGGGCTGCCCAACAACGCGCAGAACGTCTCCACGCTGGTGAAAATTTACGCAGCGGGATCACTGGGCGACGAGATCGTGACCTTGCAGGTCGCCGGCCAACAGGTCGCGATCTTTGACCTCTCGAACTTCGGCGGCGAAGCAGGAGACCTGCTCGATCGAAACTTCACCGAGTTGCGCTGGGTCACCGATACGACCGTGGATCCGGCGGACGTTCGGATCAGCTTCATCAACGACCGTTACGATCCGGCCAACGGAATTGATTCCAATGTCGCGATCGATCGCATCGAGATTTCGGGAACGGTCTATGAGACCGAAGCGCCGACGGTTTATTCGACGGGAACCTACGTCAATGGCGTCGGCATTTCCCCCGGCTTCCGCCTGAGCGAGATCCTGCACACCAACGGCTACTTCCAATTCAACGCCTAAGCGACTTTAGCGTTTCCATAACAACAATCGCGCTACGATGTCTCTGATCGGAAGGTGGAACGGCAGGATGCAGAAAATGCACCGGCAAGGGCCAGACGACATGGCAGAATGATTCGGGGCAGAATGATGGCGGCGGGAAGAAAACACGGGACGGGGGTTGAATCGCACAGATGCAAGCGCCGGTCGATTAAAGAGACCGCAGGACCGCGTCCGATCCCAAGCGAGGTAAGCCGGGAACGAGATGCTCAGTCAACCCTCAACCGACAGCTTGCCTGTTCGGCCGAGGCCCTTTGCGAATCACCGACAGGCATGCAATGGCTCCATATCGTTGGTGTCCAGCCTTCAGACGCCTCCCCGCGACGCCTTCGGCCCCTGAACGAAGCCAGGTTATGCCGGGCCATAGCCAAGGCCACAAAAAAGCCAGCTCCCGATCGAGACGTTTCCGCCTGGAATCCCTACTAGTCTATTCTCTACGGACTAGAAGCCTGTCGGACAGAGCCCCCATTGAGTTAAGTGTATTATCCATTGCTAACGCCACGTTCTGTTTGTCCCAACTTCGCGCAGTGGCGAACGCCAAGTTCAAATTTGATTGCTAGCCAAATGACGCAGCACACAGAGCACCAAATACTTCATCGCACAATAGTTTCGGCATTGACTTGCCTTGCAATGCTATTGGCTACTCGTCCGCACGCCGCATTCTCGGACGCACCTTACCAACAGTTCCTTGGCACCTTTGAGACTCCACGAGAGGCGATATTCTCGGAATGGCATACGAAGCTTAAGACATTTAGACTTATGGGATTATTGTCGTACGAAATGAGTCGTTTTGAGCGAACCGTTGGGGAGATCGACCGGGGTGCACTTGTCGGGCAGTTGAGAGGAGCCCCAAAAATCGACCATCCCAATTTGCTTATTCCAACGTTCGAAATAGGGGAGGAACGAACAGAAAAGGAGCCTCCTTTTTTGAAGATTTTGGAATTTCAATCATACAGGGAAGGAAGCCAAGCTCTCATCGCAAGTCCGGATACCATCCGAAGAATTTCGGAACGCAAGTCGGTCCGCCCCTCCGACGTACTTATCCGGACATCACGAATGCCTTCAACTGGCATAGATCCGATGGGGAAATCCGATGGACCAATTCCGTCTATTCACCAATTTCAGAATGTGCGATGGGCGCTCTATGCAGACGGGAGTAGAAGAACAATACCTTTTAAAGACGAAAAGGAACCCAATTGATCAGCGTTGGGTGCCACCCACCAACTGTAGCCGATGCTACCCAGCTACGGGTTCGCCAGCAGTAGCGTGCGTCTGCGTTGCCGTACTGGTTTGACGGGTGAACGCCATTCGCTCGCGACCGACCACAGCATTTGTCCGACACCGGCGCGCTCGTCTCGGATGGTGGGCTGCGGATTGTCGCCGGATGATCGTAGCCATCCTTCTGCACTTTGATCGTACGTTTGCCATAGGTTGCCTGCCCAGTTCACTTGACACAGCGAAGGAATTCGCCTTGAATAGCGAATACCTTCGCTGACCATGTGACGCCAAAGGAGTTTCGATGCCCCGCCCTGCCAATTCCACACCGACCGACGTGGAGCTACAGATTCTTCGTGCACTGTGGGAGTATGGCCCATGTGGTGTGGGGCCAATCCATGAGTGCCTGCACCGCGTGAAGGGGACCAATTATTCGACAACGGTGAAAATGCTTTCGGTGATGCTCGGTAAAGGTCTCGTCAAACGAGACGAAAGCAAACGACCGCATATCTACCGCGCCGTTTGGACGCGAGAACGAACCGGCAAGAGCCTGCTGAGAGATCTGGCAAAGAAGGTTTACAACGGATCGGTCTCGTCACTCGTTATGCAAGCACTCTCGTCCAGCAAGGCGAGTGACGAAGACATCGAACGAATCCGCGAAATACTCGAAGAGATGGAGAATCGAGATGATGGCTAACGGCATGCAATTGACGTGGATGTCTCAGACGGGTGAGATTTTACTGCACAGTTTGTGGCAATTTCTGCTTGTGGCGATTGGCGTTGGGACTCTCAATCGCACCTTGAAGGACTCCGTCGGTGGCCAGTATCGGTTGGCGAGTTTCGGCATGATCGTGATGGCGTTGTGCCCCGTTTTTACCTGGTGGACTGTTTCATACGCGGCAAACTTTCCAAGCGATGACTCATCCATCGCAAGAGGAATCAACCTCTGGATGGGAGCATTGCTCCCGTCCCTTCCCATCATGTGGATCATCGGAGTGCTCCTCTTTTCGGCCCGTCCGATTGCGGGTTATTGGGGACAACTGCGTATGATGCGAAAGCCATGCCTGGACGCGCCAGAGTTGCTTACCACGAGTTTTCGGCGTACCGCCTTGCGGTTCGGCATTCGAGAAACCGTCCAATTGAGGGTCGTTTCCGAGAACATCGGCCCCATGGCGCTCGGATGGTTTCGCCCAGTCATCGTCGTACCAATTTCGTTGGTGACAAGCATGCCTCCGCATGAAATCGATGCACTGCTCGCTCACGAACTCGCTCACGTAAAACGCCATGACTGTTGGTTCAACGCGTTTCAGGTCTTGATCGAAACCGCTTTCTTCTACCACCCGGCGGTTTGGTGGGTGTCACGACAAGTTCGGGTCACACGTGAACATTGCTGTGATGACATGGCCGCGCCGGACCGTCAAGCAAAGCTGATGCTCGGGAGGGCATTGATGACGCTTGAACAGAATCGTGGGTTGCAGTTTTCGCTATCCCTTGCTGCCAACGAGGGAGATTTGCTGCGACGGATTCGTCGACTCTCCTCCCGGAAGGCACTTGACCCGACTCGCCCCTTATTGAGCTTGGCGTCGTGCATGGTGCTCGTCAGCACGATGGCATTGATCACGATGATCCTCGTGCCAAATGAACATCTTGCTCAAAGGGAGGATACCTTCAGCCCACAGATGGCCCAATCGACGAGCGGAGAGACCCATTCAGATCAATCAGAAGTCGCACATCATGAAACGCAGACTTCCCAGGCCCCAAAAAAGGAACTGGAGAGAGTCCATGAGGTCGATTCCACTGCCGCAATCGAACCGGCACCGACCGGCGAACAGACCCAATTCGAATCTTGGGATTTGACTCTCTCTGAATGTGTCGCAATCGCAGTGAGTCATTCGGCAAAAACCACCACCTCCAGCGAAGACTCGGCAATCAGCAGCGTCCAAGAGTCTGCCGAAGTGATTGCCGACGCTCCGCCGTCTCAATCGGGCGAAGCCGTTCAGCGAGCGGAACGCGTGGGAAGTGCGGCAGCCCTGCTTGCGGAATATGAGCGAATCTCGCGTCATGCTTCCACGAATACGGAGCGAATCGCGGCAGTCCATCCGACGGTCCAAGGACAGCAGTTGCCGGGGCTGGGACCATCGCAGGTCAACCGACGCCCGATCATCGTGGCCCCGCTGGAAAACGACGAGAGCCTCGATCACTTCGAGATAAAGATTCACAACCTTGTCCGGGACGTTGAAGTGGCTTACTGGGACTTGCACGTTGCGTACCGCGTCGCAAGAGCGCAATCGATTGCACGTGACGACATTCAGAAGACAGCGGAGTTCACAAAACTGAATCTGGACGCAGGTACGGGAACGATCCAAGAGCTGTCGCAAGCCGTTGGACAATACTGGAATGCCCAACGAAGGCTGACTTCTTCGCTGAACGGCTCGACCCTGCCGGGCGACGATCGATTGGGTGTTTATGGAAGAGAAAGTAAGCTGCGCGCTCTATTGGGCCTTGCCTCCGTGGACGGCCGTCTCATTCATCCGACCGACGAACCTTCCGACGCACAAGTCCAATTCGATCTGAACGAGAGTGTCAACATGATGCTGAAGGCAAGCCCGGAACGTCGTGATCAGAACGCGCGCAATGAACTTCAAAAAGCCGCACTGGCCTGGGCAAAGAAGCGAATTTCGCAAGAGGTTAATACTGCGGTTGAGGAGCGTCTCGTGCTGTCGCAGTTGAGCGAGGCGCTGGCGAATTCGACCAAACAGCATCAGCTGGTTCAAACGTACGAGCAACAAGCTCAGGCGTCGGAGACCGAAGTTGCCGTCCGATTCACGGAATTTCAAGCCGGGCGCAGCCCCGTCAATACGGTGCTACAAAGTCTTGAGCGGCGCACGGATTCTCAGGTTGCATACTTCCGCGCGAAAGCAGAATACCGCAAAGCCACTAACTATGTGGCTTACCTCAGCGGAACGCTGCTTGCAAACAACAACATCCAACTCAACGCAAGACTAGAATAAGCAATCTGTTCGGCCAAAGCCGTTTGCGAATCTCCGACAGGCACCCCGGCAGTCACGCGATGGATCCAAACCGTTGGTGTCCAGCCTTCAGACGCCTCCCCGCGACGCCTTCGACGCTCGCACGACCGGACAAGGAGAGGTTTAGAAACAGGTAGAGGCGATGAGAAATGCTACGATCACGCTGACAATCGCGACAACGACGTTGGGCAGCAGGAACGAATGGTTCAACACGAAACCGCCGATCCGAGTCGTTCCGGAGCGGTCGAACTGTATCGTGGCGATCTGGTGTCTAGCGGCGATTGGTTTTCCCGGCCGTGTTGCCTCAGCCGAGAAGGATACCCAAATGGAAGGACTAGAAAGAATGCTGGCATAGGGCTGCTGAGCGTAGCGAAGCCGCCCTATGCCAGCGGTTACATTTTTCATAGGCGAGCAAGACACTTAGGTCGCCGTGGTGCCCGTCACTAATTTCCTTGCCATGATATTCCGCCACTGACTCACGCGACGTTGAAGCGTTCGTAGTTGACCGCCGTTGTATTTGTCGGGCGATCGTTCGATGAGCCTTTCGAGTAACGACGACGCAGTTGCGTCTGGGGATTTTTCAAGCCATCCAAGAATCGTCGTCCAGTCTCCTTCAAAGGGGTCTGGACGCGTTCGATAATCTCGCGTTCGCATCGGCTTCGGCTGATGAGTTGGTCGGGCCTCGCCTTTCTTCCATAGCTCCGGTAACTGTGAAAGAAATTCTTCGAGATCAATCTGCTGCTCCTGGGAGAGCGAATCCTCCGTCGACAGCGAATCCAGCGCAGCTTGCGATTGTCGGATTGCGTGTAGTAGTTCTAGCGGGTCCTGTTCAAGACGGTTGCGTCGCAAATACTCTTTCGATTCGGATGATACTCGCGAGTCACTAAGTAGCCGTTCACATGGCGTTTGAGGTGAGTGAAACTTCTTGCTTACCCTGGCGCCGTCACGAGTCTTGCTTAAGAGCTTGAAGGATGGCTGAAACATGTTCACGTACCAACGAACACTATCGAAAAGATGTGCGATGGTTTGGCATGCGATCGGTCCCGAGAATCGCTGATAGCCGAGGTGTTTGCGAACGATAGAACCGTTCTTCTGCTCGATCCATGCCTGATCGTTTTTTCGATAGGGCCGTGATCGAGTAAATGTGATACTTTGGGAATCGCAGAATTTGATGACTGATTCGTTGATGAACGAACTGTCATTGTCAGTGTTTATTCCCAGGACTGGAAACGGAAATCTGTTCCGCAGCAATTCCAAAGATTCGACGACGAGAGACTGCTCGCGAATCAGAATCGGGATGCATTCCGTCCATCCAGACGCAACGTCTGTAGCAACCAAACTGTGTATGAATGGGCCGGATAGATTCCCTCCGCAGTGAGCAACAAAATCTACTTCGAGACTCCCAGGGGCGACATCATCCCATTCGGAAAAGGTCTTGACGGCAACTGCAGCGCGGACCTTTTTCTTTGGGCGAACGCGTTTCTTTCCAGTCGCTTCCTCACGTATAGGACGAAGCAGTCGGTCTATGGTTGAAGCACTTGCCGACAACACCCGCGTCTTGAGAGAATCATCAAGATTCATGTGACCGTGCGACTCCATCGACTTCAGCAACTCGGGAAGAATCGCTTTGAGGCGTTTGCCGCATAGGCGATCGGAAGATTCCCAGAGCGTTACAAGCACCTCCTTGACCGCGCAGTCGTATATTTTGCGGCCCACGACTTCACAACGCTCTGGGGTGGTGTTTTGGCGTTCAGCGAGAATTCGCAGCGCGTACTTACGTTGGTGTCCGGTAATCGCAACAAATTCATCGAGTATCCGCGACTTGTCTCGTTTCCGTGCGCCGTAGTATCGCGAACGAATCGAGTCAATCAGTGCAGCTTTTGCTTGCATTTCCATGGCGCCACCTACGATTTGGGTATCTTTCTGTTGAGGCAACCACCATCGTTCGGTATCCGAATTGTTGAGGCAATGCGACGGAAAGGTTAAAGAACTGCGGCGTTTGCTAGCATCTGGCAAGTCACTGGCCGCATCGTCAAGGATGACTGAGATGGATGAGAAAACGGCAAGACATTATCGAAACGACAATCGGCTCCCCTCTCAGCGGAAGAAGCCGCGAGATTACCGGACTCGCATCGATCCATTCGCCGATGTCTGGAACGAGGTGCAGATCAGGCTTGAGGCCGAACCGCGACTGCAGGCCAAGACCCTTTTCCAGTGGCTGCAAGACCGCTATCCAGGCGTCTACCCAGACTCCACTCGACGAACCTTCGAACGTCGAGTCCGATTGTGGCGCAGTACAGAAGGTCCAGACAAAGCAGTGATCTTCCCGCAGGTCCATCATCCGGCTCGGGTTGCTGCGAGTGACTTCACCGTCATGAACACACTGAACGTGACCATCGCGGGCGTTTCGTTTGAACACATGCTCTTTCATTGTGTCCTGACGTATTCCAACGTCGAGTCGGTCTCTCTGTGTTTCTCCGAATCTTTCGAAGCGCTCAGCGAGGGGATTCAAAATGCGTTTTGGGAATTCGGCGGAGTGCCCGAGCGTCACCGCACTGATAGCCTTAGCGCTGCGATCAACAATCACTCTTCAAAGAAAGAACTCACTGCTCGCTATGGAGCGTTGATGGATCACTATGGCACCAAGTCAGAGCGAATCAACGTTCGCTGTGCGAACGAAAACGGCGACGTTGAGTCATCCAACGGTCATCTCAAGAATCGAGTCGACCAAGCATTGCTACTTCGCGGTAGTCGCGACTTCGCCAGTCGTGAAGACTACATGCATTTCGTTCGATCCCTGATCGTTCGCGCTAATGATGCGCGCTTAAATCGATTTGAAATTGAACGCTCGCATTTGCGACCACTTCCCGATAGTAAGCTTGATACCGATGACAACCAACAAGGCATCATCGTCGGCAGTAGCAGCACGATTAATGTCAAGAAAAACATCTATTCGGTTCCTAGCCGATTGATCGGTCAAAAAGTCGATGTGCGGATCGGTGCCGAGTGGATCGATGTGACGCATCACGGCATCCACGTGCAACGGATGCCACGACTTACTGGCGTCGGCGGATCGGCCATCAACTACCGGCACGTGATCGATTCATTGGTTCGCAAACCGGGAGCATTCGAAAACTACAAATACCGTCAGGACATGTTCCCGACGAGTCACTTCCGAATCGCCTATGACATGCTATGCGACGCTCACAGCGAGAAGGTGGCGGTGAGGAAGTATCTTGAGATCCTGCAATTAGCGGCTCGAGAAAGCCAAGATGCGGTGCAGAATGCACTGCGTCTTCAAATCCAATCGGGACAATCCATCGATGTCGATCAGGTTCGGCTGATGGTGAGTGAAGCGATCGAGATCAAGCCGGTGACCGACATCGATGTCAAAGCACCGAACTTGAAAGACTATGACGAATTATTTGACACGTTTGACAAGGAGAGTCCAAACGATGAATCAATCAACCACACGAAAGCCCCAATCGAAAAAGACCGAATCGTCGATACGGCAGCCTCCCAAGACCCCGCCCACGAGGACGAGCAACGAACGGACCGAGGAGCGGCTGAAGGAGCAGTTTCGCAGCTTGCGTCTGCCGATGTTTCGCGACCAGTTTCAAGCGACGGCCGACCGAGCAGCCGCGGAGGATCTCAGCCATGTTCAATACTTATCGGAACTGGCGGAACTGGAATGCCAGGCCCGCAACGAGAGTCGGATCAAGCGTCTAATGACCAACTCACGTCTTCCGCTGGGCAAGACATGGGAGACGTTCAACTTCGATCGCTTGCCATTGTCAGTGACACGACAACTGGAGAGTCTTCGGGAGGGATCGTTCTTGGATCGTCGGGAGAACGTACTGATTTTCGGTCAGCCCGGTGCGGGGAAGAGTCACGCGCTTTGTGCCTTGGCGAATCAACTCGTCCAGCAAGGCCGGAGCATGCTTCTGACAACGTGCAGCTTGCTGGTGCAACAGTTGCTGATCGCAAAGCGGGATCTTCGCCTGCAGAAGTACATCAAGCAACTGTCTCGTTTCGAGGGCCTGATGATCGACGACCTGGGTTACGTGCAGCAGAATCGAGAAGAGATGGAGGTGCTGTTCACGCTGCTGGCGGAACGTTACGAGAGAGGGAGTGTTCTGTTGACGAGCAACTTGGCGTTCAGCAAGTGGGACCAGATCTTCAAAGATGCGATGACGACGGCGGCGGCGATCGATCGCTTGGTTCACCACAGCGTGATCATCGAGTTGAACGTGCCAAGCTATCGCGTGGAAACAGCCAAGAAAACGAAGTCAGCTGGACGGTCAGCAAAGGCCTCTCAATAAAAATCGGATTCGTAATCGGGAATACTAGTTGTCGCTAAAGCGGAGAACCAATTGTCGCCGAACATCTGGCTACCGTTGGCGGGAAAGAAGTGGATACCGATCACCGCCAGCCATGAAGCGACGATGAACTCCGGTGCGATTCCCATGGCCAGCGCCACCGGCGTAATGATCAGCGTGGCGGTGGACTGGCTGGTCGTCAACGCGGCCGTCGCATAGTAGGCGACCGGCAGCATCCAGACATGCTGTTCTATTTGCCCCAGCATCACGGACGACAACAACTCCTTGTGCGCGCCGATAAACGTATTCGCCATCCAGGCAATCCCCATCAACGCCAGAGCAGACACCATCCCGGACTGAAACACGTCGCTCCTGGGAATCTCGCCGGGATGAACCTTGCCGATCACGATGATCACGACTCCGGCCACCATCATCACAATGGCGATCAACTGCGTCATTGCCATCGGCTGGGTCAAGCCATCCGGCATCAAGACCTGGGGCCGCAGCGAATCAACAAACCCGAGCATGACGACCAGAAGGATGCCACTCAAGAACACTGCCACACTCCATTTGGCTCGCTTCGTGATGTGCGCCAGCTCGGGCGGTGTATAGTCCGGTTTTTGAATCTCCCCGGCTTCCAAGCGACTGAGAAAGAGCGGATCGTGGTCCAGTTCCTTTCCCACTCGGTTTTGAATCAACGCTGCCACCGCGATGCTGACGACCGTCGACGGAAGCACGATCACGAGGACATGGCCGAGTTCAAATCCCAGCGGGGACAGCATACCCAGCAGCACGGCCATGGCCGCGGAGACCGGGCTGCTGGTAATCCCCATTTGGGAGGCTTCCGGCGCGAGTGCGAGAGGTCGTTCCGGCCGCACCTTGTTGCTGTAAGAGGTCTCTTCAATCACCGGCAGTAGCGAATAATAGACATTCCCCGTGCCGGCACCGATCGTAAAGATCCATGACACGTAGGGAGCCAGGTACGTGATCGCGTTCGGCCGAGACCTAAGAATGCGATGTGCGATGCCGACTAGATAGTCGATCCCACCGGCAGCTTGCATCGCACCGGCAGCCGTGACGACGGAGAAAATGATCGTGATCGCCGCGATGGGAAAGCCACCCGGCGTCAGATGAAAGAAGGTGGAGAGCAGCAGGACGCCGATGCCGCCCCAGAGTCCCACGGCGACTCCGCCCATCCGGGATCCGATCCCCAGACAGCTCAACACAACCAGCCCCTGCGCCAGGATTTGCCAACTCATGGCATGCTCCATGCGCTCTCAGGTGGCGAGCCGAAGCAGTCCGCTTTCCGGGATATAAAGAGTCTCACTGCATGAACGTCAACGAAGGGAATGGGCAAGGCAGCATTCGACGTCTTGCGAATGGACTCATTGGCAGATCTACCACTGAAGCCGGCGTCAACACCACTCATTCTTCGATCTCTCGCGCCTTGCCCAACGCGGACGCGATCAACCCTGCGGGCACGGAGACGATTCCGAACAAGAGGTCCAAATGTTGCGGCTTCGATTTGAGAAAAGAACAGTCAGGTGTTATCGGATTGCACCGTGATAGTAACATTACCGTCATCGTCTTCGCTCCCCAATGATTCAAGCGATTTCAGCCACCGATCCAACCAAGGACAACCGGCGCGCAGCTTTGGCAAACCAGCGTCCAGAGCCGCTTGAATCCCACCGAACGATTTATCGTAGGCCGTGAAGAGATCTTCAATCCGCTTGGATGGCTTTGTCTGATAGGAATCGTTTATCCGTTCGACATGGCCAAGGACGCGATCCTTAATCTTCACAAGTTCAGCATTTCGTCTGGCGACGATTTTCTCATCCTCGCACCCCTCGGCAATTGACAATGACAACGCGGTTGCCGCGTGGTCGACGAACAACAAGGACTCGAATTCATGGAACGCAACGCACGGATGAAACCTCCCTGAAAGTTCCGGCAGATCCTCACGTAACATTCCTTCTACATAGCTACCACGATTGTCAATTGCTTGCTCCGGCGCGTTTTCGCGACCAGGCCATGACAGTGGCATTCCGTAATAATCAACCATGACACCGACGTGTCTTCCCCGCCTTGCCGCATGACGGAGCATTTCCTTGCGGTAGAGTTGCCAGGTACCGATTCCGGGGCGTTTCTTGAATGCCTTTCCTGCAAGTGTCCCGGCAAAGTGAATTCCGCGCGTGGCCAGATACGGAGCAATGACCGTTCGACAAAACTCCCGCTCGGTTTGGCCTTCGCAGACGACCAATACTTCGGCCATCAATTGCCCTCACTCTGCTGACCGACAGGCGCGGGAGGGGATTGGATCTCCGCATTGACCAGCCCCTTTTGCCATGCTTCCCCCAACGTGTATTCTTGCAACCACTGCTCAAGTTGAGCAACGTCTAATCGGCGAAACCGCGAGCAGCCTTGCTCATGGTCAATCGTAATCACGTCTTCGGCATCGAACTGCGAAAGCATTGTGGGCGACTGCGTGGCGACGATCACCTGCATTCGTTTGGATGCTGAGCGAATAAGGCCACCGAGCAACGAAATCGCTTCTGGGTGCAATCCTAACTCTGGCTCGTCGAGAACAATCACCGATGGCGGACTGGGCTGCAACAGCGCCGTGGCCAAACAAAGAAAGCGAATCGTTCCATCGGACAAGTGTCCCGCAGTAAAACGATAAGAACTACCATGCTGCTTCCAAATCAATTGGATTTGACCTTCATCACCACCACCCCCGTGAAGAAAATGGTTGAACTGGATCGTATCCAGATAAGGAGCGATTCGACGCACGGTTGATACGATTAATTCGAACACGTGTGAATGTTCAGTCCGAAGAAAATACAGGAATGCAGCAAGATTGCCAGCGTCGTACTGGAGCTCTTCGTTTTGCGCAATCCCCGACTTGCGCCGCATCCCGGCAGTGTGACTTGTGTCGTGAAAGTGATAGACGCGAATTCTCGTCAACGCGATCACATCGCTCGCCAACGCGTCTGACAAACTCGACTTGGCAGCATCATGCCAATTGGCCGGTTCGCCGATCAAGGATTCGTAAGTCCACTCCGAGATCTTGTTGCTCGCAACGGAGGAAACAGGAGCGACGTACTCTGAGCGAACAATCAATTTTTCATCGCTCGTCGTCTCTAGACGAAACCGGTAGCGCAGGGAGGTTGATTCGATCACCGCCTCGATCACTTTGGTTTCCGAAGGCCCTCCGAAGAAAAAACCGTCTACCGGGCCATGCTTGACGACAAATCCTTGGAGCCGTCGGTTGCTCATTTCTGATAGCATTCTTAAGAAGCCGATAAGATTGCTTTTGCCCGCCCCATTTGCCCCAATCACAACATTGAGCGATTCAAACTTAAATCCAATCAGCAGGGCGATGGACTTGAAGCCTTTGATTGTCAACTTGCGAATCAGCGGCGGGCCGTGATTGTCTGCCGTCATAACCGTTCCTCTGAGACTAGCCCTGGCTCCGAATCCCTCTCCTGTCACTCGCCCTGCGTCGTCTTCCGAATGCACCAGAACCGAATGAGTTGAGCCGGTGCGGCGGAGGCGGTTGGCGGGTTCGTCGGCACAATGGGCGATCGCATGATGTTTCGCCGTGCGTTGCGATCGTCGCACAAAAAAAGCCGGGTCGCATTGACCCGGCAACGTGCAAGTGCGCGGCGTTTTTTCCGCAGTACCCCCGGTAGGGCTCGAACCTACGACCCACGGATTAAGAGTCCGTTGCTCTACCAACTGAGCTACAAGGGCTTAAGCGTTTTTCAAGTGCCTGCGACAACCGGACAACAGCTGTTAGCCTATTTTAACACGCAAAACACATGAAAAACGGCCTGAATGACGCATTTCCGCCATTTTCGGCCGTCACCTCCTCGCTTTTGGGCAGCTCGGTGATGACGAAGGAAGTTGTAGCAAATGGTTGTAGGAAACGAAAGCCTTCGAAACCAGAAAAACCGTATCCGGATTTCGCTCTACCGCCCACGGCCAGCGGCAAGTGGTGCAAGAAGATCCGGGGCAAGAGAGCGTGACTGAAAACGGAACAGTCGACAACATTCACGCACTGATCGAGACCGCCCGCGATTTGAACGTGCCGGTCTTCGTTTCCCTGCACTATGACTACCCACACGATCACCAGTGGAAGTTCGAGGGTGCATTAGAGTCGCTCATGCATCGCATCATGATGTCCGACCGAAAAGACGCGAAGCAAACGGCGACGCGTGTGTTACGTTGTTCCAAGGAATCCAACACCCTGACATCTGAATCCAGAGAGCCAAAGCTCAGCGATGACAGCAATCTTGACGACAATCATGGTGATTGCGGTGGCGGGCAGCGGGCTGATGGCCGGGCTGTTCTTTGTCTTCTCCGTCTCGGTGATGGAGGCCTTGACGCAAATGCCGGCATCGGAGGGAATGAAAGCGATGCAGCTGATCAACCGAACGATCCTGAATCCGGTGTTTCTGAGCGTATTCTTTGGAACGGCTTTGGCCTGCATGCTCGTCACGATCATCTCCGCATGGCAGCGGCCACCCGCGTACGGCTGGGCGATCGCGGGAGCCTGCGTGTATCTGTCTGGCGGTTTCATGGTGACGGCAGTTTTCAACATCCCGCTTAACAAGGCCCTCGACCAATTGCCTCTCGACGCGCCGGAGAGCCATGACGAATGGGCCCGCTACCTGAGGCTCTGGACGCGATGGAATCATCTCCGCACCGCGGCGTGCATCTTGGCGTGCGTGCTCCTTACGCTTGGGCTTGCGTAGCAGCGTGCGAACAACCAATTCTGAACTCGGGAATAACGAGATGATTGGGACGATGACCGTTCTCGAGCTTGGTGCAACTGGAGCGACGGGCCGGCTGCTCGTGCAGCAATTGCTTGACCGCGGCCATTGGTCAAACCTTCGGCCTTCGCGACAACCCACTGGGATTTCGGCGAAAAACGTGTGACACGATGCGCTGGGCGCGCTCCGGCGTCGGCCGCCGGTGATTCAACGCGTCGGTGAAAACGAGTGAAACGACTTCGCGAAATCGCCAACTGCGAGAAGTCGATATAACCGCCGCGACCTCAGTTGTCAGTCATTGTTGCTCGACTGGACAACGAACGATGGGGGCAAGACGATGGGGGCAAAACGATCACAGCCTAAAATTGTTTTGCCCCCATTGTTTTGCCAATCTGCTGATACGTCTGTCGTCGGGCATTGAGCAATGAATACTGAGCAATGAATATTAAGCAATGAATGCTGTCGTTCGGCAAACGCTTCCAAACAAGCATCCTTGCTGTGACGCCTTTGATGTCTTGGTGAGCCCCGACGCGTCAGCGGGCGGGCTGCGGGTGTGATGTTGCCCGGTGCCCGACCGGCTTGATGATTTAATCGCAACGCGTTTGTTTTGGGGGAGTCGCTAGCCGTCAGGCCTCAGTTGACCGGCTGGCCCACGGCTCACGAAGGATCCGATGCGGGGCTACACGACGGGCGAGCACCAATCGACAAAGGGTTCGTCAAGGGGGTTTCACCCCCGCTCGACGTCCGCTACAGTGGAGTGGCCGATGCCCCCTCCAGGCATCGTGTCGCAGTGGAACATCGCAGCAGTGTAGGTACCTCTCTTCGGTAGGAGCTATTGTGCAGCCTTTAATCGATGTGTCCCGAAGTCGCGAGTTCGTTGATCTGGTGGATACTTACTACCAGGATGAATTTCTGCACGGATTCGCTCTCGACGTCGATCCCGTCTACGTTGCCCTGCTCCGGAGCCAACAGCCATTGAGAGAACTCAACGACGCGCTCGACGCCGAGTTGGTTCCCGCTGGCTGGCCGGAACATTGTCGGCAACGGAATTTTGCGAACGTCATGTCTCCTGTCAGGGTGATCATCTATAGCGGTGTGGATCCGGACACCTATCGCAAGACACGCAACATCCCGCTGACAATCGGACAGATTCACGAAGTTCTGATTGAGTTGCGGGGCCCGTTCATCGCCGCGTCGGGTCACGGCAAGCACCGGCCCCTCATTGGCGGCATTTGTGTGGGAAATGCCGGCCGCGGCGACGGCGGCACACTTGGTGGCTTTGTCAAGCAGCGCGGGACGTCCGATCCTGAGCTGCTGAGTTGCCAACACGTTCTCGTCGATTCGTCTTCGACCGACATTCTGCAGCGATCGAAAAATCATGGCGGCTCGGCGCCTTCAGAATCCATTGGCACAGTCAGTCATCAGGTTCCACTGACCATCACACAAACATATACCCACGGCGCGCCCTACAACGAAGTGGATGCGTGTTTGGCGAAGGTCGATGCGACGGTTCCAGTCACGGCAGGTTCGATTCGACTGACCACGGCGCCGACAAGTACGTCATCGACCGCGAGCATGTCGTTGGGCGATGACGTCGAGTTTGTCGGGAAAGAGAGCGACCGAAAACACGCCAACATCCTGCGGTTCATCAGCCGGCAAAAAATCTCGATCGACAACAACACCTATAACTTTGGAGATTTTTTTGAGATCTATACGACTTCCACGATTCCGCTCGCCGTGCGGGGCGATTCCGGGTCGTGGGTTCTGCGAAACGTGACTTCGAACAGCAGCGAGCTGTGCGGTCTTCTCTTTGCAATCGATACCTCCGCCACCGACCGCGCGTTCTGCTGTTTCATAGAAAGCGTCATCGATAAACTGAACAACGTCTCCGGTGCCGACTACGAGCTGTATTGAGTTTGAATTCGATTCACTGGCGCGATTCCAGGGGCCAATCAAATGATCGTTCCTCTCCATGTCAGCAAACGGATCGCTGCTCTATCCCTATTCATGGGTTGCGCGTCGATAGCCTGTGGCGCAGAACCACCGAAGCTGGTGATTGCGGCCGAGCCTCGGGGCGATGCGACGGACCTGAATTACCAGCTCGACTCGTCCGACATGACGTCCATGTTTTTTGTGCGGAACGCGGGCGACGAGGAAGCGAAGAATTTGCAACTGTCGGCCCGCCTGCACGAGACGGGGAAGCCGCACGGTTCGACCGTCTTGCAATTGTCGAGCGAGACCAAACGACTCGATGACGGAAGCCTCTCCCTCGGTGCGGGTCAGGCGATCCCCGTCGAACTGAAAACGACATCGCTGGAGCTCGGAACAACCACCGGTTACGTGCTCGTCGAACAAGGCGAAGAACAGTTCAGTATCGGGACTCTCACCTTCGAGTACAACGTTGCGCCTGAGTTGAAGGTGATTGGTTTAGCCGATGGCGCGGAACTGCAGGTCACAGCTGAGGCCCCTTCGTTTCAGCATGTCCTCTCCATTCAGTCACGAAATAACACGCCGATTCGAGAATTAATCGTCAAATCGACGCGCGTGACTGGCCCCGACGGCGAGCAGCGTGATGCGACGGTGGAATGGATGCCACAGACAACGATGCCACAGACAGCGATGCCCATCCCGTTAGCCGGTCATCAGCTTGTCGACGTCCGCGTGACAACGGAACTTCCGAAAATCGGAATCTACAAGTTGACGTTGATCATTTCGTACGACACTCACACTTTGGAGGTCCCCTTCGCAATCACTCGCAAGAAGAAGCCGTTGCCGTACGAGATGCTGTCGCCCGAAGCGGTGCGCACGGACCTCGCCTTATACGGTCCCGAAACGCGTGTTCGTGTCACCCTTCACGAATTGAACGGACTGCCTGCGAAGTCGACGGCACTGCCGGAGCTGGTTTCATTGCATCAGGTCGTCACGGGTCAAAAAACCTATCAGTCCACCTTCGGCGAAGTGTTTTGGACGGACGATGCCGGCACATCAAAGACCCATCTCGCGCTGTCGCCCGGCGAGTCCAAGTCATTGTGGTTGGTCATCTCGGGACTGACTGCCGCTGGGGAGCATGTTGGTAGACTGCAACTGAGTTTGCCGGACGGCCAAACCGTCACGGCGAACGTTTCGATCATCGCGCGGAAGCACATCGCCATCGTGATCGTCTTCATCGTGGCGGGGATCGTGATCTCGCAAGTCCTCAAGGTATTGGGCTCGTGGGCACTCAATCTGGAACAACAGGAGCAGTTGTTGCGACTCGACAGCAATGCGGAACGACTTTCTCTTTCGCCCGAGTTGAGCCGCGAAGGCCGATCCATTCTTGAGGAACTGCGATCACGGATTCGAATTGTCCTTGCCGATAGCCAAGCGAACCGTGGCAAGAGCTACGCCGATAAGATCAATGAGCTTGACCGCAAAATTCGCTTGACTCCGCGCTGGGCCGCCGCGGCGCAGTCCGCGCGGGCGATTCGACCGACGCAACCCAGTTTGCTGGACACGGCAGATCAGATCAAGCAGTGTCTTCGCGATGACAACTCGAGTGCACAGGAATTGGACTCCAACGAGGCATTGGTCGACGCGTTGGAGAGGGAAACGGTGACGAAACATCGCGAGATTCTGCAGCAAGCGATTGCTGAGCTGTCGTCTCAAATCACCCGCTATCGGGAACTTCAAACGTTATCGGACGAATCGAGCGAACGACTGCGACGGGTGAGCCAGGATGTCCGGCTCGCGGAGAAAACGGTCGCCGAAGACACTTCGTCTGCGCAGGAACTGTACGATCGGGCCAGGACCGGTTATGCATCGTCATTGATCCTGGACGTGCGCGAATTGGTTCGCCGTCCGCCCCGCGTGCTCGCACCGGAGATCGACGGCAATCGATGGAGCGAGACTGGCGATCGGCTCATCGTTCCACTCGATCAGCGACCGCTGCTCGCACGCGACGATCCGAACGACGCGCTGCGACTCGTGTGGCGGGTTCGAACGAACTACTGGTCGGAAAGCCTGCGTGCGGCGATTGCGACGCTGCGAGAGAAAACCCGGCCCGATCAGGAACCGCCTCCGACAGATCTGGATGAACTGAAAAGCCGGTTGGCGGAGCTGGAAGGCTTTGCCGCCAAATTGCAACAGCTTGGAACGGAGGACAACATCAGTCCTGAATCCCTGCTAGGCTTCGAGCAACAAATCGACAGGCTTGGACATCGCGCGCATGCCCCGAGAACATTGAATGCCAACATGGAGGCCGGCGTGATCGCCGAGGGCGTCGCAGGAAACCGCCTCCTCGCCGTGCTCACCGCCGTCGGCTTCCCCGGGGCAACAGACACGAGCAACATTCACTTGTCGGACATTGATGCGTTACGCACGCAACGATTGTGGAATGACATCTGGATCTTTGTGCTTTCGGGTGTGGTGGCCGTTATTCTGGGGATCAAGCTGCTCTGGGTCGATGACCTTGATTGGGGTACCAACGGCGACTACTTGATCGCAGTCTTGTGGGGACTCGGACTGCACCAGGTTGCGAATGTCTCGTTCAATTTCAATTCGCTTGCCAGCCGCCTGTCGAGCCCAGCCAGTCCGGGCGCTACGGCGAATGGTTGAGTCCCATTTGCCAGGACAGATTCCCCCGATGTCGTTGTAACGCGGGACGACACAGAAGTGGCGAAGTGGCGAAGTGGTAGCTGATGCTGTGGCCGCATCGCAATGGCGCCGACGGGATGCCAGTTGATTCGGCCAGTGAACGAAACCATGAGACGCACCTTGAGTGATTCATCCTCTCAAGATGTCGGAAAGCTTTCGATCGCACGAGTCAGACGGCTTCAGAGATTTTGGGGTTCGCCGAATGATTGACCGGTGGCGTCAATTTTGCCCGGGTTTGGGGCGGCGGAGTGGGGAGCGCGTTGAGCATTCCGGTCGCCTTGGCCCAGGTCTCGGCCTCTTCGGCCGCCGGATGGCTCCGCGCCGTGATGCCGCCGCCCACCGGGATCTGCAGCCGGCCGGCCGTGGCCGTGATCGTGCGGATCAGGATGTTGAAATCCGCGTCGCCCCCGCAACTGAAGTAGCCCATCGATCCGCAGTACGGACCGCGCGGATGAGGCTCCAGCTCGGCAATCGTTTTCATCGCTTCGATCTTCGGCGCCCCCGTCACGCTGCCGCCGGGAAAACAGGCCATCAACACTTCCACCGCGTCCACGCCGTCCACCAAGTCACCTTCGACGACCGAGACGAGGTGTTGCACGAATTGATACCGCTCGATCTCACAGAGCCGACTGACGACGACGCTTTCGTCTCGGCAGACGCGTGACAGATCGTTCCGCATCAGGTCGACAATCATGACGTTCTCGGCGCGGTCTTTTTCGCTGGCCAGCAAGGTGGCCGCCAAGTCCGCATCGGTGGCCGCATCGCCCGTGCGGGGCACGGTCCCCTTGATCGGACGTGTTTCGACGTGGCGGTCGCGGAGCTGCAAAAATCCTTCCGGCGAGGAACTGAGCACCTGAAAATCGCCTCCGTCGTAAAACCCGGCGAACGGGGCCGGATTAGCGCTGCGGAGCCGCAGATACAACGCCGCCGGGTCGAGTGACGAACTGGTCGTCAGTCGTTGGGCCAAGTTGACTTGGAACGAATCGCCGCCGCGAATCCGTTCCACGATGTCCGCGACCGACGCCCGAAACGCTTCGCCGGTGAAGTTGCTGGCCACCTCGCCAGAGGCGTCTGGTGACGAATCGACACGGTGAAGTTGATGCGGCGCGTGATCTGCTTGGGGCTTCACGTCGGAAATCAAATCGCAGATCTGGTCGGCACGTTCGCCCGCGCAGCGCAGCCGACGCGCGGCCGCCGATGCCGGGGACGAATCGCCACCGCCGTCCAAGTCTTCCGCCGTGAAGCCTTGGCAGATCAACCAGGACCGGTTCTCAAAATGGTCGATCGCGAGCGTCCAATCAAAAACGCCAAACGAGAGCGCCGGGGTCGGCAAGTCGTTTTCTTGATGCGCGTGGCAATCCGCCAACTCCTGCGGTTCCAACCAGCGGGCCGCTTCGTAGCCGATCACTCCGACCAGCCCGCCTTGGAACGGGGGCAAGGAAGCGTCGAAATCGTTGGGCAGTGCGTCAACCCAACGCGCCAGTTCGGGCCAAGGGTCCGGCTGGTCCGGGAACACGCTGAGCCGCTTGACCGGGTCCGCGGACAAAAACGAGTACCGGGAAAGCCGCCGCACCACCTCGTCGACGGACGTCTGCACGGTCGCCGAATCCAACCAGACCCGCCCCGGCAAGCCTGACAGGGCTGCGAAGAGATCGGTCACGTCCAAATCCGATGCGATCGGACGCACGACGGGCGGACGGCAAATTTCAGGACGTTTGGGCACGAAAATGGGGAGGTGAACGAAGGAAGATGGGCAGGCGGGCGGTGTGTAGCTTGACTCTCGGTCGGGCGGCGTTCAACCGCAAATGCTGGTTGGGGCGGGGGATGGCAGAAAGAGGGTCGGCAGGAAAATGGGGCAGGAGGGAGGAGTCAGGAGGGGCAGGAGGGAGGACTGGTGGGAAGGCAGAATGATGGAGTGGCAGAATGATGTTCAAGCCGAACGGGAACTAGGTGTCGGATCTGGCGAGTGGGATAGGCTTCCAGCCTGTCATTCCAGCGTCGACAGGCTGGAAGCCTATCCCATTAATCTTCTGTGTGTTGCTTAGCACGGAAGTGGCGTGGTTGACATTGCATTCGGATCGTCGGTTGTGATGGTCGTGAGCAAGTCCTCGCAATCATTCTGCCCCGTATTGATCTGCCTCCTGTCTTGCTACCCCGGTCGCCTGGCGTTCTCACGCCGAAACCTAGAGGAGGTGTCTGGAACCCCTGCAGCGGTGGTTTTTGCGCCACATTTGTCGGTTTTCTGGTACCCTAGTTGAGCGACGCCGGTGGCAGAATCCGCACAGCCCCTTTGCCTGGGCAACAGCCCCTTTGCCTGGGCAGGCGCGTTCAGGGCTGGTTGCGCGAGAGTGGATGTGACAGGCGTCTCACCGTCACATGACAACATTGCGGATCCGCGTCGCACACTTTTCCGTTCGGTCTCTTTTCAACGCCAAAGTCCCATCGGCTCGCAAATGTCCCATCCGTACCGTTGGGCTTCACGTCGGTTGTCGCGCCGAGCGAAGTCAAATCGGCGCAACACCGCATCCCGACCTGTTCGTCTAAGACGGTTCCAGTTGCTGGAATCACGCGTCGTGCTCGATGCCACGTTGATGCTTGAACCGGATGCGTTCAGCGATTCGCCTTCGCCCCCTGCAGTGTTTGGCGATCTGGCGGAAGACCCGTTACCGGTTTCGGCGGAGGCGGCGTACACCGCAAGCAGTTTGGCGGAATTGCGCGCCCTGGGCACGACGGTCAATGCCAGCACCGTGACGCTGAGCACCAGCGGAGGCGATCCGCACCCGGTGACTGGCGTCGTGACGCCGGGTGTGTATTGGATCAACGGCGATCACATCGCGGACCCGGCCAACTCCGAGCCCATTTTTCTTGAACTGGGTGGCAGCAACAATACCTATGACCTGACCGGTACCAGCATCAACCTCGATACACGAAAGCTTGACGGTTTCGGCCGACGTCTTGGCCACGACAGCGGCGTCCGTGTGGTGAAGGTGAGTGGCGATGGCAACACGGTCACGGGACTTCAGGTCACCGGCCATGACCTGGCGATGGACACCGATCCCAATGCACAACGACATGCCGATTGGGCGGCGGTCTATATCCAGATGACCGGATCGGGCAACACCGTCGATGGTGTCAACGTCTTGACTCGCGGTTCGACCCCTTATGGCTACGGCGATGTGTTCGGGAAAGGCGCCCGGAAAGATCCACAGGGATGGCCTCCCGGACCGGCACTGGATGAGAACGGCGACCCGGTTGGCGATGGAGTCGGGCTGCCATGGATTGCCCATCGAAAGACATCCGCCTTCCAGGTCATCGACGCCGTCAATGCGGTGGTCAACGACATGCATCTGGACGTCAAAACCTACGGCCACGGATTCTTCGTTCAGGGGACATCGGACAACACCACGCTGACCAACAGCACGGTCACCGGCGAGCTGTTCTCCAGCAACGACGTCATCGCCACGGATCTTTACCAGGACTACGGCTTCACTTCCCACGGCAACGTGCTTGCCCCCGACATGATGATCTCGGGAGCCGAAGACGGCGTGAGGATGTACTCCGGTCCCACCGGGTTAACGGTCAACAACGTGGTCGTCACCAACATGCGGACCGGGTTCTCCGTGGCGTTGGGCAGGGGCACGATGACTCTCGACAACGTCGAGGCCTACGGCACCGAAAACGCCTTCAATTTCAAGACCAACACGACCATCACCAACGCCAAGGGCGACATCACTCACGGCCCGTTGCTGTACACGCCTTACGACAGTTCACGCGACTCGTCGATCGAGGTGGAGTTGGTTGGCGGTGTTCCCGAAGGCGTGGACTGGGCGGTCGCGTATGTTGCGGGAAACAACATCGACGTGACGATCGACAGCGATGTGCCTGCGGGGGCGTTGCCGGAGGATTCGCTCGTCCGGTTCGGTCAGGTGTTTTCGACCAACTGGCGCGACACGAAACACCCCACCGGCCCAGATGACGGCGCGTCCACTTACGACTACATCAACTCCACGTTTCACAACAACACCAACCAGATGATGGTGCTGGGCATCGAAGTCACGGGCAACCAGGGGAGTTCCCAAGCCGGCGTGATCAGCAACGGCAAAGACAACCAATACGATGGCGTCACGGTGGTTCTCAACGATTCGCGGTTGTTGGTGCAACATGTCAACGGTCTAGGCAACAACGGCACCGCCGCCGACGGAACGCTGGAATCCAACGCGTCGATTGTCGCCGACGGAGGGACGCTGGAGATTCAACCGGGTATCCGGATCACCAACGAAAAACTGACGATCAGCGGTGACGGAGTGGATGGGAAAGGCGCGTTGTATTCGGAGGGCTCCGCCAATTCCGGCACCCGTTTTGGCAGCTCGAACAACGGTGACGAAAGCACCCTCTTTCTCGATGGCGACGCGTCTATCGGTGTAGGTGTTCAAGGCAATCAACTGTTGGTCGGCCGGATCCAGGGAACGGGCACCCTGACGAAACTCGGTGCAGGCAAGTTGTCGATGGAAAAGTCCAGTACGTTTGATGGATCACTGGTGGTCGCCGAGGGTCACGTCACGGGGCGAACCGGTGTGGTGCACCGAGAGTTGACGGTTGCCGCGGCGGCTTCGATTTCAGCCATCAGCAACAATACGTTCAACACCCAAGGCGACGTCCTTGTCGACGGCCTGATGGACCTCAACAGCCGCACCGGCGCGAGCATGCTACCCGGAAAGGTTGGCCGGTTGCTGGGTTCCGGGCAAGTTGTCTCGACGAATCCGTTCGAAGGCGCCGGCGCCCGTTTGGAAATCGCGTTCGGATCGGACGATGCGATCTTTTCAGGGCAGATTGCAACCGCGGTCTCGCTCGTCAAATCCGACACGGGCACGCAGACCCTGGCGGGCAACAACACGTACGCGGGTACGACGACGGTCAATGGCGGTGTACTACAGATCGATGGCGCACACACCGGCGGCGGCGACTACACCGTCAATGCGGGTGGCACGCTCGGCGGCAACGGGACGATTGGTTCCGCTGTGATCGTGAACGCTGGTGGGCATCTCGCACCGGGGGCGAGTGCCGGGACGCTGTCCGTGGACGATTTAACCTTGTCGCCGGACGCCCATTTCGATGTGGAACTCGGCGGGACAACGGCCGGATCGGGATACGACCGCTTGCTTGCCAGCTCCGCAACGCTTGGCGGGGTGCTCAGCGTTTCATTGCTGGATTTGGGAGACGGAATGTTTCAACCTTTGCCGACGGACACGTTCACGGTCCTTGTGTCCGAGGCGAGTTTGTCGGGCGCGTTTGACAACGTTGCCAGTGGCCAACGGCTGGAGACACTCGGCGGCGAAGGGACGTTCCGGGTGACTTACGGCGGGCCGGCCAATACCGTGGTGCTTTCCGATTATCAGCTTGTTCCGTATGACTACGGCGACGCCCCGGCATCCTACGGGACCTTGGTCGGCGACGACGGGGCACGGCATCGTGGCACCGGGCCCCGTTTGGGTGAGACACGCGATCTGGAAACCGATGGGCAACCGAGTGCGGATGCTGATGGCGATGGCAGCGACGAAGATGGCGTGCTGTTCGGCAACATCGGAATCGGCAACCCGATGGCCGGTGTGAACATCGACCTTCAAAATGCCGACAACGCCAAGGTCGATGCCTGGATCGACTTTGATCGCGACGGGATCTGGCAAGCCGACGAACAGATTCTTGCCGATGCGCCGGTGATCGCGGGGTTGCAAACGCTCAACTACGATTTGCCGGCCGCGGCACCGACCGGACAAACCGTCGCCCGCGTCCGTCTCAGTTCAAACGGCGGCTTGCAACCGGTCGGCTCGGCCGACGACGGTGAAGTCGAAGACTATGTGGTGATGATCGGCGAAGCGGTTGACCCGGCGGTGGAGAGCGTGGTGATCAATCAAGGCCAGTCCCAACGTTCGCGAGTGAGTGAATTGACGGTCACGTTTAACACGGACGTCACGGCGGCGACAGACGCCTTCTCGGTTCGCAATCGGTCCACCCATGAACTTGTGAATCTGGCGTTGAGTTCGGAAGTCCAGGATGGGAAAACGGTTGCGACGCTGACCTTCCTGCCGGGGCCTTCCGTCGTCAACGCGGTTGAAGGACGACACACTCTGGATGATGGCAACTACGAACTGGTCGTCACCGGAGCATTGATTGATGCGGGCGGCCGAACGATGAACCACAACCATCCATTCGGCGATCAGGCGGCGGATTCGTTTTTCCGCTACTACGGTGATACCGATGGAGACCGGGACGTGGATGGGCAAGACTACGGTCGTTTCGGCGCGACGTTCTTGCGACCTTCATCCGACCCCGCCTTCGATCCGGCTTTGGATGCCGACGGAGACCTTGATGTCGATGGACAAGACTACGGTCGATTCGGACAGCGTTTCTCGAAGCGGTTGGGCTTCTGATCGCTCTCGGTTGGCAAGACGATGGGGGCAAGACGATGGGGGCAAGACGATGGGGGCAAGACGATGGGGTGGCAGAATGATGGGGTGGCAGAATGATGGGGTGGCAGAATGATGGGGTGGCATTAGGAACCCCGCATTTTTTATTCCACTCTATCACACGACCCACTCTCCCACTCTCCTTGTCTCCCTCTCTCCCTCTCTCCCTCATTCTGCCACTTCTCAATCAACGACAACCCCACCGTTCCTCCCAACCTCTGGGTGCGTGCTTTGACGGCCGCGGGAAGTTCACCTAAAATGCGAGGCTTCGCGGGTGTAACTCAGTTGGTAGAGTGACAGCTTCCCAAGCTGTTTGTCGCCGGTTCGAATCCGGTCACCCGCTTGGGTGTGGCTGCTCCTCTGGGCACGCTAGATCACAAAGTGGCTGCGTTCGGCATCGGCCGCGCGAAGCAGCTCTTGGAGTTTCCGCATGTCGAGCGTGTCGTTGCTGATGCGGTCGATGATCTCCAACTTTTCGGTGTTGTGGCAAACTTCGGCCGCCTCTCGACAGGGCTCCAAGGCTTTCACCGGATCGCTTCCGGGAGCGATATAAACACCGCACCAACCGGCGAGATCCCGGCAGAGATCGTCACGCTGTTCTTTGAGTTCCAAGTACCGCTGTTCCAACCTGTCGCGAGTATCGCCCGCGATACGCGAATCGGGTGACATGGCTCTGCTCCTGGGATGCCTGTCGATAGTGGATCTTCTCGCGTTCACTAGAGGGGCAATTTTCGTGCCAATGGCGGCATCGCTGTGATCAGGCTGTCCGGCTTCAGGAAAACCGCCCAGCGGCGATTCGTTTTGGCGAGTGCCGTGCATCCACGCACAGTTTTCCACGCCCTCGACGGTCTCGGTGTGCCATCGAACGCCCTGCTGATTCGTCAAAGGTGGAATCGGCACTGGCAGGTGCGACATCGATAATCATAGGCCCGCGATGCGGGATGTCTTGTGAGACGGTTATCTGCCCGCCGCATTTTATTCTCGTCAAATCCTGATCGATTCTCGTTCAACATTAAGTCCAATTCGTGCGCCAATTTTCGATCTTGTTTTTCGTGACATTTGTCATTCAATCGTCCGCCCATGGCGCGATCATTACTTGGGGGGCGGTGCAGAACACGACGTCGAGTGCGGCGAACGACGTGGTCGATGCCGTCGTCGTTTTCCATCATCGCGTTGGGCATGACGGTTGTCGTCGCTCGCCGCAGACGCAAGTCGATTCGCTAACCGTCTACCGCCTTCAGAAACGAGCATGCCTGTCAGCCGCAGGTTCTGGATCGTTCCGCCGACTGATGATTGGCAGAAAAACGGAGGGCAGAAAAATAACAGTGCCCGGTACCGGGGCGACCAGAAGATTGGTGACAAGAAAATGCAGCACAGGAAGCGGTCAGAGCGTTGCTTTGTGTGCAGTTGGGAAAGTGGTGTTGAACGTAGCAGGGTGATTGGGACGGGCGGCTGAATGTCGTCCTTGATTCTGCCCCGTATCATTCTGCCTTTCGGATCGACGCCGTGGTCCGCTATCGCCCGGCAGGCTGCACGCAGGCGAGGGTTTGTTCGGCGATTTCGAATTCTTCGTCGGTGCTGACGACCAGGACCTTGACGCGGCTGTCGGCGGTTTGAATTTCGCCGATTGGAGGCTCGACCGCGGCGTTGAGCGCGGGGTCGATGGCGATGCCGAATGACCCCAGGTTGCTGCAGCTGCGGGCCCGGATCTCGGCTGAGTGTTCGCCGATTCCGGCGGTGAAGGCGACGGCATCCAAGCGTCCCAGCACCGCGTGGTACGCCCCCATGTACTTTTTGATTCGATAGACGAACATCTCCACCGCCAACGCCGCAGCCTGATCGCCGGCGGCTTCCCTCGCCAGTACTTCTCGCATGTCGTTGGCCCCGCACAGTCCCTTGAGTCCGCTCTGCTTGTTCAGCACCCCGTCCATCTGATCCAAACTGATCCCGGATTGTTTTCCCATCTGAATCAGAATGGCGGGGTCAAGATCGCCGCATCGTGTTCCCATCACCAGGCCTTCTAGCGGGGTCAGGCCCATCGAGGTGTCCACGCTGATTCCGCCCCGAATCGCCGTCACGCTGGCCCCGTTGCCGAGATGGAACACGACCGTGTTCACATCGGTCAAGGGGCGCCCGAGATGCCGGGCCACCTGCTTGGCAACATACGCGTGGGAGGTGCCGTGAAAGCCATAGCGGCGTAGGCCATACCGCTGGTACCAGTCCTGCGGGACGGCATAGCGGTACGCATAAGGCGGCAGCGTTTGGTGGTAGGCGGTGTCAAACACGGCGACTTGGGGGACATCAGGAAACGCCGATCGGGCGACCTCCATGCCGATCAGGTTGGCGGGATGATGCAGCGGCGCGAGTGGCACCAATGCTTGGATCGCCTGGAGGACGTGATCGTCGATCAACGTCGGACCGGAAAACGTTTCTCCTCCGTGCACGGCTCGATGACCGATGCCGACCAGATGTTCGCCGCCGGCAAAGCTTGCATTTTCCGACAGCGCACGCCGAATCAGGTCCATGCCCTGGCGGTGATCGGGAACCGCAACGTCGATCGAGCGAGACTGGGACGGGGACTTTGGCGTCGACGCCGGCAGCGTCTGCTTCAGGCAGCTCTCGCCTTCGCCGATCCGTTCGACCAATCCGGACTCGAGCGCGCGACCGGCATCCATGTCAAACAGCTCGTACTTGATCGACGAGCTGCCGGAATTGAGGACTAGGATTTGCTTCACGATTCCGCTCCGTTGCGCTGTGCCTGGATCGCGGTGATCGCGACGGTGTTGACGATGTCGGTGACGGTGCAGCCGCGGCTCAGGTCATTGACAGGTTTTTTCAGCCCTTGCATCACCGGACCGATCGCCACGGAGTCGGCGGACCGCTGCACGGCTTTGTAGGTGTTGTTGCCGGTGTTCAGATCGGGAAAGATGAAGACCGTTGCGCGGCCGGCGATTTGGCTATCGGGGAGTTTCGTTTTGGCAACCCCCGGATCGATCGCCGCGTCGTACTGAATGGGGCCTTCGATCAACAAATCCGGTCGGGCCTGGCGAACCAGCGCGGTCGCCTGCTTGACCCGTTCGACCTCTTCGCCGCTGCCCGATTGGCCCGTGGAATAGGACAGCATGGCGATGATCGGTTCAATGCCGAACGCCTTTGCCGTGCCGGCGGAGCTGATCGCGATGTCCGCCAGTTGGGCGGGATTCGGCCTCGGGTTGATCGCGCAGTCGCCATAGACGAGGACGCGGTCTTTCAAGCACATCAGAAACACGCTGGAGACGATCGAGCACCCCGGTTTGGTTCGGATCAGTTGCAGCGCCGGCCGAATGGTGTGGGCGGTCGTGTGGGCCGCACCGGAAACCATCCCGTCGGCGATGCCCTCGTAGACCATCAGCGTGCCGAAATAGCTGACATCCTGGACCGTATCGTGGGCCTGGTCCTCGGTGATGCCCTTGTGTTGACGCAGTTGGAAGAATCGCTGTGCGAACGCTTCCAGGTAGGGATTGTCACTCGGATTGATAATCTGGACGTCCGCCAGGTCGATGCCCAGTTCGTCCGCCAGCATCCGGATTTTGAGCGGATCGCCCAGCAAGATGATCTCCACGACGTCACGCCGCCGCAAGACCTCGGTGGCCCGCAGAATGCGTTCGTCTTCTCCCTCGGGCAACACGATCCGTTGGCGGCGGCGTTTGGCTTGTTCGATCAATTCGTATTCGAACATCGCCGGCGTGACGACGGTCGAGCGTGCGACGTCGATCCGCTCGACGAAGGCTTTGGGATCGATCGACGACTCGAAGACACCCAAGGCGGCTTGAATTTTGCGTTCGTTGTCGGGCGTGATGGCTCCATCGACGGCCATCACGTTTCGGACCGTTTCGTAGGTATCGGTCTCGACGGCAAAGGTCGGAATCAACGGGCGGCGAATGCCCTCGATCAATCGGGTCACGCTATCGGGAGGACGCATGCCACCGGTCAGCACAATCCCGGAGATTTTGGGGTAGTTGTCCGACGCGACCGTGGCCAGACATCCCAGTAAAATGTCACTGCGATCACCGGGAGTGATCACCAGTTTGCTTTCCTGGACGCGCTCGAGAAAATTGGGCAACTGCATGGCCGCAACCGAGATGGTCAGGATCTCTCGATTCAGATCCATCTCGCCGTCACGAATCGGGACCGCCCCGAGCGCCTCGGCCACCGCGCCGACCGTGGGAGCTTCCAAGGTCGGTTCGTCGGCGACAAAAAAGACCGGATCGTCATAGGGCCAACTCTTTTGCACCTCGCTCCGCATCGCTTCGATGTCGTCGGCCGCGACGCGATTGACGAAATTCGCCGTGACCGTGCAGCCTTCGTCGACCATCGCAATTCGCGTCGAATGCACGGCGCTGCGGACGCTTTCGGGTGACTTGTTTCGTCCCGACAGAACGTTCACAACGGGGGTCCCGAGATGGGTGGCGATCTGCGCGCTCAGATCGAATTCAAACGCCGATGTGACGCCTTCGAAATCGGTGCCCTCACAGAGCACGAAGTCGGACCGCGATTCGATCGCCTTGTACCGTTCCATGATGATTCGTAGCAGCACCGACAGCCCTTTCTCGGTCGCGATCGCTTGCGCGTCGTCCGAGGTAAACGCAAAACTGTCTTCGTAGTTTTGATCCAGCGAGTACCGATTGAGCAGCAGTTCGGTATCGTTGTCGCGTTTTCCGTGACTGCGAATGATCGGGCGAAAGAAACCCAGACGCTCGACGCGTCGCGACAAGACTTCCATGATGCCCAGCACCACGAGCGATTTGCCGCTGTCGGGTTCGCCGGCAGCAATGTAGAGGTTTTTGGCCATTGAACTCGATCCGGATGCGTCGATAACGGTCGCTGTTTCAGTGGTTTTACCGCGTCACCGTCGACAGCAACATCGGGCGTTACATTTTCCTGACACGCGTTTTCTTGTCTAATCGAACGTCGGCTTCAACCGGTTTCTTCCGCCAACATTCTTCGCTGATACTCTTTCCCATGTAAGTGATCAAGAACATACATGGATTGTGGGGTATATTCAGTCTTCCATTTTCGTCCTTGGCTCTTTCCCGCACCACCAACACAGCGGTGGTCGTGGAGATCCGCGACATGCCGCCGCAAGCGGATTTTGCGGCGCAAAGCGTTCTCTCGACCTTGGGGGTCAAAAACTAAGCTTCAATCCTGTTGCGAGATAGAACGGTGCGATACTTCTTGTTATGTGTGATTTGCATTGTCGTTCTGGCGAATGCTGAGGCGCAGGAAAATGACTTGACTGGACGAGTCTATGCTCTGTTGGCGGATTATCAAGTCAACTGCGAGGAAGTGCGGACTAAACCCTGGGCGTTCGTTGGCAAGGGCGTTTCTGTCGTGTTAGATGGTGGGCACGTTGCGAGCAAAGACCGCTGGTATGTTGGATGCCAGCAAGGCAAGAACTCGCTTTTCGCATCTGCGGAAACATACAGTTCGTCAGATAATAAATACCGCGAAGGATGGAACCAGCGATTTGAGTCCGATCGCGGCGTGTTGTTACGCACACGTATCTACAGTGACAAATCGACGATCGTTGTGGAGGATCTCAATGACGAGGAAAAGAAAAAAGCCTTCAGGCGAATTTCACGGATTGATCCTTTTGAGCAAGTGCTCTCGACCGCAGGCAATCTAAACGCCGGAGGCAAATCGCGACGGAATAGCTGGGAACTACTCTTGGCAGACGAGTGCGAACTTAGTGAAGGCCGGTATGACAAAGATGGGAATGTGATTGCCGTGTTCAAACTTGACTGGAATATCCCATCAACACTCGATATTGTGTTCGGCAAGAAATCTCGCTTTTTTCCTGTTGAAGCAAAGTGGACTCTGGTACTTCCGGAAGAACGGAGACTCCTTCTTTCACACCAACTTATTAGATGGAAGAAAAAGGGGGCATTGTTTGTCCCAGTCCAATTAAAAGCAATTTCCAATCAGCCTAGCGGCGGAACAAAGACCTTTGAAATCGATTTTGACTGGCGGCTTGACAAAGAAGTTCCTCCAAAGCTCATCGCAAGCTCGATGCCGGACTGGAGGGAAAATATCCGAACTCTTTTTGACGTTGATTGGAAACGGCAAGGAGTAGCACCTGCCGATTTGGTGATTGAAGAGGAGGACGTAGAATGAGATACGTTAGCATGCTGTGTCTGATCGCTGCGGGCTACACGAACGCCCAACCGCCCCTTCCGGAGTTTTGCTTCAGCTACTCGGCTATTCAAGGGTCTGACACGAAAGTATGTCGATAGCAGTTTTGGGTTGAGCTGCTTTGGCGGCGGTGTCTGATGATGCGGTTGCGTGCTTCTCTCCGGACTCACCGTTGTCCTTCGATACCTTTGATCGGGATCAGCGTCCCGCTACCATGCTTTCAGCGTCCGATCCAGTGACGCAAGCACCATGTACGCGATGTTGCTCTCGTGATTGTCCAGGGAAGCGCTCCGCGCGCCACTGGTATTGAGTTAGTTGATCGTATTCTCTTGGTTGCAACGCTTGTTGCTGGCGTACTTTGGCGTTCACTCGCAACCCTCCGTTGGGTGAGTGGATTGAGGTCTTAGTATCCTCCACTGCACCCGCAAGACGCCGAGGGTTTTCGAGTTTTTCTTTTTTTCTAGATCAGGTGATCGCTTGATTGAGAACTAGAGATCGACCCAGGTCGAACCGTTGGCGGAGCTGTTGACCGCGGCCTGGATGAAGTTCATTCCGTTGAGTCCGTCTTGCACGTTGGCGTACTTGCTGCCGTCACAACTGAAGGGCTGGCCGTCGTTGTAGGCTCGCACATCTTGTTCGAAGCAACGATGCAGGCGTGCATAGGCATCGTGGAAGGCTTCCGGGTGACCGGCCGGGATATTGGGCTCGGCCATCAGTTCCTCTGGCAAATCGCCGAGGAATCCGTCGTTGGCGGCAACCGCACCGCGGAAATACGTCCTGTCGGGCTGATCGGGCAACAAGATTTTCAGCTGTTCGGGGAACTCCTGGTCCCAGATCAACGTGCCCTTGGTGCCGTTGACTTCGATGCCCAGATCATTCTTGTGACCGATGGCGATCTGGGACGCACGCACGAGCGCCTTGCCGCCGTTGGACAGTTCGCAATAGGTCGTGAAGTGATCATCCAGTAGACGCCCATCGACGAAGGTGACCAAGTTGGCCTGGACCTTGGTGACATCGAGTCCGGTGATGTATCGCAGTTGCATCAGCGCGTGCGTTCCGATGTCGCCGCCGCAGCAGCTGATCCCGGATTTTTTCGGATCGACCCGCCACTCGGCCTGGGCGACGCCGGCGTCTTCGGTTCGCCCGGCCAGCCAGCCTTGCAAGTAACGTGAATCGGCCCAACGGACCTCGCCCAACAACCCGCTGGTGACGATGAATCGGGCGAACCGGCTGGTCCAGTGGCCGAGATAGGTGTGCGCGACACCGAACGGGATTTTGGCTTCTTTCACCGCATCGACCAGCTGTTGAGCTTCGTCGAGATTGAGCGTGAGCGGTTTCTCGCAAAACACGGGAATCCCAGCGCGAACGCATTTGATCGACGGGTCGAAGTGAACATGGTTGGGCGTGACGACGACCACATAATCGACGCGTTCGCCGATCGGTTTCTTGGATTCCACCTCGATCATTTCGTCGTAGTTGGTGTATCCCGTGATCGGGTAGTCCCAGTTGGCCGCTTCCTCCAAGGCCACTTTGGGATCGGGATGCAGTGCCGCGGCGACCACACGCCGGGTGCCGTCAAAATGGATCGCGCGTTGATGCGGTTGGACGATGAATGCACCACCGCCACCGCCGATCAAACCAACATTGAGGGGTCGTTGACTCATAAAATTCGTTGCCGTTGTTCGATTAGAGAGGAGTCTTGTTCGTTGCCCACCGATCTTGGGGGATGCTAAGTATAGGGCGTGGCCTTGACGGTCAACAAGCCGCCGAGCCGATCGAGTCCGCTCCGCCACAACCCGATCGTCCGCTGATCGATTCGTGCGCGTCACGAAAGACGCCAGCGGAGAAAATTGGCGAGTGGCGAAACCGAGAGCGCCGCGGTGAAGTTTTTTTTGTGGCCCCGCCAAAAATCCGATAGACTTTGGGTAGGCTGTCGCCACCGAAACTGGTGGGTCTTTTCCTTTACCCTGGCGATTGATTCGCAGGCTTCGGATCGGCGATCGCTCACAGCGATGTAACTCACAACGTTGTAGGGATCGACCGAAACCAACGAACGACGAGGCGTCAAAATGATCCACTTTCCATTCAATCTGCCGTTAGCTCAAGAAGGTGGCGGCGGCGGCGGTGTCGTCGGGCTGCTGATTTTGTTGATCCAGCTCGTGATCATCGTGGTGATCGTTGCGGGGCTTTGGAAGACGTTTGAGAAAGCCGGCAAGCCGGGTTGGGGGGCGATCATCCCGATTTACAACGTGGTCTTGCTGCTTGAAATCGCCGGCAGACCGATCTGGTGGATCGTGCTGATGCTGATCCCGTTGGTGAACATCATCGTCGCCATCGTGATCTCGATCGATATCGCGAAGAACTTCGGCAAGGGCGCCGGGTTTGGGATTGGGCTCGCCTTCCTCGGCTTTATTTTCTACCCGATCCTGGGATTTGGTGATGCCCAGTACCAGCGTGTCGCGGCAGCTTGAGGGATTCCCGAGCGCGACCGATCGGCGCTGATTGACCGGCTGGGGCCGACCGGTTGGGGGCGTGCCTGGCGTGCTGCTGTAGTTTAGTGCCTTGCGAGCGATGTTTTCCCCGCGAGCTATTTTTCACCCGCGAGCGCCTCGGCGATATTGACCAGGTGGTCGCGGACGCGTCGGTAGGCGGCCACCATACGGTTGTACGAAACCAGGGAACGCACTTCGAGCTGCTCTTCCGGCGGTTTGGAAATCACTCCCTTGTACAGCGACTTGGCATGTTTGGTGATCGACTCGCCGTGCGGAAGTGCTTCCACGGCCCCTCCGGCATGGCTCAGTTGCTCGTAATAGTGGCTGACGAGACCGAGGTAGTCGGACACCATCGTGTGCAATTCCAGCAGCTCTTGCTGCTGAGCGTTGGGCAATCGCAAGTCGTGCCGTTCGAGGTGGCGATGCGCCTTGACCACCGTTGCGATGCAGTCGCTGATCGATTCGTATTCGTCGACCAATCGCAGTTGCCGACGCGATTCGGCGACCACATCATGGGGAACATTGCCGACCAATAAGTTCGACATGAAGGTGACGATTTCGCCCTGCATGACGTCGAGTTCCTCCTCCATGTCCAGGATTTTTTTTCGCAATTCTTTGCCCGGGCCGTCGGTTTCATGCAGTTCCTCTAGCCATGCCATCATCTGCTTGCAGGCGTTGACCATGCGAAGGACTTCGACACGAGATTGCTCGACGGCGACGACGGGGGATTCCAGCATGCGAACGTCGAGATTGGTTAGGTGTTCCTCTTCGTCCGACAATCGCCTTCGATCGGGGATGACCCGTTTCAGTCCCGACGCGATGTGTCCAGCCAGCGGCAGAAACACGATCGTGTTGGTCACGTTGAATCCGGTGTGTGCCATCGCAATCGCGGCGGTGATTTCAGCGCTCGAGATCACGCCCAGCGTCATGTCCGCGTTGACATCCCCGGCGACCACATAGCGAACCAGCATCAGGTACAGGTGGAACACGGCGGTGATCCAGGCGACGCCCAAGATGTTGAAAACGATATGAAAATAGGCCGCCCGTTTGGCATTGGTGTTGGATCCGAACGAAGCCAACCAGGCGGTGATGGTCGTGCCGATGTTTTCTCCCAGCACGAGCGCCGCCGCCGTTTCAAAATCGATCACGCCGATCTGTGCCAGGCCGATCGTGATGCCCAGCGTGGCCGAAGACGATTGCACGATGAAGGTCAGGACACAGCCGACCATGGCGCACTTTAAAACGCCCAGATAGGTCCCGGCATCAAAGGCCTTGAACCAGGCCTCGAACTCGGGCAGTTCTTTGACGATCGCGAAACCGTCTTTCATCAACTCCAGTCCCAGGAACACGAGCCCCAGCCCCATCAAGGCCAAGGCACCATATCGCAGCCGATCTCGCTTGGAAAACAGGTAAACGAATGCCGCGGCGCCGGCCAACGGAAGTCCGTATTTGCCGATTTTCAAAACCAGGATCCAACCCGTGATCGTGGTCCCGATGTTTGCCCCCATGATCACTCCGACCGCTTGGGTCAGCGTCATGAAGCCACTGTTGACAAACCCCACCACCATCACCGTCGTGATCGAACTGGATTGAACCAGCATCGTGACCAAAACCCCGACACCGGTCGCCATCAGGCGATTGTCCGTGACGATGCTGATCATCCGCCGCAGCCCGTTGCCCGCGATGGCCTGCATCCCCTCGGAAAGGTTCTTCATCCCCAACAGAAACAGCCCCAGCCCACCGAGCACCGTGAGAATCAGCTTCCAATAATCGGGTTCCCACAGCTCGACGTAGAACTTGGTGTCGACGGTTTTCCCCGAGGCACTCGTGGCCCGCAACAAGACCTCGCGTTTCTTGGCCGTTTTTCGCTGCCAGTTCAATCGTAGCTGGTGTCCATCGACGACAGCCTCTGCGACATCTTTCTTGCTCCGCAGCACTTCGATCTGGAACGGTTCATCGCCGATCTCGGTTTCCGTAAAAACCTTTGATAAATCGATCAGCGTCGCCGGCGATCCGAGAAATGCTTTCTGGTCCGGAATCAGTTTGATCGTCAATCCATTTGAATCGCCTGGAGTTCCGGTTGACGAGTCATCCGAGACGTTCAGTGGTGCGGTGACCGCTGGGGTGTCGGTCTGTGGAGCGGCGACAACCGTGCCGGCGAATGGGCCGAAGAGGATGGTGGAAACCAGCAACGCCAGGCCAACGCTCCCCCAACCACGGCAACGACGCACTGAAACGACAGAGATGAATCGACGGAAGCTGTTTCTGGGGTTGCGCGTCACTGTCATGCTATGTTGTGGGCGAAGGCCGATAAGCCGGTGTGGTGGCGACGAGGGAGTGTCGATCAGCCCGTGCGTATTCGCCCATCCGTCTGCCGGCGCGGATGTCCAAACAGGCCGGTGGCCAAATCGGGGTGAAGCTTGTGTTAAGCTTTGGGGAAATGCAGGTGAATCTTAATCTCTTATCGGACCGCCGTGTTGCTGGCTGAAGTCACATCCGACTCGTTGCAGATCGGGCCCCTTTTGATGGGGTTGCTGGGCGGATTGGCGTTGTTCCTGTACGGGCTGGAGCAGATGTCCGAGTCGCTGAAGTTGATCGCCGGCGACGGCTTGAAGAAACTTTTGGCGACGCTGACGACGAATCGTTTCACCGCGGCGTTGGCCGGTTCGATTGTGACGGCCATCGTGCAATCGTCTTCGGTGACGACGGTGCTGGTCGTCGGCTTCATCTCGGCCGGACTGATGAGCTTGACGCAATCGATGGGCATCATCATGGGAGCCAACATCGGCACCACGATCACGGCCCAGTTGATCGCGTTCAAGATCACCCATTACTCGCTGCTGTTGGTCGCGATCGGATTTTTCACGCTGTTCGGAACGAAGAACGAAACCGTCCGTCACTACGGCCATCTAATTATGGGGTTCGGGCTGATCTTCTTCGGCATGCAACTGATGAACGACGGCACGGCGCCACTGCGTTCGTACGCACCGTTTGTCGACATGATGCACCAGATGGACGATCCGCTGTGGGCGATCCTGCTGGCCGCGGTCTTCACGGCACTGGTGCAAAGTTCGTCGGCGACGACTGGATTGGTGATCACGCTGGCCGGCCAAGGTTTTATTTCCCTGGAAGCCGGCATTGCGCTGATTTTCGGGGCCAACATCGGCACCTGCGTCACGGCGGGACTGGCCTCGATCGGAAAACCGCGCGAAGCGGTGCGGGCCGCCCTCGCCCATGTGCTCTTTAACGTCGCCGGCGTCGTGATCTGGTTCGCGTTCATCCCCCAGCTTTCCCAGATCGTCACGTGGATCTCACCGGCAAGCCCGGAACTGAGCGGTCTGGCACGCGTCGCCGCCGAGACGCCGCGTCAGATCGCGAACGCGCACACGGTGTTCAATGTCGCCAACACGGTCCTGTTGATCGGGTTGACGACTCCGCTGGCGTGGCTCGTCACGCGTCTGGTGCCCGAGAGCCTGGTCTCCAAAGTCGAGCCGGATCACCCCAAATACCTGGACCCGATTCTGTTGCAAACACCTTCCCTGGCGATGGACCTTGTTCGCATGGAACTGGGCCGATTGGGTGCCGCGGCGTTGCACATGATGCGAGGCGCGTTGGAGACCGTCATCCATGGGTCACGCCAAGAAATCGATGCACTTGAGGAACTCGACGATCACGTCGATGCGCTGCACGGAGCCATCGTGACTTATTTGGGGCGGCTCTCACAGGAGCAATTGACGGACCGCCAGTCAGATCAGTTGCACGACTACTTGGCCGTGGCGAATTACCTGGAAAGCATCGGCGACATGATCGAATCAAACCTGATCCAGGCGGGGCGCGAGCGAATCGTGAACCATTTGACCATCAGCGAAGAAACCGAAGCGATCCTGACGGCTTTGAACACCGAGGTGATTCGGGCAACCGAGCGGGCGATCCGATCGATCGTCTCGGGGGATGTCGAGATCGCGCGCGAGGTCTCCGCCATGAAAGCGACGATCAACGCCCTCTCCGGAAAGGCCGAACGCCACCTTTCGTCCCGTCTCGCCGCGAAGGCCCCGAATCGACTGGCCATGTATCGGCTCGAATCGGAAATCATGGAATACGTCAAACGGATGTATTACTTTGCCAAACGCATCGCCAAAGTCACCATGGCCGACCAGGCGGAAGTCGCTGTCCCGGAGCAACCGGAGGCGGTGGAATGCGGCGAAGCGGCAACACGTGATCGCGACCGCGAGGCCTGAGGACGTCAATTGTATCAGTGACGGATTTGATCGTAGCGGAAAACGCTAAGACTTTCGCGAGCCGCCGGCCCTCTCTGGCGTTTGCTTGCTGCGCAAACGCCGTCTCTCCCAGAGGGAGAGAGTCTAAATCGGTTGCCAAAAGCTGCAGCAATCGAATCGGCGTCCTGAGGCTTTACCGTCGCGTCACGGACCGACCGGATCCGACAATCCGATGTCGATCGGTTCGGCCTGGTTGTCGAAGGCCTGGTCCCAGGGGATTTCGAAGCATTCGCAGGCGTTGGTCGAACTCTGTGGCTGATGCACGTGTGGCTGCCGCGCGTGGGCTTGTTCCAGGCGTTTGAAATGGTCGATCTGTTTCGCGCGGGCGTCCAATTCGGCTCGCAAGGGGTCGATCCCAAAGGGAACCGGGTCGGTCGGCGTTTGATTGATTTGACCTTCGAGGATTTGGTTGACGCAGTGCTCGCGAGCCGTTCCGATGCTTTGGTCGAGGATGATTTGCGGGGTGATGAAGACCAGCAATTCACTTTCGCGGGTGGAGGCCGAGCGATGCCGGAACAGTTTGCCGAGATAGGGGATCCTGCCCAAGCCCGGGATGGCGCTGCGTTCGGAAATTCGGGTGCGTTGCCGCAGACCACCCAAAACGATCGTTTGGTTGTTGGCCACTCGAACGGTGGTCGTCGTCTCTCGTCGGTCGATGATCGGCGCGTTGTCCGGTTCGCTGAATCCGGTCAGCAGACTGAAACGTGGATTGACGACCAATGCGATCGTGTCATCTTCGGCAATGTGCGGCACCACGTTCAACGTCACACCGGCCTCGCGAAATTCGGTCGTGCCGATCGTGCCTCCCTCCAGGCCCTGGGTCAATTGTTGGTAGGGTACTTCGGTGACAATCTGAATTTCCGCCTTTTCATGATTCATCACGACGACGTTCGGATCCGCCAGCAATCGAGAATCATCGGCGGTATCGAGCGCCTGGATGATTGAATCCATATTCATGTATCGATTGAGACTGGTCAGGGTGACCACGCCGTTGGTGCCGCTATCGAGCGGTGCCGTAATGCTCCTGACGGCGATCGATTGTGCCGCCGAGCCGGTGGCGGTAGCGATCGAAGCGCTGTTCAGGCCGCCGCTCCAGTTGACCCCCAGGCGTTCCAGGTCATCGGTGCTGCAGTCATAAATCAGTGCCCAAATCCTGACCTGGGGCCGCGGCTGATCCAACTCGGCCAGCGCCAATGCGATGCGTTGGACGTTGGAGGCTTTGTCGGCGACCACGACTTTGTTCTCCATCACAACGGCCGCGGCTTGTCCGCCCTCACTCAACAGCGGTTTGATCGCTGCGGCCAAAATGTCCGACGAGACGTATTGGGTTTGAATGACACGCACGATGTCGCTGTCTGGAGAAGCCGGTTCGCCACCGATCGACCGCTGCTGAACACTCGCCGAGCGTTGCTCTTGGCGATACCTCTGCGCCGCAGATTCCAAGGATTCCAGGTGTCGTCGCACGGTGTCGATGCGTTCGGGATAATCGATCACGACGATCGAGTTGCTGGATTCGACACCATGGGCTCGGCCCTCAGGGGAAAGCATGGATTCGATCGAGGACAAGACGTCAGTGGGAGTGCAGTGCACCAAGCCGATGACCTTGGTTTCGAACAGCGGCAATTGATCGCCCAGGCTCGCCAGCGGAACGATCGCCAGACTGCCGCCCACGACCCGGTATCCATACCCACGCGTGATCAGCAGTGAATCCAAAATGTCATAGACGGCCGTGTCGGCGAACGACGCATTGACCGTTCCGGTGACTTCATTGCCAACGACAATGTTCAACCCACTGACATCGCGAACCGCAAACAGGGCTTCCAACAACGTGGCGTCGCGGAGGTCCAAGCTGAAACGCTTGGACAGCTTTTGCTGAATCTCCGCCGAAACGTCCTTCTGCACCGACAGATCGGTCTGTCCGGAAGCCCCACCCACCAGGCACAGACAGAGCACCAACGCGATCGCCGACGTCCATGGCCATCGCGGTGCCTCCATCCGCCTTCGTTCGAATCGAACGCACGTGGTGTGGGGATCCAAAATACCTCTCCGTGGAATGGTCCGGTCTGGCGCGAAAACACCGATCGGCGCGTCTGAGCATCCGTGCCCACCTGCTCAATCGAACGTCTCGGTAAGGTTGAACAAAGAAATCTCAACGTCCAAGATCAAATGTCCGTCATTGCCCTCACGCTGCAAGGTCATGTTTGACGGTACGGCAAACCGGTCCAGTCGGGTCAGCGCGATTGTGAGCTTTGTAAGCTCTGCGAGACTTCCGCCGACGGACAACGTCAGCGTCCGCGTCTCCAACATAAAATTCGTTGCTTCGGCGTCGCGCGACCCGTCTTCATCGAACGGATTGTCGTTGACATGCCAGGGGCGAATCACGGGATGGCTCATCGTCAAACGCCTCACGCGACACCCCATCTGCTGGGCGAGTTTCGTCACTCGCTCGCGGATCTCCGCGGCGGCGTCCCCGTCCAACATCTGGTTGCTAGCATTCGGTATCGATTCGACTTCTCGGAGCTTGGCGCGGAGCAGTTCCAGGTTGGACAACGAGCACGAGATCTCGCGGAGTTCGGTGTTGTACCGCGCCACCTCGCCCCGGGTCCCGGTGTAGTGGTCCCAGGCGGGGATCACCAACAGCAGGGCCAGCACGATGGCGGTCGCCCACACGAGGGTGCCGCGGCGGGGATGTTCAAGAAACGCTTGGACGAACTGGTTACCCACGATCAAGTTCCCCGACGATGGTCGACGCGAATCGGATGGACGATTCCGGTTGCGGCTTCGGCTGGACGATCGCCGAAACTTGGAATCGATATTGGGCGCCGACGCTGTTTCGCGTCGCGCTGGTGGATTCCAGTGCCACACGCGAAAACATTCCGGTCTGTTTCAGTCGATCGATATAGGTGTAGACGGCTTCACCGGAGTAGCTGGCGCCGCTGATTCGGACCGTCTGATCATTTTCGATCCGCACGGATTCCAGCCAGGATCCCTGGGGAAGGCTTCGTCCGGCTTTCAAAAATACGTCGGCCCAATCGCGTGTGGGAATCCCGGCGGCCAGGGTTTCGACCTGTTCGGCTCGCTGCATGCGCCGCTGCAGGGTCAAGCGAATCTGATTGCCCTGAGCGTTTTGCAGGGTCAGCGTTTCGATTTGTGCCTCGGTGCGGAGCGCCAAGGAGCGGGCGTGTTGGCCCATCAAAAACAGCGCCAGGGCGATCGATGCGGCCAGCGTGATGGGCCAGGTGTGCTGGATCAGCGGAAGCCATTGAACCCGACGTCCGGTGCGCAAGGTGGACACCAAATCGTTCGTTTCTTCGGCAGACCTCGCGTCATTGTTCAGCCGCGCCAGCCCGATCGCCGCGATCGTGCCGGAGTCTTCCGAGAGTTCGCCCTGCACCTGAAATCCGTGGCACAACTCTTCCATCGGAAAACGTTGGCGACGTAGGATCGAGGGTTCATCCAGACTTTCATCCAGCGATTCGTGGTCGGAATGTTTTTGGGTCACAAACAGGGGCGACAAGTCGGCCGAAGCGGTGGGCAATTGGGCATGGATATAGCGCCGCAAACACTTCAAGTGCCGCTGGACGATCGAACCATGGGTCACCGAGGCCTCGGGAATCGCCGGACGATAATCCAGCAACAAGCGGCCTTGGTAGGAGATCCCAAGGTCGACGCGGCCCAATTCTTCGACCATAAACAGGACCGGCTCATGGCTGTCTTTTTCATAGGCGTGCAGGATGCGGCACAGCACCAGCATGCTGTGTTCCAGGTGGGCCAGCCGCATCCCGGCGGACTGGACCGCCGCGGCGATCGCATCGACCATCTGCCGAATCGCAATCGTGACGCAGACACGTTTCCGTTTGGCGTCGATGCGATGGGTGCTCTGGCAACTGACCTTGCTGCCCAATCCCATCCCGATATAGCGTTGTGTCCGGTGTGTCAGTTCGCGGATCTCGTTGTCGACTTCTTCGTTGTCCCCGGCGACCACGCGTGTCACGCAGGGGTTGCCGCCCAGCCCGACCGTGACGGCTTGTCCGCCCAGGTTGTATTTGGACGCCAATTCGTTGAGTGCATCGGTGAGCGTGTTGTCACTCCAGTCACCGTGTCGCGGGCCGCTGTCGGCGGGAAACGCGATCCGCTCGACGATCAGCTTTGACTCGCTGCCGGACTTTTCGACGACTGCGATCGCGATGCCCGACGGCGAGACGTCCATCCCGACGGTCCGGCTGACGCCTTTTCGTCGATCGCGCCGGACCCGCCGTCGCGGGGACTGGCGCCGTTCGAGCGTCGCGGGTTCGCGATCGGTGGCCTTTAAAAGATCGTTCTGCAGTTTGCTTGCCATCGTTGCGTGTTCAACCTCCCTGCTTGACGGTGACGTGAAGCGTTCGTGTGAAGTTGCCGACGGTCCCGGTGGACATCAGATCGACGGTGCCGTCGGAACCGTCGGCGACGGTCACCCGGTAGCTCCAACCGCTTCCGGCAGGAAACTCGGTCCCCGGAATCCCGCCCCGCCACGAGATGTTTTTCTCCAGCTGCGCGAATGCATCGTTCAGACCCGCCTCGGCCAGGTAGCGGGCTTCATCCCACTGGCGTGTATTCCGGAGCGCCATGTAACGCATCATTTCGGCGTCCAGCGTCGCCACCGCCAGCGTGCTGACCAGTGTCATTACAAAAATCGCGAGCAACAGCGCGGCACCATGCCGAACGGGGCGCCGAACGGGGCGCGGTCGCGGGAGGTTCATTGGGTTCATCGGATGCCCCTTGGTCGGTTTACCATGATCGGATCCACACCTTGCACTGCGTGGTCCGCTGCGGCACGGCGGAGCGCGGCAGCGTCACCGTCGCAGCAACCTGGATGACATGAATCGCGTCTGGGTCGTTGGTCGCGGTGACACCGTCGGCGGCGAATCCCGTAAAACTGAGGTCGTCGATTTGTTGCGCGAGCATGGACTCGGATGGATTCGAAGAATCGCGAAACGTCACCACGCCCAGTTGCCCGCCGCGACTGGGGTACCATTGCCAAGTCGCGGTCTGATCGTCCGGTTGTTTTAATGTGATGGCATTGCCGTCGGCCGAGATCGCCGCGACGCCGACGGCTTCACGTGCCGCGCGAACAAAGTGCCGCGAGGTGGCGTGCGCCTGCTGCAACACCGCATACTCGCTGTCGATGGTTTCCCAGGACTGGCGGGCGGTGCGCATCACGAGCGACAACCCGGTCATCACACCGGCCAGCATGCTGCCGGCGATGACCAGTTCCAACATGCTGACACCGCGGCGTCGCGGGCGAGCACTCGATGGTGGCGGCTGTCTACGGATCACTGAACTCGCTCTCGTAGGCGACAAGTTTTGCAAGTTTGGTTGCCAGTCTGATCCGCTGCTCGTCGGCGTCGAGCGTGGCGTCGGCATCTTGGTCGTGCCAGACCGTCACATCGATTGTCGCCAGTTCGCCGGGCCGTCCACCGGCCGCGATCGCATCGGATTTCATGACTTGGAACCAGACATCGGCATGTCCGATGCTGGCGAAGTGGCCGCGATGGGAATTCAGTTCCCAATTCGCAGCCGTGTACGCCAACTCCTCTTCCAACTTGCTGGTGCACAGGGCCAGACGCGTTTCGGCGCGTTCCAGATCTTCCGTATTGGCGATCCGTGTACGCGTCAACTTGAGCGCCGGAACCAACGCAATCGTGATCACGATCGTTGCGGCGATCAGCTCCAGCATGGTCTGTCCGGTCCGCGGTTGGCTTCTGTTCATGGCGAACCCTCTTGCGTTCGGATCATCCGCGTCAGGGGTTCCACCTGGACGGAGAACATTCGATTGGGCCCCCGCAGTTGAGCCGCAAATGGTTGCGAGCCGACGCCTTCAAAGTCAAACCAGATTTCGCCGGCACTGACTGAGACCCGGACACGTTCTGCGACGCCGTGCGGTCCTTCGACGGTCACCCGAGAACCGTCCTGACGCCGCCCGACAACCGCCCAACTGGTCGCGGCCGCCGCCGGGCCTTGCAGCACCACGCCGTGCGGATCCCCGGTGCGAATCGCCGCACGCTGGGCATGAAGCATCGCCAAAGACAGCAACCTGGCTTCGGAGCGCGCCCCCGTATCACCGAAGGTGTCGCGGCCGAATCGCATCAATGCCGCGGTCGCGAACACGCCCAGGAGCGTGACGACGACCAGCAACTCGATCAGACTGAGGCCGCTTCGTTGACATCGACGTCTCAACACGGAATCATTGGGGGGCTCGAATGCTATTTGATCACACGGTGCGTTGCTGCATCGAGTTGATACGATGAATTGTCCACGGGGTTTTTCGGGATACCCTCAGGGAAATAGTTCACATCAGCCGCAATGTCCGACAGGTTCAGCTGCGGGTAGCTTCCTTTTTGGAAGTACCAACGTTCCACCGCGGCGTTGATCTCTGCCATGTTTTGTTTGTTCACTTCTTGTTGTGCGGCGACTTTCGAACTGGAGATTCGCGGCACAACGACGGCAGCGATCACTGCGAGAATTGTGACGACGGCCAACAGTTCAAGAAGCGAAAAACCGGAGCGTTTGACGTGTCTTGTTCGTTGCATGGTGTGCCCTACTTTCGAGGCTATCGGGGATCAAATGGCAAGATCGAATCGCTTGAGCCAGTTAACTGAAATATGGAAAGCCCTTTGTCATGGTGGACCTTCAGTGATCAAAGTTAGGTCAAAGCATCCCTTCGGGGCCCTCCTTTGGCTCAGTGATGATGCCCGTTTACCCTCCCCGTTGAGGCATCGATCGTGTAGCGTGTGGAATCCACCGGACATCGGGGCAGACCATCGGGGAAGAAGCGGACGTCGGAGCCGATATCCGAGAGATCTTGCATTGGCCAGCGACCGTTTTCCCGCTGCCACAACGAGACTTGCACTTCGATGACCGCTTTTCGCAGTTGACAACTGCTGTCGTTCGCCTGGCCCGCTCCGCCGCTGATGCGAGGCACAATCGCGACTGCGATCACGCCCATGATGGCCAACGCGGCGAGCAGTTCAAGCAACGAAAGCCCGATTCGTTTCGCGGGATAGAATCGCGGCAACGGAGTCACTGATTCACCTTTCCGATCAAGTCAAACATGGGCAGGTAGACGGCCAGCAAGATGCCCCCGACGGCGACGGCCAGTACGATGGTCAAAATGGGTTCGATCGCGCCGACGATCGCGTCGGTACTGTCCTCGACGTCGCGCCGCAGGTGTTTTCGAATTTGATGCGTGACCGGAACCAGACGCCCTGTCCGTTCACCGACAATCACCAACTGATTCACGACCGCGGGAAACAAATCGCCTTCGCGCTGCAACGACTGACTGAAACGTTCGCCACGCCGGATGGCGGTGTACAGCCCCAGGATTTTCTCCTGGACATGACGGTTGCCGATCGCGCGTCCGGCCGGCGGCAAGGCCTCGGCCAGCGTGAATCCGCTCTCCATCAGGTTTCCCAACACATCGGCGAACTGCAAAATCGCCAGGTTGCGAAACCACTCGCCGACGATCGGAATGCGTATCAAATTGCGATCGATCCAACGTCTCGATTGGACGTTCTTGAACAAGGTGATGACGGTGATGGCCAAGACAATCGATAATCCCAACAGATGAAAGCCATAGACCTGGACGATGGCGCTGACGTCGATCAGCAATTGGGTGATCGCCGGAAGCGTCGCACCGGCATCTTCATACATCTCTTGAAAGGTCGGTATCACGCACAACAACATGAAGATCACGCTGCCGGTTCCCGCGACGACCAAGATCGCCGGATAGGCAAGCTTTTTGAGGATCATCTTGCGATGCCCCGACGACCGTTCCAGTTGCTCGGTGATGCGAAGCAAAGCCTGATCCAGCTTGCCGGAACGTTCCCCGACTTCGACTTGGCTGACCAAGGTCATGTTGAACGCGCTGGGAAAGGTCTTCATCGACGCCGACAACGACTCACCGCCTTTGAGTGCCCGCGAGATTGAGGACAAAATGTGCTGGTACTTTTTCAGCGACCGATCGCGCGTCACGGTTTCCAACGCGTGTGTCAACGACACGCCGTTTTGCACCAGCGTGGTCAGGTTCCTCAGAAACACAATCAGGTCTTTGCGTTTGAAGCGGTGCTGGGGATCGTTGCCGAACTTGATCTCGTGCAGGCTCTTCAGCAGAGCCCACGATTCGGTCTGGTCGCGACCGTTGACGGCACCTGCACCGCCGCGGCTCGATGCGGTACTCATGGTGATTAACCTGACAGTTTGAAGTAAACTTCTTCGATAGACGTGACACCCTGTTGGGCAAGTTCCACGCCCATCGTGGCCAGATCGACCATCCCTTCGGAGCAGGCGATGCTACGCAGGGTGCTGCCGGGCATGCCGGATTCGATGGCATGTTCCAACTGGGGCGTCACGACCATGATTTCAAAGATCGGAACGCGGCCCGAGTATCCGGTGCCGCCACACTGTTCACAGCCGACGGCTTCAAAGAATCCGCCGCTCAGATCCAGACCCGAGGGAATCTCGCGGCCTTGGTAGATCAGTTCCAACAATGACCGATTGAGCTGGCACTCGCGTTTGCAGTGCTCACACAGTCGTCGCAACAGACGCTGTGCGATCGAGGCGACCAGCGCCCCGGCGATTTTGAAATTGTCGAGTCCCAGATCGCTCAGCCGGGCAACCGTTCCGACCGCGTCATTGGTGTGCAGCGTGCTGATCAGCAGGTGTCCCGTCAGCGAGGCTTGGACGGCCGTCGTGGCGGTTTCGTGATCGCGGATCTCTCCGACCAGAATCACGTCCGGATCCTGTCGCATCAAGTATTTCAGTCCGTTGGCAAATCCCATCCCGAATTCGTTGTTGGCATGCACCTGATTGATGCCGGGGAGACGAAATTCGACGGGGTCTTCGATCGTGGAGATGTTCTTCGACGCCGAGTCCATGCTGCACAGCATGGAATACATCGTGGTCGTTTTCCCGGATCCCGTCGGCCCGGTCATCACGATCATACCGTGTGGTCGGTCGAGCAATTGTTTGACGGTTGCCAATTGACGCTCGTGCATCCCGAGCAGTGAGAAATCAAACGTCTTACTCGATTCATCGAGCACCCGCATGACGACTTTTTCGCCGCGCACACAGGGGATACAGCTGACTCGAAAACTGGCTCGGGTTTCACCGTCCTGGATGGTCAGGTTGCCGTCCTGGGGACGTCGTTTCTCTGCCGTATCCAAATCCGCTAACACTTTGACACGTCCGACCAACGCGTCCTCGCTGTCGCCCGGAACGGTCATGATCTGGTGCAATTGACCGTCGATTCGATAGCGGACGCGCATCTGCGGTGAATCGGGTTCCAAATGAATGTCACTTGCTTCGGCCCGCACCGCCCCCATCAAAATGGCATCGAGCAAACGCACCACCGGCGCGTCGCTGTCCTCCAAATTTTCATCCAATTGAATCGTCTCGCTGCCGCGTTCCTCCAGCTCTTGAATGCGGATGTCGACGGCGGTTTGCTTGGCCTTGATCTTGTCATCAAACGCCGATTCGAGCATCCGGTCGATATCCGCTTCCAGGCAGATTGCCGGTTCGACCTGATAGCCGGTCATCAACTCGATTTCACTGATCGCTTCCATGTCGCTGGGATTGACCATCCCCAGCCGTAGCACTTTGTTTTGCAACTCGACCGGTGCAACTTTACGCCGACGCGCAAAGGACTCGGGCAGCAACCGAACCAATTGCCCGTGCGTGACATGTTCGTCAAAGCCACAGAACGGCAGTTCGTATTGTTCGGCGAGCGCCTTGCCCAACTGTTCCCGCGTGACCAGGCCGCGTCTGAGCAGAAAGACGCCCAACTGCAATCGAGTTTGGCGTTGATCGACCAACGCGGTTTGCAGCTGTTGTTCGGTGATGACACCATGTTCTAACAGGATGTCACCGATGCGACGAATTTTGACGCTGCTCATGTTCGTTCCGTGAGATCTCGTTGGGTCGCGATCGGTTCAGACACGAGATTGAGCAGCGTGACCAACTTGGATTCGAGAACGACCGGATCGTACGGCGAGATCACGAAGCTCTTGGCCCCGGCCTTGTAAGCGTTTTCGACCTCGACCAGGTCACCGCGGCTGGAGATGCAAATGATCGGAATATGGCTCGTGCATTCGTCCGACGCGATCTTCTCCACCCAGCGAATGCCTTCGCCCATCTCCAGATCAAGATCGATCAAGACGGCATCCGGCAACGCTTCGGCCAACGCCTCGGTCATCTCGTCGCCACTGCGCACGCCCGTCGTCCGCATCCCCAGCAACTCGAGACGAAACACCGTGACCTCCAACACCGTTGGGTGGGCGATGTAGACCAGGATTGTCTTTGCTTCGGAATTCATTGCAGGCACAAAATGGCACACTGATACGGTGAGACTGTCAGAACGCTAGGTTGCCGAAACCTTCGGTCAAACGCAGACATGACAGTTGGCAAAGATCGCACAGAAGCCACCTGAGATCGCCCTCAAGCGAGGGAAAACCGTCAATTCGCCATGCGAGTCGGCCGCCGCATGCGGGCGTGTCACAGAGTGCGACAGAGAAACGTTTTGATCAATCGACAAGTCATGTGCTGTGCCACCCATGCAACCCCTCGCATCGTCCACTCCCCAGCGTCACATCGTGTCGGCCTTCCTCGTGGCCCTGATCTGCGTATCAGGATGCGGACCGGAGCCGTCCGCGGTGATGACGCAACGCCAAGAGACGCTGCCGCTGACCCTGGTCGATCGACGCGGGCCGGCTGCAACGGCGATGTCTGACGCCGGGGCGCCCGCAACCAATGCCACCTACGCTGACACGGAAGCAGCTAGCGGAACAACGCGAGCCGTCCGGTCCCAGCCTGAGAACACCTTGAAAGACCGGAGGGCTCGCGCCCTACCGCTAACAAAAAACAACGCGTTTGACGAACAAGACATCTCAGCGATTCCCGATCATCTCAATTTCTTTCTGCCCCCCAAGACGGCGACCGTCAAAGTCGAAGTTGACGCGCCGGAACCAGAGACCGAGCAGTCGACCGTGCGACTGATCGGGTTTGTGTCGTCGGATGCAGAAGACGAACTTGCCACGCTGGCGCTGCTGCGGGTCGGTGGGAAACTGGTCCCGATTCAAGCGGGAGAAGAGTTTGAGGGCATCTCGTTGCTCTCGACGAACATGAAAAACAGGTCCGTGGAAATCCGGCACCTGGACGAGTGCATGACGTTGGCGATGATGGACCAACCCATCGAAAACCCGGCGGTTCAAGGTCTGACGCCGCAACCTGTCCGACGACGCACGACAAGCCCCAGTGCGATCTCTCGTCATTCAGCCGCACCGGACGAATTCCATCTGTCGGATCCAGGATTTGCGACTCCGCCGGATCCGGACTTGGGGCTCGGATCCATTCCCGCCGGCATGGACCTTGAGCTTCCCGAAGAACTGCGGTTGCCCGAGATGCCTGAATTGCCCGAGTTGGAGGGTTTTCCGGACTTGCCCTGAGGCGACTGAGCCGCCAGCGAATTCAACCACACCCCTTCAACGGTCCCTTCCCGTGACGCACTGCATTCCACGTTGTCGACCACTCGTCCTGATCGGGCTCTTGGTGCTGCTGCCGATGTCGACGGCTCAGGCGACCAACTACTACGTTCGCACGACCGGCAACGACAGCAACCCGGGCACCGATCGCAACCAAGCGTTTCGCACCATCGGCAAAGCCACGTCTGTCGCCGGACAGGGGGACGTTCTCTTCGTCGGTGCGGGAACCTATGACGAGAACGTCATCATCAAGGGAAGTGGCGGCGCAAATTCAAACGCATGGTTGGTGCTGTACGCAGACAAGACGGGCATCTACACGGGCGACAAGGGATCGGTCGTCATTCGCCCCCAAGCCAAGACATGGACGGTACGTGTTTTCAATACCGGCAACGTCTTGTTCTACGGGTTTGCCTTTCAACGCAACGCATCGATCGACGGCAATAGCTACGGCAGCCTGGTCACCAACACGACCGGATACGCGTATTATCTGAACTGCAGTTTCAAGAATCTGACCTACGCGCTCCGCGATCTGGGCGCCCACCGATTGCTTGTCAACGGATGCAGCTTCGCAGGGGGCAGATTCGGTCTCTACACGACCGGGATTGAATCCGCCAACGTCAGCAACTGCCAATTCGCGGCGACACAATACGGATGCATCGGATACGACGGGACGTCATTGACGGTGACCGGCACGCGTTTTTTCGATCGGATCAACGCCGGCGATGCACCCACCAAAACTCGCGGCGTGTACGCGGTCCGCACGGGATTGACGGTGTCCCGGTGCGAGTTCAACGGCAGCGCGATCGGTGTTTATGGAACGGCATTGAAATCTGCCACCATCACACGCAGCGACTTCTTGGACACGACGTCGCATGCGGCGCGTTGTGACGGCCAATCACTCTCGATGAGCCGTTGCACCATCAAGGGTGGGAACTATGGCGTTACACTCGGTGACACGACCGGAGCATCCGTTGAACTTTCTGATTTGCAAATCGAATCGATGCGTGTCGGTATCACGGCGCACCAGAGTGATTATGACTTCCGCAAGGTCACTTTGCGTGGAAACCAATACGGTCTGTACCAGCGGTCGGGCAACAAACGCTTGACCGTCTCGAAAAAAGATCGCATCGATTTCGTCGACAACAACTACGCCATCTATTCCAACCACGCCGAGGGAGAGGATGCGGAACTGATCCTGTCAGACCAGGACTTGAGCGGCAACGACCGTGGGCTGGTCAGCTACCGAACGCGAGTGTCGGTCGACAAGTGCACGTTCGGCGGCGACAAGATGGGCGCCTACTTGTCGGATAACAAGTCGGCCACCGTTTCCGACAGCAAGTTCAGTGGAAACCCTGCCGATGCCAACGCATGCACCTATGGGCTGTACGTCCGCTCGGACGACATTGATGTTCAACGATGTCGATTCGCAAATTCGCGATACGGTGTCATGGTCCACAACACCTCCGCGACGGCTCCGGTTCTGAAAAGACTGACCTCGGAGGATCATACCGCGGCGGCGCTGTACATGCGGGGCGGTACGTGGACCTATGCAGGGGCCGACAAAAATACGTTTCGCAATTGTCCTCGCGGCGTGATCGCCAACACGGTCGAGTGGTCGATCGATGACGTGACCACCAGCGATTCGTGCAAGTACCCGATCACGGATTACTACGGTGATTGCACCATCAGCAACACGACCGCACGAGGAACGACCACCGGTTTCTATGCCTATCAATCCCAATCGGTCATCATCGACGGATTGGCAATCAACGCCTGCGGTTCCTACGGCGTGGTGTTAAACGATTGCGCGAACGTGCAGATCGACCGATGCGTCGCCAATGGCAACGGCCACGGGATGTATGTCTACAGCAAGCAGAACATCCGGCCGACGATTCGCAATTGTGATCTGTCCGGCAACACTGGATACGGGTTGCTGATGACGGGGGCAACACTTGATCCGTCGTCGACCGCCAATCTCGAACTGAACAACAACCGTTACGGGCTGCGGGTCAACAATCAACCGTTGACGCTCACACCGGCGATGAACGTCCGAATGACCGGAAACCAGTATGGCGTGCTCTGTCAACGCGGCAAACTGACCATGACGGGCATCCAACTCGCCGGCAATGAAACCGGTGCCTACTGCTCTCGCGGCAGCCTGTCGATCGGGCAATGTTCATTTACCGCGACTCGGTACGGTGTGCTGGGCTACCTGGACGGTGAATGCGAGATCACCGATTCCAGTTTCAACGACGCTGCTTACGGCATTTATCTGCGAACGGTCGGAACAGCGAACCTACCGATCCAGATTTCCAAAGCCGTCGTGACGGGGGCAACCCGCGGCGGGATTTATGTCCGCGGCGATTCGGCGAACCCTTTGCCCGTGGTGATCCGCAACAGCAGTATTCGCAACGGCCGACAGGGCCTGGTCTTGAATCGCACCCGAGCGACGGTGGATTCGTTGTTGTTCGCGGATTTATCCAGCACCGGCATTTATCAATCCAGCGGATCGGGAACGATCCATGGGTGCTCCTTCAGGCGGCTGACAGGGAGCTGGGCGATCCTGGCCAGGGGCGACCGTTGTGACGTTAGGCAATCCACCATCGCCGCGGGACGATACGGAATCGCGTTGCAGACCGATCGGGGCGCGGTCACCAACACGGTCATCGCGGGAACGGACTACGGCATCTACCTGCGGGCGGCGGACGCTGACTATTCGATCGTGCACACGACCGTCGCCGCCGCGAAGTACTATGGATTGATTCGTTACGAAGGTGCGACCACGATCCGCAATTCCATTTTTGACGCGACGTACTATGGACTGTACAACGCCCGACCCGGCGGCACGTTCGACCACCAGTACAACTTGGTGCACGCGCTGCGTCGCCCTTATGGGAACAGCTCCGCGGGAATCGGCGAGACCAGCGACCCGCCGCTCTTCGCCGATCCAGCTACGGGAGATTATCACCTGTCGATGGGGTCACCGGCAATCAATTCGGGCGCCGACCTGTCCGGTTTGGTCTCGATCGACTTGGACGGGAACTCTCGCCCCAGCTTTCAGGGTTTTGAGATGGGGGCGTATGAATTCATGGAACCGAGCGGATCGATTCGCGTGTTGAAATGGGATGAAGTGGCGCGCTGAGGTTGCGTCGGGGACCGTTGGGTGAAAGACGTCCGGTTCCAAACAACCATCGCCGCGAAAGTTGCCTTTCGCGGCGATCGGTAGAGATTCGTCGAACGGGTTGCGGAGGGTTTAGTTGTTCCGCAACAGTTCCTGGATTCCGTAGGTGAAGAAGGTTCCCAGGCCGAAGTTCAGCAGTTCTTCTTCGGCCTTGTACTGCAGGATCAGCGTGTCACCGGCTTGGATCAGCGGTCGTGATCTCGGGTCGTTGATGGCCTTGGTCAAGTCGACTTCAATCGCAACCTGACCATTGCAGTCGGTTTGGCGTAAGATAAACAGCCTTCCCGGTGGGATCGTCGCGATCTGCCCGCCGATGCCGCCTGGGCGTCCTCCCCCACCCACCGCTCCATAAACGCCTTGGCCGGCCAAGGCCATGGCACCCAGCACGTCCAGGTCATAGTCACGCGGCATGGGGAACTGGCCTCCGGGCAACAGCCCGCCGGTGTAGAAGATTTCGGTTGCACGTGATTCGATGTAAACAATGTCGCCATCTTTCAGCGTGATTTGTTCTTGGGACAGATTGGGAGATTCACCTGGCGGCAGCCGCAATGGGATTCTCAGGATGTTCGGATCTTCGGGCAACTTCGGCAAACAGGCACAGGGATCCAGCATCGCCGCCTGACGTTGGGCGCGGAATTTCTTTAGGAATGCTTCTCTTGCTTCCCTGTTTTCTTTGGTGGCTCGAAGGATTTTGACCTGGTTCTTGGCGTTCAGCCCCGGCAATCCTCCGGTTTCAACCAAGGCGTGCAGAATGTCGTTCTGGTAGGCCCTCAGTTTGACGAGTCCGCCGGTTGCGCTGCGGTCACTTCCGCCCAAGACGAACTGAGCTCCGACGCTCTGGTTGGTCAGTCCTCCACCGCCACCGCCGTCTTCACGGACGACGATCACGTCGATCGTACGCTCCCGAATGATGGTCACGATGGGGCGTGCTTTCTCGGGCCGTAAGATGTCATTATCGATGTAGGCGTCGCGAATTGCATCGCGGACCTGATCGAGAGTCAATCCATCGACATTCAGTGGTTCGATCAGGGGCAACGCCAGCGTCCCATCTTCCTGCACGGCGATGGGGTAACCGATCGACGGCGGCAAGGTGCTTTCGGCGTCGGGGAAGTTCACCGGCGGAGGTTCCGGCGGTGCGTTCGGCGGGTTGAACGGCAGCACGCCTTCGATGTAAACACCGAGGATGTCGTCTGGACCGATCAAGTATTCTCGCGGCGGCTCGAGTGACAACGCCGAGATGTCCACGGGAACAAGATCGTTCTTGGGTTCGGCGAAGTACTGTTGCGGAAGTCGATCCGCGGGCACACCATCGATCGGCTGTGTCAACGCGGAGCATCCGGTCAGCGAGCCCGCCATCAGCACGGCCGCAGCCGCCTTGGCACTGAGACACCGAACGCCAGTGCGAAGGGAATCGAACAGACCGCCGCGGCAGGCTCGGCTGTCGCCGCGGTCACGCCCTTCGGCCCGCGGCTGTTTTTTTCCCAAGTTAGCAATACTGTTATTCATCCCTGCACTCGTCACTGTAGGTTTTCAGCGTGGATTGAAGCGACCGTTGGCTGCTGCTATTCAAACTTAAATGGAATCTCGTCGGAGTCGGCACTGGCCGTCTCGACGATCGCGTCAGCTTGGCCGGTAGGCTTCGATTGAGCTTGTGCCGCATTCGTTTTCAACGAGGCGTCACTTGAATTGGCGGGCATTTCGATCGAACCAAAAATCCCTTCGATCGCATCTTCACCCAGGGGAACGGTCGGGCGACCGGAGTCCTGCAAGGTGTAGGTGGTTGCCGATTGACGTGGCACCAACGTCGCCGCATCGACCAGGCTGTCCACCTCGCCGCCGAAGCCCGGCCGATCGGAATTCGATTTCAACGCGGCATCGTCTCCGAGCGCGGGGGTACCGAGCGAGGGGGCACTGAGCGTGTCCGCATCGAACGCCGGTTGGCCGCTCCCGATGGCGGGCGGGGCCAGCGTTTCCGCCGGCAACGACTCGATCGGCGTTGTCGTCTCGATGATCCGCGTCGATCCCGGGACAATGATCTCCGGAGGGACCGGTTTTCCATCGGGCCCGAGCACCGTTGAAGCCTCGGTCGGCGTCGCGGCGGTGTCGCTGTCACTCGCTGGCGGCTGCTGGACCATCATCGGGGCTCGACCCCAATAGCCAACGCCATCCTGTTCGGCTGCCTTGACCCCCAATGGATACCCGGCGAACCAGGCATCGATCGCGGCTTGCCCACCGGGGGACTGGTATTTCCACCCCCAGTATTGGCTCGGCGCGACACGGGGGATGCAGCCGTCGGAGCCATTGGCCACGTCGGCGTAGCCTTCCAGGAAACCTGCTTTGAACTCGTTCAGGTGTGGACGGTTCTTGTGGCAGTGTTTTTCTCGCAACCATGCCTTTGTGGCAAAGACCTTGTTGCGATGGGCGAGCATGAACTCGTCCAGGTACTCCGCTTTGCGTACCTGACGATACGCGTTGGAGACCAAGGAGCATCCCGAGGCGCCGGTCAGCATCAACGCTGCGGTCCCGGCGATGACAAACGATCGCAGACGGCGCCGGGCCGTCCTGCGACGCGTCGGTCGTGCGACGCGATCGCAGGTGGATTGCGGTGGTGTTTCGGAGTTGCGTCCCGACGGAATCGGGTGGTGTTCGGGTGCGCTGGCCGCACGTGTTGAACGAATCGCCATTTGGCCCCCCTTGGCTGCTGGCGGAATTCGAAATTGGGTCAAGCATTTCGGGCAGCCCACCGGTTCATGGCGTACCGTCCTAGGGGTGTTTATCGCCGTAACGGTCGAAAGGATTTAGCCAAAACTGACGGAAACGCCAGCTGTAGGGGTTCTATCGGCTTTGCCGACCGTTCTTTTAGTGATCGTTCCACCGCCCGGGAGGGGATATCCGGGCGGGCTTTCCCTCCGATCGTTGCAAAGAATACTCAAAATGAAGATTCAAAGCATTCTCTGAAACGGGTTCTGTTTTAGACTGAGTGCTTCTGTAATCGTCGGGTAAACTGTGATGACCTACACGTTTTCCCCGAGGGGGGGCGAGTCAAACGGTCAAGTTCGACGTTTCGACTTTTCTAGCCGCATGATACGACACCAATGATTTGGTTGACCCTGGTTTCGCTCCTTTGTTCCGTCCTCGCTGCGACAATTCTGGTTCCGGTCGTTCGTTTTTTGGCTCGCCGGGTCGGGATGGTCGACGCGCCTGACGAAGAACGCAAGCTTCACCGAGAGCCGATCGCGCTGTGTGGTGGAGTGGCGGTGTTCGGTTCGCTGCTGGTGGGATTTGTTTGCACGGTTCTTTATGACCGTTCCTTCGGCGACTTTGCCTTGGGATACGTTTCAGCGCGTTGGTATGGACTGGTCCTCGCCGCCTTCGCGATTCTGGTCGTCGGCTTGATCGACGATGCCTGGGTGATGCGAGGCCGCCAAAAGTTGCTGCTTCAGATACTGATCATTTCCGCACTGGTGGGCAGCGGCACGGTGGTCGAAAAGATCGGCCTGATGGGCTTTGAGATCTACCTGGGGTCGCTCGCCTTTCCCGTCACGGTGCTGTGGTTGCTGGTTGCAGTCAATGCGCTCAATTTGATCGATGGCGCCGACGGTGTGGCGACGACCGCCGGGTGTTTCATCAGTCTGGGGTTGGCGGTACTGAGCTGGGAATACGGCACGCCGCTGGGCTGTATTTTCGCCTTTTGTCTGGCGGGCAGCTTGATCGGATTCCTGTTCTTCAACAAACCCCCGGCGACCATCTTTCTCGGTGACGCCGGCAGCATGGTGATCGGCTTGCTGGTCGGCGTCCTGTCGGTGTGGGGTAGCGTCAAGGGTTCCACGTTGCTGGCCTCGGCGCCGGTGGCCATCCTGGCGGTACCGCTGTTTGACTCCGCCGCCGCGATTGCCCGACGATGGCTGACCGGCAGAAGCATTTACGCGACCGATCGCGCCCACCTGCATCACTTGCTGCAGAAGAAGTACGGGCATTTCGGCATGCTGTTCATCGTCGCCGGTCTTTGCTCGTTGACCACGGTCCTGGCGATTGCATCGGCCCGCTATGCGATGCCCTGGCTGGCGCTGCTGGGGGTGGTCCTTGCCGGCACGTTCCTGGTGGTGACTCGCTCATTCGGTCACGCAGAATGTCAGCTGTTGATGATGAAAGCCTCTCACATGACGCGATCGTTTTTTATCACGCCGCGGCAGTCATCGCTTGAAAAGAATCACCGTTGCCTGCCGTTGCAAGGCAGCGGCGACTGGAACCTGATTTGGGAGCCGCTTGTCGATTTTGCGCAGATCCACGACCTGGCCAAGATCAGCATCGATCTCAATTTGTCGTGGCTACACGAAGGCTATCACGCCAGCTGGTCAGATGTTCGGATGCCCGATCGCGACAAACAGCTGCAAATCAAATGGCCGATCGTGATCACGGTCGGCAGCAAACAAATGACGGTGAATATCGGCACGCTCCACGTCGTGGCATCGGTTGCTTCACCAAGAATTCACGAACAAATCGCGGATCTGAGTTTGAGGTTGATGGACCTTGAACCGCAAATTCAGTTGATCATTGCCGAACTGGAGCGGCAGCACGCCACGCCCGCCGACGTCCGGGTGAGCGGAGTCGTGCCGGCACCCCGATATGCAGGTGCGGAGCGTCGGGCGGAACCGGCGCCGCTGCTGTCCAGCCGTCACTGATCGGTTGCCCCCACTGATCGGTTTCGTTGCTTCGATCGGCACGTTTGAGCGCCGAAGATCGACGAAAATCGCCTTCAGTCTCTCTTCCCCTGTCCTTCTCCAGTTCGCCGCTGTCTGGGACAATCCTTCAGTAAGCTGGTCAGCGAGACAGGTACCTCAATCGGGGGCCATTCCCGCACGATCGGCACAGCAATCAAAAACGCATCGTTGCACACCGAACGCGGATTTGAATGCGTCCGGCGGTCGGGTTGCTCATTGAAGTCTGGCTGTTACGCCGACACAATTTGTAGCCGACAGGCAAAACGAGCCGACTACGCAAACTTGTCGTTGTGGATCGGCCGAAATCGTGATTGAACAAAGGTCGGGTAATCGCACGCTACCCCCATCCAAGGGCAGGGTGTCACCCACGTGGACGAAGTCCGCGCTAATCGAAGCGCCCCTTGACTTAACAATCTCCGCCGCCTTGTTCAAACTACGTCTATCGCATTTCCAATCCACCCGCCCAAGCACCACTGGGGGTGATCCCAATGCCAATACTCGCGAAAGAACCCGATCGATTTCCTAACGATCTGATCGCGTCGGACCAAGCGAAACTTTCACGCTGGTGGTTGCTGTACACCAAGTCGCGGCAAGAAAAACAATTGATGCGTCAGCTCCGCGAGCTTCAGGTTCCGCACTACGGCCCCCAGATCGAGCAGCGCCGACGCGCTCCCAACGGCCGCATCCGAACGAGCTACGTGCCGTTGTTTAACAACTACGTGTTTCTCTGTGGCGATGATGAATCGCGTTACCAGTCGATCTGCACGGGCTGTGTCCAAAAGGCGACCGAGATCACGGACGTGGAACCGCTGATCTACGATTTGACTCAGATCAGCGAACTGGTCGACATCGGCGTTCCGCTGTCGGTCGAAGGCCGGTTGCAACCGGGACAGCAGGTTCGCGTCAAGAATGGTCCCTTCGCCGGGTTCGAAGGCGTGGTGATCCGCCGTGATCAAGAGACGCGACTGCTCGTTTCAGTCCGATTCATGGACCAAGGCGTCAGCGTCAAATTGGACGACTGCCAATTGGAACCACTCGGTAGTGCCCCGGAACCTCAAGGCAGCGACGCCTGAATTCTGACATTGGTAACTGACTCTCCTTTCGCGATGGACCAACGATGACAACCACGATTCCGCCCGTTTCCAAGATTTGCTGCATCGGAGCCGGGTATGTCGGCGGCCCCACGATGGCAATGATTGCGCACAAGTGCCCTCACATTGACGTCAAGGTCGTCGACATCAACGCCGACCGGATTGCGCAGTGGAATTCAGACCGTTTGCCGATCTATGAACCGGGCTTGGACGAGATCGTTCAATCCAGCCGTGGCAAGAACCTGACGTTCACGACCGAGATCGACCAGGCGATTCGCGCCGCCGACATGGTCTTCATTTCGGTCAACACGCCGACCAAGACGTTTGGCGTCGGGGCCGGGCGAGCGGCGAATCTCGAATTTGTCGAGAAATGCGCGCGACGCATCGCCGAGGTTTCCGAAGGCCACAAGATCGTGGTTGAAAAATCGACGTTGCCGGTGCGTACCGCCGAAGCCGTCAAACGGATCCTGTCCAATACGGCCAACAACGCGAGCTTCGACGTTTTGAGCAACCCCGAATTTCTGGCCGAGGGGACGGCCATCGAAGACTTGTTGGAACCCGATCGCGTGCTGATCGGAGGTGAACGTCCCGAATCGATCGAGGCGCTGGTCGAGATTTACGCCAACTGGGTGCCGAGGGCCCGCTTGCTGACCACCAATCTGTGGAGCAGCGAACTTTCGAAGCTGACGGCCAATGCGTTTCTCGCCCAGCGGGTCTCGTCCATCAACGCGATCAGCGCCCTGTGTGAAGCAACCGGGGCGGACGTCGATGAAGTTGCCGCCGCGATCGGGACCGATTCGCGTATCGGACCCAAGTTCCTCAAATCCTCGGTCGGTTTCGGGGGCAGCTGTTTTCAGAAAGACATCCTGAACCTGGTGTACCTGTGCCAGTACTTTGGTCTGCCCGAAGTCGCCGACTACTGGGAACAAGTCGTTCGGATGAACGATTACCAAAAGGAACGCTTCGTCACCCGAATGGTTCGAACGATGTTCAACACCGTCTCGGACAAAAAGATCGGCATCTGGGGGTTCGCCTTCAAAAAAGACACCAACGACACGCGTGAATCGGCATCCATCTATGTCTGTCGCGACCTGCTGTTGGAAAAGGCCCGCCTCTGCATCTACGACCCGCAAGTCAGCGAACATCAAATCTTGAACGATTTGGAATACGTGTTTACCGAGGGCGACAACAAAATCAGTGAAGCCAAACGCGAGTTGATCGAACAACATGTGACGTTTGCTTCGAGCGCACAAGAAGCGTCCAGTGACTCCCACGCGATCGCCGTCCTGACCGAATGGGACGAATTCGCCGACGCTAATTTTGACGCAATCTACGCCTCGATGAAAAAACCGGCGTTCGTGTTCGACGGCCGCAACCGACTCAAAGACCTGGATCTGAAAGCCAAGGGATTTGAGTACCACGGAATCGGATTCTGAGCAACGCTCGGGAAACAAGTGGGAGAGGCTTCCAGCCTGTCGACGCTGGAATGACAGGCTGGAAGCCTCTCCCACTGGGAAGATCCGACACTCATTTTCCGCTGCCGCGAAAGTCATCCCGGCTTTCGTTTTCATGACCCGACCTACAGCAATCGTTTCAGCCAATGACTTCGGAACAACTCCCCAGCGGACGAATCTATGTCGCCGGCCATCGTGGAATGGTGGGCGCCGCCGTCGTTCGTCATCTCCAACGACTCGGCATCGCAGATCATGACCTGATCACCCGCGACCGGAGCGAATTGGATTTGATCCGGCAATCGGACGTCGAATCATTCTTCGAGGCCGAGCGTCCCGATGTGGTCGTGTTTGCGGCCGCCAAGGTTGGAGGGATCCACGCCAATCATACCTATCCGGCCGAGTTCATTTATGACAACTTGATGATGGCCGCCAACGCGATCCATGCCGCGTATCGATTTGGCACCGCCAGGTTTCTGTTTCTCGGCAGCACCTGCATCTACCCCCGCATGGCGCCCCAGCCGATGCCCGAAGATTGTCTGTTGACCGGCCCGTTGGAATCGACCAACGAAGCGTACGCGTTGGCGAAGATCAGCGGATTGAAACTGTGCGAGCACTATCGCACGCAGTACGGCGTCAAATTCCATTCCGCCATGCCGACGAACCTGTACGGGCCCGGCGACAATTATCATCCGGAAAACTCGCACGTGATGCCGGCGATGATCCGTCGTTTTCACGAAGCGGTGCGCGACAATCGTGATGAAGTGGTGATTTGGGGGACCGGCACACCGAGACGCGAATTTCTGCATGTCGATGATTTGGCACAAGGTCTGATCCATCTGGTCAATCTGGATCAACCGCCAAATCTGGTCAATGTCGGCACCGGAACCGATATTTCGATCCGCGAATTGGCCGAATTGATCGCCCAAATCACCGGATTCAGCGGTGAAATCACGCAGGATACCTCCAAGCCCGACGGCACGCCGGTCAAACGCACCAACATCGACCTGATCAAATCGACGGGGTGGCAGCCGCGCATTGATCTGGAAACCGGCGTCGGAAGAACCTACGATGACTTTTTACGTGCGAGCCAAACCGGCACGCTGCGGGCAGTCTAAACGGTCCAGCGGCACCACCGTGATGCGTTTCGCCGTATCCAAAAACCACACATTCTTGCTATCAATTCGACGGCGAAACGAACCATGAGCAACGCATCCGGCAATCCGAAGACAGCACTGATCACGGGAATCACCGGCCAAGACGGATCGTACTTGGCCGAGCTGTTGTTGGAGGAAGGTTATTTTGTCCACGGCATCGTCCGCCGCAGCAGCACGTTCAACACCGATCGGATCGACCATATTTACACCGATCCGCACAACGCGGACGCGCGGTTGTTCCTGCATTACGGCGATCTGACCGACGGGCAAAATCTGACGAATCTGGTTCTGAACATCGAACCCGACGAGATTTACAACCTGGGTGCCCAGTCCCACGTCCGCGTCTCGTTCGACAACCCGGTCTATACCGTTCAAACGACGGCGGTCGGTGCGTTGAACGTGCTCGAGGCCGCCCGCCAACTGAACCGCAAAAAGCCGACTCGGGTGTACCAGGCATCCAGCAGCGAAATGTTCGGCGATGTGTTGGAGACGCCGCAAACCGAAAAGACGCCGTTTCAACCGCAAAGCCCTTACGCCTGTGCCAAGGTTTACGCGTTCCACCAGACGGTCAACTACCGCCACGCCTACGACCTGTTTGCCTGCAACGGGATTCTGTTCAACCACGAGTCACCACGACGCGGTGAGACGTTCGTCACGCGGAAGATCACGCGCGCCGCAACGCGAATCAAACTGGGGCTGCAAGAAAAACTCTATCTCGGCAACTTGGACGCCAAGCGTGACTGGGGCTACGCCAAAGACTACGTGCGTGGGATGTGGCTGATGCTGCAACACGACACGCCCGACGACTACGTGTTAGCCACCGGCGAAACCTACACCATCCGTCAGTTCCTCGATTACACCTTCGAACACCTCGAGCTGGACTGGAAAGACTACGTCGAAACCGACCCTCGCTATTTTCGTCCGACCGAAGTCGACTTGTTGCTCGGCGATTACAGCAAAGCCAAGAACGTGCTCGGCTGGGAACCCGAAACCAGCTGCAAAGAATTGGCTCAGTTGATGGTCGATTACGACCTGGAATTGGCGCGAAACGAAGCGGTGCGTGCGACCATTGCGCAAGGCAAGTCAGCCTGAGCATCGCTCTGAAGCGGCATGCCACGACGCGGGAAGCAACAAGGCAGATCGTTTCCAAAGCAGGGCCCCAGAATCGTCTTGGCCGCGGGGCTCTCGAATAGTTTGCTGATGAATAGAATCCAGCCGTCGATTGCGGTTTCATTGGTGGTCTGCCTCGGGGGTCTTGGACCGGTTGTAGCAGCCGATCTTGGTGGAGTTCTTCCCTGGACGCATTACGTGGCCGCATTGGCCATTGTTGCCATTTCTGCTGTTGCAGTACTTTCCGCAGTTGCAGATCGAAGCGGAATTGGGATGCGAGGATTCACTTTTTTGTGGCCGCTGGTCGCATGGGCTGCTTACAGTTGGTTCCAAAGCTATCCGCTTAGTCCTGCATTGGTATCCGTTCTCAGTCCCGGATCTTACGCGGCCTACGTCGACTGGGTGACACCTATTTTGCCCGCTGACTTGCGACCGAGTTCGTTTCCACTTTCAGTCGCACCGGAATCCACGAAGCATTCCGCCGCGATGCTCACGCTGCTAATTCCCATCGCCTATTCGGTCGCGATTGCCTGTCGGGAACGGACAAACGTCCTGGTGCTTCTGGGAGTGATCACCATTGGAATTGCGGGGCATTCCATGGTCGGTATGGTTTTTACCGAAGTGCCATTGCTGGAAACCTTGGATGAGTTTGAGACCGCTTCTTCGACTAGCTTTGGAACGTTTTTCAACCGCAACAATACAGCGTTACTTCTAAATCTCGGGCTCAGTTGCGGCCTTGGGCTTATCGCCCATCGTCTTGCCACGTTTCGCACGGACGATATCAATCATCGAAGCCCTCAGTCGGGCAACTGGACGATGATGTTTCATCACAGCGATATGCTGATTGGCATGGCATCTGTTGGGATCTGTGCGACCGGTCTATTGGCATGTGGCTCCCGCGGCGGAGTCGTGGGTGCATTTTTGGCAGGGCTGGTCGCGTTTGGCTGGCTTAGAAGCCGCCGAGGCTTCGTGGCGATTCCGGCGATCGGTTTGGTGTTCGTTGTCTTAGTCGCACTCGCTATCTCCACGTTTCCGAACGTCTTTACCACCTTTCGACGGTTTCAGGATATCGATCTCAAGTCAGGCGCCGGAACAAACGATGCTCGTCTCGAGCACTGGCCCGATGGGGCACGCGCCGCAGCGGGTTATTTTCCCGCCGGCTCGGGACTTGGAACCTATGCGCATGCATACCTGCCTTACCAAGAAACAAGTCCGGGCTATTGGTTTCACCATGCCGACAACCTCTGGCTCGAACTTTCAGCTGAACAGGGAGTGCCTGGAATCCTGCTGGCGGCCTGGATCATTGGAATGCTTGTCTTGGCCGTCTCCCGTCTATCGCATTCGGCTGATCCGATTGATAAAGGACTTGGTACATGCGGCTGGTACCTGATCGCTGCGACGATCGTTACCCAAATGTTTGATTTCGGCTTGATCGTACCGGGCAATTTGTTCACCTTCACCGTTTTGGCATCCGCGATCATCGTCCGTGGTTGCAGGCCGGCCCTCAAGGCAACGTCTGGGGGACGGCATGCGATTCAAGATGACGCGCGTTCCGCTGGTGTGTTGTTCAGTAGCGGTTCCTTTCGACTCTCGCGGCGAACGCTCCCTGCCGCCTTTGGCCTGCTGATTGTGTTTTTCGGCGCCGCATGTCTGCCCCGCCTGAAATCCGATGCGAAAGACGACACGCTTGTGCGTTCGGCCGAACTGGAACTCGCTCGTGAGAGGGTCGATCCGAGGGCCGTTGAGCGAATTCTCGACTCGATTCAGAGCGCGACGGTCGCCCATTCGAGTCCGGAAATTCTCCTCGTCAGCGCGCAGATTTATAGCTGGATCGGTCGATTGCAGACGGTTACGGCGCAAGACTTGGACACCGTCGAAGATGTCCAGATGGCCTTTGACCGCGCCCGCCGGATCGAACAGAGGCGCCGTTGGTACCGTCAGTCATCCGCGTTGACAATGCCGGCGGAAGCTTATCTCGCCGCGGTGCAGTCCAGCCAGCTTGCGCTGACCAAACTGCCGCTTGGAATCGAGCCGAGGATGCAGCTTGCCTATCTTGATTTTGCGCATCAGGATGCCGGCCGATCGCAGATTGCAGTCACGCAGTTAGGGATGTTGCAAAGTCAGTCGGCGAAACAGTTGGCGGTCCTCGCTGTTCTAGCGGGCGATGCGGGCGATTTTGAATCCAGCGCCAAGTATTGGCGAAATGCCACGGAGCTGAATGTTCGATTGACACGCAATGCATTGCTGCACGCGGAGAGAACGTCTGGACTCAATCTGACTGATATCATCTCAAGCACACCCCAGAGCTTGCGTGCAGCGTCTCGCTATTTGTTGGAGCACGAATTCGAATCGCCTGCGATGAAGGCACAGATCGACGGGTTCTTGGAGCATGCCATCGCGAAAGTCGACTGTGACAGGTGCGAGACGATTCGAGAAACCGCGGTCTGTGAGGAGTTATTGGGTGACATGCATTTTCAACTCAACCAGCTAGACGATTGTTTCGTTCACTATGAGAAAGCTCTGCAGCTGACACCATCCAACCGTCGACTCCGGGCGAAATTGGTAAAGAAACTTGCGGCGAACAACCGAGCCGAAGAGGCCGCGCGCCTGCGGGGCAGGTGAGTGCACATGAAAAGAAATGTTGACAATCTTGTGAGCAAACGCATCGATCAAATGAAGTCAGAAAGCCGGCCTGTGCTCGAGGCTATTCTGGGACGAAGAGAATCGCTGCTGGGCGACGACATTGCAGCGAATGGGGAGGCGATCGGGCATCAGGTTCGATCGTCTCGCGTCTTAGTGATCGGCGCCGCCGGGTCAATCGGCGGTGCGTTCGTGAAAGTGTTGTCAAAGTACGCTGTTGCCGCATTGCATCTTGTCGACATCAGCGAGAATTGTCTCGTCGAGGTGGTGCGAGATCTGCGTTCATCTGGATTTGCATTGCCGGGCGACTTCAAAACGTTCGCGGTCGACTATTCACAGCCTGAGTTCAAGGCGCTGCTAAAAACACAGTCCTATGACTTCGTTTTGAACTTCTCGGCACTCAAGCACGTTCGGTCCGAACGGGACCCATTTACGTTGATGCGACTGTTGAACGTCAACGTGATTGCGAACGAGGCTCTCGTGCAGTCGCTCGAAGGTGGAGCAACCAAGCATGTATTCAGTGTTTCGTCCGACAAGTCCGTACGCCCTGCCAACATCATGGGCGCATCTAAGGCGTTGATGGAGCGAGTGTTTCTTGCACACTCCGGAAGCATGCCATTTACAAGTGCTCGGTTTGCAAATGTCGCGTTTTCAGCTGGTAGCCTTCTCGACAGTTTTCAGTATCGCCTCGCAAAACGTCAGCCATTTTCCGCTCCCAACGACGTCAAGCGATACTTCATCAGCCATGAAGAAGCGGGGCAGCTCTGTCTTCTCGGCTGCTTTCTGGGCAACAACAAAGAGATTTTCTACCCCCAATTCAAACAAGAGTTGGACATGCTCTCGTTTGCCGAGATTGCCAGGCTATTCCTTCGTTCCAAAGGTTTTGAGCCGATCGAGTGCGAATCGGAGGCGGAGGCACTTCGGATCGCCGGCTCCCTGGGAGATTCAGCCACCGGGTGGCCTTGTTTCTTTTCAGGATCCGACACCAGTGGTGAGAAGCCGTTTGAAGAGTTCGTCGACCCGCGCGAAGCGACTGATCAGTCCCGCTTCGCAAAGGTGGGCGTTGTGACAGAGCCCGTTTTCCACGGCGTTGAAAGCGTCCAGCGGTCAATGACGGCAATCAAGAACGCGTTTGCCAGGGGAGTCTGGACCACAGCAGAACTGATCGAAGCAGTTCGGTTCGGTGTTCCCGAATTGAATCATGTTGCGACTGGAAAAAATCTCGACGAAAAGATGTAGCCGGCGTGTCCCCCTCTTCACACAACGACGATCCATTGCACGGCGTCATCGCAAAAACCGTTTCGGCAATCCGCTCTGTAATCGGCAGTGATGATGCGATGCTGCATGCGCCGGTCTTTGATGGCAACGAACTGCAATACGTCAGCCAATGCGTCTCGACCGGTTGGGTTTCTTCGGTCGGAAGTTTTGTCACGCGATTTGAGGAGATGTTACGCGAGATCACCGGCGTGCAAAGAGTGGTCGCCTGTTCCAATGGAACGTCCGCTCTGTTTCTTGCGCTCAAACTCGCGGGGGTGGAAACGGGCGACGAGGTTTTGGTGCCGGCACTGACCTTTGTCGCAACTGCCAATGCCGTTTCTCATTGCGGGGCGGTTCCGTATTTGGTCGACAGTGAACCGGTGACGTTGGGAATCGATTGTGCAAAATTGAGGTCTGAGTTGGCGGAGTCAACCCGCGTTGTCGGGGGGCACACCTATAGTCGGAAAACGGGCAGGCGGATCTCTGCGATCGTGCCCATGCACTGTTTCGGTCATCCCTGTGCCATGGATGAAATCGTTTCGCTTGCCGAGGAATTCCGTTTGCAAGTCGTCGAGGATGCGGCCGAATCGTTGGGGAGCACCCGAGACGGACGACATGCCGGTACCTTCGGTAGGGTCTCCATCATGAGTTTTAACGGAAACAAAATCGTCACGACGGGTGGAGGTGGCGCGATACTGACAAACGACGCTGACTTGGGGGATCGCGCCAAGCATCTCACGACGACCGCCAAGGTCCCTCATGCATGGAAGTTCTATCACGACGAAGTGGGCTACAACTTGAGGATGCCGAATTTGAATGCGGCACTCGGGTGCGGCCAGTTGGAACAACTTGATCGTTTCATCGCGGCAAAACGGGACCTCGCAAGCCGCTACATCAAGGCCTTTCGAGACGTCGACGGTGTTTCGGCTTTTGAGGAACCTCGTGGCTGCAGAAGCAATTACTGGTTGAACGCGATTCTGCTCGACGCGACCCATGTTTCCCTTCGAGATGCGATGCTGAAAGAGACCAACGAGGGGAACATCATGACTCGGCCAGCTTGGGAACTGCTGCATCAACTCCCGATGTTTCGGTCCTGTCCACGAGTCGACTTGAGCCAGGCAGAGTCGATTCAGTCACGTCTAATCAATATCCCCAGTGGTGTGTCCGTCGCCGAACGACACTCCCAAATCCCGACCCGGGGCTCGTGAAACCGTTAGTCTTGATCGGGTGTGGCGGGCATTGCCGCTCGTGCATCGACGTCGTCGAGGCGACGGGTGATTATCAAATCACGTCGATCGTCGGCCAGCAACACGAAGTTGGCCAGCAGTTGCTTGGTTACCGCGTCGACTCTACCGATCGAGATCTGCAGGCCCTTGTGAAACGAGACGGGAACTTTCTGGTCGCGATCGGGCAAATCGAGACGAATGCGATACGCGTCAAGCTTTACAACGAGACGGCGCGACTTGGGGGGGCGTTTCCAACGATTGTTTCACCGCTCGCCCATGTTTCCAAGCATGCAGTCGTTGGGCGGGGAACGATCGTGATGCACCATGCGATCGTCAACGCGTCGGCGAGCATTGGAGAGAATTGCATTATCAACTCAAAATCACTGATTGAGCATGATGTTGAAGTGGGGAATCATTGTCATGTCGCAACAGGCGCGATCGTCAACGGAGGTACGACCATCGGTGATGATTGCTTTATCGGAAGTGGCACCGTCGTCAAACAATCGATTCAAATTGAGCCCGGCATGGTGATCGGTGCAGGGCAATGGATTGATGGGCGAGGCGGCATTCGCGTGAGGAAAACGAACCGATGATGAATGGACAAAACGTTCTTGCCGTCATTCCGGCGCGTCAAAACAGCAAGGGGTTGCCGGGCAAGAATACGATTGGCCTGGCCGGCAAGCCTTTGATCGCGTACACCATCGAAGCCGCCAGAGCGTCTTGTCTGGTCGACGAAGTTGTCGTGTCAACCGACGGCGAGGCGATTCGAGACATTGCGATTGGACTCGGTGCCTCCGTGCCGTTCCTTCGTCCCGCGGAATTGGCGACGGATGATACGCCTGGTGTTGCAGCGGTTCTACATGCCTGCCATGCGTTGCCCGGGTACGATTTGACGGTCGTGCTCCAGCCCACCAGTCCGTTGCGAAACGAACATGATATCGATGCTGCGATCCGTCGGCTTGAGGAGAGGAATGCCGATTTTTGTGTCAGCGTGACACCCGCAAAACACCATCCGAATTGGCTCTTCAAGGAAGAGGGGGGCGGGTTTCTTTCACGATATGAAGACAAGCCAATTTCGGGGACGCGCCAGTCGCTCGACAAAGTGTTTGCCCTGAACGGCGCGATCTATGTCGCAAGGACTGATCAATTGAAGCGTCAGCAGACACTGTTCGGTCGGAAAACGACCGCGTATATAATGACACCTGACCGGTCGTATGATATCGATACGGAGTTGGACCTGCGAATCTGTGAAATGGTTATCAGAGGCTAGTGGTATGGTTCCATGGTTAAGTAATCGTTCTGTTTATGTCATCGCTGAAGCGGGCGTCAATCACAACGGTTCGATCCGAATCGCAAGGCAGTTGGTCGATGCCGCCGCCGAAGCCGGTGCCGATGCCGTCAAATTCCAGACCTTTATCGCATCGAAGCTTGTCACCAAGGGGGCGGTTGCGGCCGAGTACCAGACTGCATCGACCGGTGAGTCGTCGCAGTTTCAAATGTTGAAAGAACTTGAACTATCCGCGTCGGACCACGAGGCGTTGATGGAGTATTCCGCGGCACGGAACATTCAGTTTCTGTCAACCGGTTTCGATGGCGAAAGCGTGAGCATGCTTTCTGAATTGGGCGTTCCGATGTTCAAGATTCCTTCAGGGGAAATCACCAATTTTCCGTTGTTGCAAATCATCGCGAGCTTTCAGAAGCCCACCGTCGTCTCCACCGGAATGGCGAGCCTCGCAGAGATTCGCCAATGCGTACGAGTGCTTTGTGAAAATGGACTGACGCGCGAAAAAATCTCGGTCTTGCACTGTAACACACAGTATCCCACTCCGATGGCAGACGTGAATTTACGGGCGATGCTGACGATCCGCGACGCCATTCCTGAAATCACAGTCGGGTACTCTGACCATACCCTCGGAATCGAGATCCCGATCGCGGCTGTTGCGTTGGGCGCCAAATTGATTGAAAAGCACTTCACGCTCGATCGAGCCATGCCAGGTCCAGATCATGCAGCAAGTCTCGAACCAGACGAACTCAAGAAGATGGTCTCTGCGATTCGCAACACGGAGGCGGCGATGGGAGATGGCGTCAAACGGGTCAGTCCGAGTGAGCTTCCGAATGTGATCGTCGCACGAAAAAGCATTGTGGCGGCCATTCCGATTCAGGCCGGCGATATTTTTACCGAATCCAACCTCACGACAAAACGTCCTGCGACCGGCCGCTCGCCGATGGATTGGCTCCAGGTGATCGGTTCGAGGGCCGGGCGGGCGTACCAGGTCGACGAGCAAATTGACTGAGGACATGCGTACTCCGAAGACAATTTGCGTGGTAACCGGATCACGTGCCGAGTATGGGCTGCTGCGTTGGTTCATGCGAGAGGTTCAGTCGGATCCAGATCTTGAGCTGCAGGTCCTGGTCACAGGGATGCATGTCTCTGAGAGTTATGGATCGACATGGAAAGAAATCGTGAACGACGGATTCGACATCTCCCGACGCGTTGAGATGCTCGAGGAGGATCGATCATCGCTCGCCGTGGCGCGTTCAACGGGGCGTGGGGTAACCCGTTCTGCTGAAGCATTGGCAGAATTAGCGCCCGATCTGCTTGTCGTCCTCGGTGATCGTTTCGAGGCGTTTGCCGCAGCCGTCGCCGCCACCCTTCTCAAAATTCCGATCGCACATTTCCACGGCGGCGAAACAACCGAAGGGGCGTTTGACGAGTCCTTTCGGCACTGTATCACGAAGATGTCGCATTTTCATTTTACCGCGGCCGAAGCCTATCGGAACCGTGTCATCCAGATGGGAGAGGCCCCCGAACGCGTGTTCAATGTTGGTGCGTTTGGACTGGACAATGCGGCGAAGTGTGACTTGCTGTCAAAGACGCAGCTCGAAGCCGCTACGGGGATACGATTTCGCGAACGAAACCTGCTCGTCACTTTCCACCCCGTGACACTCGAGGATCAACCTGCCCTTTCCCAATTCATGGAACTGATTGCTGCTCTTGATGAGCTCTCGGACTTCGGTGTGGTGATCACTCACCCCAACGCCGATCCTGGAAGCGATTCAGTGGCAGACGCGATCAACGCGTTCGCGGCCCGCAACTCGGAACGAATTTGGCATTTCAAATCATTGGGATTTCTTCGCTATCTGTCCGCCGTGCAAATCGTCGATGCCGTGGTCGGCAATTCGTCGAGCGGTCTGATTGAAGCGCCCTATTTTGGAACGCCGACCGTCAACATCGGCGATCGGCAGAAAGGAAGACTGGCGGGGCCAACCGTTGTGCATTGCCCCGCCGATTGTACGGCAATCAAAAATGCGATTGAACGATCTTGTAGTCGTCGTTTTCTCACTCAGATTGCGGGCGCGCCAAACCCCTACGGATCCGCCGGCGCTGGTTTGGAAGCCAAGAAAAGACTGAAGCGGGTGGACCTGGACGGTGTTCTGAAAAAGACATTCTTCGACGTTGCGGTAGGTTGAAGCCGTTGCCGAACGACGTCACGACCGACAAAGATCACCCGCGACTTGAAGCCATAGACTACCTGCGCGGAATGTTCGCCCTGTCGGTCGCCGTCTATCACTATGCCACGTGGAGCGACATTCCGCTGCATTGGTTTCCCGCACAGGTCCTGAGCAAGTTGGGCATTTATGCGGTGTGCGCGTTCTATGTCATTTCTGGTCTTAGCTTCGGTTATGTTTATGAGAAGATTAAACTCGACGGACGAAACCTGTCTTCGTTCTGGGTAAAGCGGTATTTTCGCTTGGTTCCGCTGTACGCTGTCGTCTGCGTTTCGACAATTTGTATTGCGTATGCCAGAGGGAAAGAGGGGTATTCCCTGAGTACGATTCTCAATAATATCACCCTGTTGTTCGGGGTCACCGATCCGGACGACTATATACCGGTTGGTGGTTGGTCGATCGGGAATGAATTCTCTTTCTACCTCATCTTTCCTGTTCTCATCCTAGTGAGAAGGGCAGGGCGATTGGGTGCGATTGGGCTGGCGATGTTTGCATTGTTCATGTCGCTCCTGTATTCATTTCACATGCTCGATGGAGAGGAGACGCTCTCGAGTCAGTGGCCGACCTACATCAACCCGCTCAATCAGGTCCCATTTTTTATCGGTGGCCTGCTGATCGCTCCGACAATCCACTGGGGGAAGTCGATTTCACCTCATTCCTTAGTGCGGATGCTCACTCTGCTGTGCTTGGCATTTGCCCTGATACCGATTGATTCGCCGATCGCGATGGTGACTGGATATCGCCGCATTCTTCTTTCGGCGATCACGGTATCAGCTTGCGCGGTCGCATTTTGGTGTCCGAAGACCAAGTTTGTGACGCTGAACCGGATCCTTTCCCTGCTAGGCCTTTGTTCCTATTCGATCTATCTGATCCACCCATTGGTTTACAATGTTTGTTGGAAAATCACTAACATCCTTGCGGTCCCCACGCTTCAAGTGCCAGTCGCGTTTGCGGTTACCTTGTTCGTCGCGCGTCTGTCGTATCTCTTCATCGAAAAGCCGATGATCGGAATAGGGAAAGTCGTTGCCACTCAACTTGCCCCGAAACCTAAACCGGAGTATCGACTCGCCGAGCGAGCGGATACCTGAGTGAAATTCGAAGACTCCACCCATGAGATCATGAAGACTGAGACCAGTTTGCTGAACGAGAGCAGGATTGAACGTCTGCTGGTACGTCCAGACGCCACGATTTTTCAATCGATGAAGGTGATCGACGAGGGGGCTGTTCAACTGGCCCTGGTGGTCGACGATCGCAAAAAGCTTTTGGGCGTCATCACCGATGGCGATTTGCGTCGAGCACTCTTGAGTGGGGCAGATCTCGACGCCGCGGTCTTGCCATTTGCCAATACCGCGTACCGATTTGTCAATGCGAAAACCAGTCGGAACGAAGCGTTGGATTTGATGAAATGTTTTACGATCAAGCAATTGCCCGTCTTGGATGATCAGGGGTTCGTTTGCGGTCTGCATCTTCTGAACGAACTGATTCAGGTGGAGACGTTGCCCAATGCGGCAGTGATTCTTGCCGGTGGAAAAGGAACTCGCCTGGGGGCTCTCACAAAAACGACTCCCAAGCCGATGATTAGTGTTGCCGGCCGTCCAATCCTTGAGAGGATCATCATTCATCTGGTCGGTAGTGGAATCCGAACGATCTATCTGTCGGTCAACTATCTTTCCAATCGAATCGAACAACATTTCGGCAACGGTGACAAGCTTGGTTGCTCGATCACATATTTGAAAGAAGACCAGCCGTTGGGAACTGGCGGCCCACTCGCCTTGCTGAATTCTCATCCGGTGGACAACGCAACTCTGGTGATGAACGGAGATCTGGTCGTCGACTTTGATGTTCAAGCGATGCTATCGCAGCACCATCGGGATGCGAATGCGATCACGATTGGAGTGAAAAACTACACGCATCAGGTACCATTTGGTTGCCTGCAGACGAGCGACGGTGTTGTTACCAAACTTGTGGAAAAGCCGATTCTTCAGCGAACCATCAATGCGGGGATCTACGCAATGTCCCCAGAAATCATCGCGACCGTCCGGCCAGAATTTACGCCGATCACAAGCGTGATCGAAAACGCACTGGTGGAAAAAAGGCAAGTCGGCACGTTCCAGATCGACGACTGGATTGACGTCGGCCAGCCGCAACAACTGGCTGAGGCGCGGGGCGAGTGAGATTCGCAGGGCAGTCAACTGGTGACAGCTGAAGCTTCTCCGAAACGACGCCTGAAAACGCTGCTGGACACCCTGGCCTATGGCATTCAAGGGGTGCTTCCGCAGTTGCTCTCGTTACTCCTGCTCCCTGTACTGACTCGCGTCCTGACGAAGGCGGACTACGGAATTGTAAATCTGGTTGCGACTTTCTCGGCGATTGCGAGCGGGTTCATTGCGCTTCAGTTGCCGTCTGTGGTCGGCAGATTTTTTTTCGATTATGAGGAGCATCGTGTCGCACGTTTTTTTTCGACGATTCTCATTGCCAGTTGCAGCATCGGCATTTTTGTCTTTTCGCTGCTGTGGATATTTGGTGACTTTCTGGTCGCGCTGTGTTACCCGAAATCACAACTTGATTTTTTCCCGTATTTCTTTCTCGCGGCGGTCGCGACTTACCTGGGCGTCGTTACTCGATGTTGCGGCACGTTGCTTCAGGTGCAGCGCAAGGCCACAACTCTGCTCGCCAGTTCGGCTGCCGTTGCGATCTTCCAAGCAGTCGCAACTCTGGTCCTGGTGGTGTGGCTGCGTTGGGGGCCGTTGGGAGTGTTTCTGGCGACCGCGCTTAGTGCATTCTTCAACGTACTCGTGTTGCTGTTCCTGGTTCGAAGCTATCTCAAGTTTCAATTCGATGTGTCGATATTGCGACCTTGCATGTCGTATTGTCTGCCGCTCATTCCCCACTTTTTCGGCGCGTTTCTCTACACGTCGTCCGACATATTGATCTTGGAGCGATATACGGATCTTGCAGCGGTGGGGGTTTACGGAATCGCGGTGCGGTTGACTGGACCGCTGCGGATTTGCGTCGATGCATTCAATCGCGCCAATTCGCCTCAGTTCATGAAGCGGTCTTCGGAATCCAAGCCAGACACGGTCCGTGAGTATCGGCAGGTCATCACAAAATGGACCGCTGTCATGCTGTCTGCTTGGGTTTTGCTGAGCCTGTTCGCCAATGAGGCACTGACGATTCTTGTTCCGCCGGAGTTTTACACGGTGAGTTCATTTATTCCCATCTTGGCTGCGTCCTACGTGTTCCGCGGGTGGTACTGTTTTGCCGTGCAGACGCTGTTTTATGAAAAGCAGACGAGATGGATTCCGATCATCACTCTGTCGTCGGGGGTGGTCAACGTTGTCTTGAACATCGCTCTCATTCCGGTCATGGGAGCGATTGCGGCGGCCTGGACGACACTGATAGCATTCGCGTTGTCTTTTCTGATTGCATGGGTTCTTTCGAATCGATCCTACGCGCTCGATTGGAATGCGGGAAACAATGTCGCAATGACCGCTATCGCGGTGCTCACCGTGGCACTGAGTGAACTCGTTTTTGCTGACTTCGACCCGCCTTTCAGGCTTGCGATCAAGCTTGTTTCAATGGCGATGATGAGTGCCTGGTTTTTCCACCTGAGTGGCATTCTGCGGTTGCGCCAGAGAGCATCACGACACCCGGTTGAGTCTTGACTGGATGTACCTTGATCGGTGTGGGCCCGATGCGCGGGTCGGTTTTGTAGGCGAAAAACGATGATGGCACTCTTTGACCTACCGCCCATTCTCTTCCAGGCCGTCTTCCTGGACGTCATTGAACTCAATCCAGTGAGAAGCCAAGTTGGATTCGAATTTGGTTTGCAAAGATCACTTGCGAGCGAGGAAGAAGCGAACAAAACCGATAGTCGATTCGCGCGCTTTTTTCGGCGAATCGGAAAACTGATCCGTTCGCTGACTGCCCCGGGTGTCCCGGTGGTTTTGCTTGGAGGAAGACCGGCGTGGATCGCCGGTACGAAAAATCAAGAAAATGCTCTCCGTCCGGTTCATGCACGCTTCCCGCGTGAGTCGGCGTGGGTGGATGCCAAGGCGTTAGAGGTGCTCTTGGTTTCCGCGGCAAAGTTCAGTGTTTTTTACTGCCCAGCATTGTTCGTTCGGTGGCTGAGATGCGACCGACGGCTGAGGAAGACGTTTCGGGAGAGCGTACGCATTTATCTACGGACCTACGGCGTCTACATCGCTGCAAGGTATTGGTTCAAGAAGTCCAAGCCCGGTTGCATCATCCTTTCGAATGACCACGTCGGTACCTACTGTGCCCTCAACAAAGCGGCGCAAGACGAGGGTGTGCCGACGGTCTACATCCAACACGCGTGTGTCGCAGATCATTTCCCCGCGTTGAAATTCGACTACGCCTTCCTGGATGGTCGGGATGCGTTTGACAAATACGGACCGTCAACAAAAACGAAAGTTTTTCTGACGGGAATCGCAAAGTATGACCATACCTTTCGTGCAAAAGACTTGACGCGTCCAAAAGACGGCGAGCAACAGTCGTCCATCGGCATCTGCTTCAATCTGTTGGATGATTTTGAGTACACTCGAACGGTTCTGTCGCAGTTGCGAAGCGACTTCGTTTCACGGGAGATTTTGGTGAGGTTGCACCCTGCGACACCTCCGGCAATCTTCGATGCGGTTCGGCGGCTGTGTGAAGACATGAACCTGTGCATGTCCGAAGCAGCAGTCGAGGATTCGTTCGCCTTTCTGGAGCGTGTAGGGATTCTGGTGTGTGGCGCCTCCTCCATCGCATTGGAGGCAGCACTGATGGGAGTGCCGAGTGTTGTGTATTTCTCGTCGGAGACCGAAGACGTCTACGGCTTCGTGAAGCATGGATTGTCTCGGCATGCTCGCAGTCTCGAGCGGATCGCAGCAGAAATCGTCGACTTGGACCGTCAGCCACGATCAGTTTTGGCAGAGAAGGCCGAATATTTTTGTGCCGGTTGCAGTCGACCGGACCGCCCTCCGTCGGCCGCCCTCGCAGCGGATTTGATTTCTCGAATTTGCGATTCGGAAGAACCACTCGGTTGGGAAAGAACGGACGACGGTCATTACGAGTGGAATGCCGGAAACCGAAATAGGTGAGTGGATGTTGAGATCGATCTACCGAAAGTTGCTTGCAGTGCGCAGCCGGTTCATGCGGGAGTGGAGATCGCGCAGGACCATGCGGTGTGTTGCTTCCTGCAAGTCTCGGCCCAACGTCAATGCCAAATGCAGCTTTACAAGGACAACTCACCTGGGGCACAACACCAACTTCAACGGAGTGCAGATCGTGGGTGGCGGTAAGGTTGTCATCGGAGACAATTTCCACAGCGGCACCGAAGTGAGAATGATCACGCAGAATCATCGCTACGACGACGGGGATTCGATTCCCTACGATTCGAAGGAATACCTGCTCCTTGATATTCATATTGGAGACAACGTCTGGATCGGTGATCGAGTGATCCTGTTGGGCGGAATCACCATCGGCGAAGGTTCAATCATTCAGGCTGGAAGCGTTGTCGTGAGCGATATTCCCAGATGCTCGATTGCCGGTGGGCACCCTGCGAAGGTATTTAAGATGCGGGATGTCGATCACTATGAGAAACTGAAATCCGCCGGCAAGTTTGCGTAGGATCCTGATTAACAATGTCAGTCGTTTGCGCACGTCTAATTCGAAACGCAGGCCAACGCACTCGCGCCGTGTCGACGGTGACTCTCGCACCAAGGGTGTGAGATGACTTGCCAGTGCGCGATGACGTTTCGTTACCGCGAATGTCCCGAAGATGAACCGAATCCTCCTCTTATCGAATACGTTTTATCCCGACCCGACGGTCGCGGCGATTCGAGTCACCGAATGGGCGAAGCACCTTCGAGATGAAGGTGAGCAAGTGACGGTTATTTGCAGGCAATATCTTACGCAACACCAGTTGGATTCGGCGGAAGACCTTGAAGACGTGAACATCATACGTCTCGGCGCACCGCGGGCCGCAACGAACGCGGATCGCAATGCTTCGGTATCATCTTCGAGATCCGCCTCGCAAAAGGTCAACCGAGCTGCTCGGGAGATTGCCACTGCATTGATGAACGGAATTTCTGTTCCGGACGTGGCGATTTGGAGGCAGCGTCGTTTATTGACGAAGGCACTCTCCGTTGCTGAGTCGGTCTCTCCTGATATTCTCCTGGTTTCTAGCCCTCCCCATTCGATTCATTGGCTAGGGGGCCGAATCGCCGGCGCAATGAAAGTGCCTTGGGTTGCGGACTTCAGGGATCCCTTCACGATCGACAAGCGTTTCAGTTCGTCAAAATCCAACTTTGCCAAGCGTTGCCTGACCAACCGATTCGAGAATTCTGTTTATGAACGAGCGTCGCTCGTCACGCATGCCATTCCGATTCACTTTCGATGGGCAAGACGAAATCGAAGCGAGTGGGCTCATAAGATGAGGCTCATGACCAACGGTGTTCCCGATGAGATGGCAGAAATCATTCATGCAACGGGTCAAACTCCGTTGATCGAACAGCCCCACATTCAGATTTTTTCATCGTCGACGATCGAGCCTGAAACACTCATCAATCTCGCCAAGGCCTTCGGCGAAACGTTTCCAGACAAGCGTCTGAGCGTGCGGTTTTGTGGCAACGTTCCGTCGAGCATACCGGGCGATACCGACAAACTGAAGTTTCGATTCCTGGGCAGGATTTCGCATCAGGAAGCAGTTGCGGAAACGATCGCTGCGGACGTGTTGTTCAGTCACCTTCCAGATCGCCACGCTGCCGGGATGGGGCTGAGTTCGAAGCTATTTGAATACTTGGCGTCAGCTCGTCCGGTGATTCACGTCAACCCGACGCGGTCGGATAGGCTGTTTTTAAAACGGTGGCCGCACGCATCCGTGCTCGACAGCCCATCCGTTTCCGAATTAAAACGCGCGTTGTGTGAAGCGATGTACGCTTCACGGTCATTTCTCCAGGATGAATCGTCAAGATTTATCTCCGTTTACCAACGCAAATCGCAGTGTCGGCAGCTCCACGCCTGGATGAAGGGCTTGATCCGCAAATCCGATGGTGCTCTTGAGCCGAAACGTTGAGCAGAACTGCCCCAATTGACGCGTCGAAACCGACCGCGTCTGAACGAAAAGTGCACACATGATCTTTTTTCTTATCGTTGCCAACGCGATGGTTGCAGTGTCGGTCGTTTTTCTTGTCGCGAGAGACAATCGGACAGGTAGCGTTCCGTTATTTTGCTGTCGAAACCTTTTTCTTCTCGGATTTCTTTATTTTCAAAACTTCGGTCTAAACATCTGGCTTCTCAATCGACGCGGTTTTTCGCTTTGGGCGTATAAGATCAGTGACCCCGGATCGATGACTTCATTGAAGTATATTGGTTTGGAAATCCTTTGCTTAGTTTTCTTGTTTGCTTCATACCGGTTTTTCAGCCCGAGGTTTAGGGAAACCGAAATCATCGAGCCTCAAGAGATTGGAACGCATACGCTTTTTTGGCATTCGGTCGGTCTTTCGTTGGCCGCGACGATTGTTTGGGGGCTGGGCTTCATTGCGATGCCGGACCTCATGCTCTATGCGTCTTCCGGAATTGGGGCGACCGCGACTGGAATGGCGGGTTACGCTTGGTTTCGAGACCGGCAAAACGTATTCTTGATGTGGGTTTTCCTCGCTGTTTTGGCAGCAAGCTGCGTCCCGCACTTAACCGAATACGGACGTCGGGGGCTGCTCTCGCTTGCATTGATCGTTGCCTGGGTTGGGCATTTGCAGTTTATGGCAAACGTGAATCTGCCGAAGCTCGCGATGACAGTCGTACTGCTGACCAGCCCCATGATTATTCTGCTTGCCGCATTCTCGGAGGCACGTGTCCGCCACCCCAGGACCGTTTCACAGTCGATCGAATACATGATGGAGGCGGATATAGGTCATGGCCTTCAACGACTGGCGAATTTTCAAGGGTCGGCGACGATTTCCCTGTGGTGCATGGAGAACTACCCGAAGCGTTTCGCCTATCGCCACCTTTATTCCGCTCGCGCTACCGTGCACTATTTCGTTCCACGGGCGTATTGGCGCGACAAGCCGGAAGGATTGGGGATTCAGATTCCTGGACAGGCCCGGCTTCGAAACGTCGGGGGACTCAATGTCGGGGCCGGTTTGATCGGTCATGCGATGTGCGAAGGCGGTGCGTATGCATTGGTCATCTATGCGATTTTGATCGGCTATGGACTGAAGTGGATGGACGGCTATATCGACTCCAGACGCCATTTGATTTATACACTGCCCATGCTATCCGGGCTCGGCCAGCTGTTTGCGATCCCACGTGGCGAAGTCAATTTCTTCATCGACACGATGGTCATTGGGATTGTTTGCTCAATCGTGTGCATGAAGATCATGCACCGTTTGGTGCCGATCAGTTCCAAGCCGGTTGCTTATGGGAACCCGTCTGATCCATCAACCTATTGACCAAGATGACCTCCGCTTGCAAACGATTTAGGGCGGTTGAACATACAGCCGGTGGATTTCAACAACGATGAAACTGATGCTACTGTGGGCAAGGCTGCCGAGCTATTTGGCGGGATTCTGCCGGGCAATGGAGGCAATGTACGGTCATGAAGTGATCGTTGCCGGCATCGGAAATGACAACTTGGGCGAAGGGGAGTCGCCCGTTAGCGACAGGCTCTTCGAAGGGATTCGAAGACTCGAAATGACCGAGCAAACTGCAAACGATGCGGAAGCCGTTGCAGAATTGGTGGCAAGAGTTTCTCCCGACGTGCTGATGATCAGCGGGTGGCAGTACAAGGGGTACGCGAAGCTCTATTCGAACCGTGATCTCGGTGATCTCCCAATCGTTCTTTGTGCGGACAACACATTCCGCGGGACATGGAAACAGTTCGTAGGCAAATTTGCCTTGCGGTCGTTCTTTTCTCGATCGGCAAGAGTTTGGGTGCCGGGAAAGGCGGGGCGTGAGTTGATGGGGTACTGGAACGTACCCGAGTCGAAGGTACTCGTCGGGCTTTACAATGTCGATTCGGAACGGATCCACCAATTTGAAGCCGGGGCGCACGAGAAGTGTGATCCGCCGTCGTTCTTGTTCGCAGGCCAGCTGATCCAACGCAAGGGATTCGACTTGCTTTGTGAGGCTTACTCGCGATACCGCCGGCAGGTCGACTCCCCGTGGGCGCTGACCGTATGTGGGCGCGGGCCGCTCGATCACCTTTGCCAAGCCGATGGAATCGACTTCAAAGGTTTTGTGGACGGCTCAGAGTTGCCCGCATACTTCTATCGGTCAGATGTATTCGTTCTCCCCAGCGTTTATGACGCATGGGGCGTGGTACTCGCAGAAGCGGCGTGTTGCGGAATGCCATTGATCGGGACAACGACATGTGGTGCGACCGCTGATTTGATCGTCGATCACGACAATGGTCTGGCGATTGAGCCGGGGAGTTCCGACGCGATTCTCGAAGCGATGTTGTGGTTTCACGAGACCGGCGTGGTTCGGCGGAAAGAAATGGGGAAACGGTCTCAAGAGCTTTGCGATCCGCATACGGCGGCATTCGTCGCCCATAGGATGGACGAAGAATTGAGATTGCTGATCCCAGCCCAGTAGCATGTGCGGCTAAAGGAATTCGATTGTCTTCAATACACCTTTTGATCGATGCGACCAACCTGAGTGGCGGCGGCGGCGGAACGCTGCTGCGAACGCTGATCGATGCACTTCCGGAAAATGAGACGCGAGTGATTGCATCGAGCAATACCCGTTCATCCTTGGCCGTTACAAAATCTGAGCGAACCAACGTTGTTTTCAATGCTCCATGTCATCCGTTCTCGGGCAGCCGACGGCGGTCACTCGTTGAAAACGTGCAACGGTTCCGACCCGAGCGATTGCTCTGTTTTGGGAATATTCCGCCGACTTGCGAGCTGGCCGGAGTGGAGGTCGCGACGTACTTTCAGAACGCTCATTTGCTCGCGAGTCTGGACAATCGCGTCCGGTACAATTTGAAAGACCGTTTTCGCTTTGCCGTGCTGCGGCAAGGATTGAAACGAAATGCGAAACATACCGATGCTTGGATCACGCAGACTCCGACGATCAGCCGAACGCTGGAACGAGAGGTGCAGAGCGATGCGGATCGCATGGAGTGCTTTCCCTTTTTCGATGTGCGCGGGATAGAGACCGCAATTCGCAAGGCTGAAACAGGTTTCCGCGAGCCTAGGTCCTTCGTTTACATTAGTGATGGGCGTCCGCACAAGAACCACGCCCGGCTTTTCGAAGCGTGGCGACGTGTTCAGCAAACGGAAAATGATGCAAGCCTTTACGTGACGATCTCCCGCAGCGACAGGGTTTCGTCGAACGAGGTGCCTTCCAATGTTCACTTCCTTGGTCCCGTAGCGTGGGCAGAAGGGCTCGCGTTGGCCACGAGGTGTGAGTACGTGATCTTCCCATCCCTCTTGGAAACGATCGGTCTCGGAATCGTCGAAGGCGTTTCGGCGGGTTGTAAAGCGATCGTCCCCCAGGACGCGTGCTTCGCCGATGTCGTTCAAGCATCGCGGACGTTTGACGCGATGTCGGTTGAGTCCATTGCAAGCTCGATCCGAGAGGCAATTCGCGGGTCCGAGCTGTCCAACGAATCGGACGGTCGACGGCAAGCGATTCGACCTCATCCATTACCCCCTAGCAAAATTGTGCTGCCGAATCGGCTCGATCCGTTTGTCGAATGGTTGATGCGGTGACAGGCGTTTAAAAGAAGCATTCATGAGACAAATTCTGCAAAACCTTGGCAGCGGTGAAACGCTGCTCGCCGAAGTCCCTTGCCCGCGGCGGGCCGAGGGGGGCGTATTGATACAGAGTGTACGTTCACTCGTGTCGCTCGGCACCGAGAAGATGCTCGTTGATTTTGGAAAGGGGAGCTATCTTGCGAAGGCTCGATCGCAGCCGGACAAGGTCAAGCAGGTCCTTCAAAAGATCAAGACCGATGGTCTTTTGACGACGGTCGATGCCGTTCGGGCAAAGCTTGATACACCGATTCCATTGGGCTACTGCAATGTCGGAGTTGTCGCGGAAACTTCGCGTCAATCGCGTTTTGCCATTGGGGACAGAGTGATCAGCAATGGACCGCACGCTGAAATGGTCAGCGTGCCCGAGAATTTGGTCGCAAAGATTCCGTCTGGTGTTTCCGATGAGGCTGCCGCGTTTACAGTGGTTTCTGCGATCGGATTGCAGGGCATCCGATTATTGCAGCCGACGCTTGGTGAGCGAATTGTCGTCAGTGGACTTGGTCTGATCGGACTGCTGGCCGTGCAAATGCTCCGCGCTCACGGTTGCGAGGTATTGGGAATCGACTTTGACGACGACAAACTAAAACTTGCCGAATCATTCGGCGCGATGACGGTCAATCTCGCTGCCGATCAGGATCCTGTCCTCGCTGCGGAGCACTGGACCGGCGGGCAGGGCGTTGATGGAGTGCTGGTCACGGCATCGACGAAGAGTGACGAGCTGATCCATCAAGCCGCAACGATGTGTCGAAAACGCGGCAGAATTGTGCTGGTTGGTGTTGTCGGACTGAACCTCCGACGTGCCGATTTCTATGAGAAAGAGCTTTCGTTTCAGGTGTCGTGTTCTTATGGTCCGGGACGCTACGATGCGAACTACGAACAACGCGGGTTGGACTATCCGATCGGCTTTGTGCGTTGGACGGAGCAACGGAATTTCGAAGCGGTCCTGCAATTGCTCGATGGTGGAAAGATCGAGACTGAATCCTTGACGACCCATCGCTTCGTTTTTGACGATGCATTAAGAGGCTATGAAGCGATTCACGAAAAGGGCGCGATGGGCATTCTGCTCGAATACGAGCAAGAGAATCGACCGGAACGACACTCGCGATTATTGTGGGTCGGCAACCAAAGCAAAGAGTTGCCTGGATCCAAAACGGATGATCCGTCGGTGGCGTTCATCGGTGCCGGCGGATTCACCACGCGAATGCTTCTGCCACTGTTGCCGAAGCAGAACGTGGTCCGTCATTCGATCACCAGCGGGACTGGAGTCTCGGCGTCTCACGCGGCGAAAAAATTCGGATTCTCTCGGTGCGGAACCGACACGCGTGCGGTGCTTGAGGATGAGACGGTCGACGCCGTGTTTATCACAACACCGCACAGCACGCACGCGTCGTTTGTCGTCCAGGCTTTGACGCATGGGAAGCACGTCTTCGTCGAAAAACCTCTCGCGATGAATCGAGAGGATCTCAATCAGGTGAGTGACTGCTTGAACGAGAATCCGTCACAGCGTTTGATGGTCGGGTTCAATCGTCGGTTCTCCCCGCACACCGTGGCGTTAAAGAATTGGCTGCGATCGACGAGTTCATCCAAAGCCCTGGTTCTGACCATCAATGCGGGGAAAATTCCCGCGGACCACTGGACGCAAGATTTGGAGGTAGGTGGCGGGCGAATCATCGGTGAAGCATGTCACTTTATCGATCTCGCGCGATTCATCGCCGACAGTCCGGTCGAGAGCGTGGTCGCGACCGCGATGCGAGGCGGCGACGGGATTCTCGGTGATTGCGCCGCGATTCAGTTGACCTTCCAGGACGGATCGATCGCCACCATTCACTATCTGGCCAACGGACATAAAGCGTTTGCCAAAGAGCGGATTGAAGTGTTCGCCGGCGGCAAAGTATTCGTGGTCGACAACTTCCGACGATCCTACGTGGTCGGCGACAAAAAATCACTCAAGACACGCGGCCAGGACAAGGGGCACGCCGGTGAAGTCGAAGCGTTCCTACAGCTGGCTTGTCGTGAAGGCCGTTGGCCGATCCCGACGGAAGAATTGATCGAGGTTAGTCTAGCGACGATCGACGCTGACGAGCAAATTCGCACACAGATGTCCGCCTTCTCTTAGCCTTCTCGGTCCGCAAATCTCACCAGTCAACTCCAGCCTTTCTCGCTGTATCGTTGTCCGATCAGCGACGGGCGCCGAACCACGCTGGGCTGTTGGAACGACTCGCCGCCATCTAATTGACGGTCGTTATTCATTCGCCATGAAAATTGGAATAATTTTCCCGATATCCAAGGGGATCCTATTCGAATCTGCGTGTTCAGGTGTTTGGATGCTTGCGAGTGTTCTTGGCATGGACAATCATGTAGGATCCCCCGTCGATGCGAGATTGACCGCTCAGTGATCACCATTTTCTATCTAACGCTCTTTGCTTTGTGAAAATCGTATTCTTCTCGCATTACTTTACGCCGGAAGGGAATGCACCGGCGTCTCGAACGGCAGATCATTGTTCACGGTGGCTGCGCGAGCCAAATGTTGACCAAGTCACGGTGATTACCTGCGCGCCGAACGTGCCGGACGGAAAGGTGTACAGCGGGTACAAAAACCGCTTGTGGCCGCAGCGGGAGACGATCGATGGTGTGGAGGTCGTCCGCGTTTGGACCTTGATTCAGAATAGTCCCGGGCGAATCGGGCTGATCCTCAACTATCTCAGCTATCTGGTTTCTGCACTGGTGGCGTTTGTGTTCTTCGTACGACGTCCGCATGTGATCGTCGCGACCACGCCCCAATTTTTTTGTGGAGTCACCGGGGTTCTGGCCAGCTGGTTGAAATGGTGTCCGCTGGTGTTGGAAGTCCGCGACATCTGGCCGGAGTCGATTGTGACCGTCGGTGCGATTCGCCGCGGTGTGATCATTCGAGCACTCGAGTGGATGGAACGTTGGATGTACCGCAGTGCCGACCACATCGTCACCGTCGGTCCGGGATACCGTGACAACATCCTTTCCAAGGTTGACGTGGCGAATCGAATCTCGATGGTGACCAACGGGGTGGATCCGAAACAATTCCAGCCTGAAACCGATTGTGCTTCGTTCTCCAAACGATTTGAGTTGGACGGCAAATTCGTTTGTTCCTATGTCGGGACCGTCGGCATGGCGCATGGCTTGGACGTGATCGTCAATGCGGCACAGCGTTTCGAAGCGGTCGGCCGAGAAGACGTCGTGTTTCTGGTTGTCGGTGGCGGAGCCAAGTTGGAGGAAATGCGGCGCACGGTTGCGGAGTTGGGGCTCGGCGATCTGATTCGATTGACCGGCCGTCTGGACAAATCGGAGATTCCCCAGGTCCTCTCGGCCTCGGATGCCTGCTTGGTGCACCTCAGCAAGGTGGACCTGTTCGAGCACGTCATCCCGTCAAAAATCTTTGAAACCATGGCGATGGAGCGGCCGATCATCATGGGCGTTCGCGGGCGTGCCCTGGACATCGTGCTCGCGGCCGAGAGCGGCGTTGCGATGGAGCCGGAAAACGACGCCCAGCTGTTTGAAATTCTGGATTGGATGATCGGCGCCCCAGGTGCCGTCCGGGAGCTGGGGCGAAACGGGCGCAGGTTCGTGATCGAACACTTTAACCGAGACCAGCTTGCGCGGGACATGTTGTCGATCATCCGGCGGACATCCCAAGGTGACGTGTTTTGTCTAGAGGATCGAGACTGGGGGGAAAGGTCGGGCGACGGATCAGATGATTCGAAACTGACCCCTGTCGCGTCCTCCGGCGGCACGCGTCGCTGATCTGCAAGACATTCCATGGCACCGCGCCGCCTGTCTCGTCTGGTCGCACTGCTTCGCTACCATCGACCACGTCAATTCGCCTGGCGGCTGTACCGGACCGTGCAGCGTCATCTTCGCCGGCGTTTGCCCGAGCGGTTGGTCTTTCAAGCCGGGCAAAGCCAGGCTCGCTGGAAGCCGGGCGCCCGGTCCGCGTTCCAGCGAATCGCCGCACGCAGATTACTGCTTTGGCCCGAGCGCAACGCCCAAGCAGCCGACATCGTCGCCGGGCAGTTTCGATTCCTCCATCAAACGCGCGATCTGCGAATCGAAACCGCGGGCGATGAACCCGAAATGGACTGGAATCCCGCCGCGCCACGGTTGTGGCGTTTTCATCTTCAGTGCCAGGAATACCTGACCGACCTGGCCGACCAGCAGGGCGCGGATGCCGCTTATAACATTGTCCGCTCGTGGCTGGGGCAGCCGCGTCATCAGGGACCGACGCGAGACCCCGATGCGTGGCACCCGTTTTGCATTTCAAGACGTCTGCCCGTCTGGCTTTCCCTCGCCGCTGCCCACGAACCACCCGCCGCAATCGCGGGACAATTCTGGCGCAGCGTCGCCGACCAAGTCCTCTGGCTGCGGCGCAACTGCGAATGGGATCTCGGCGGAAACCATTTACTGGAAAACCTGACCGCACTCTCCCTCGCAGAATCGTATCTGGACCTTGGGGCCGCAGCCGGTGGGACATCGGTTCAGCCCAGACTGCTTGCCGAGCTGGACGAACAAATCTTGCCGTCGGGCGAGCACTACGAGCGGGCGCCGACTTATCACGCGTTGATGATGGTTAGTGTCTTGCAATGCGCCGAAGCGGCCCGATTTGCCCAGTCGAGCGTGTTGGATCCGCTCAGGATCGTGATCAGCCAGATGTTTCAGTTTGCTCAGTGGATTCGTCAACCCGACGGTCACTTTCCCTTGCTGGCCGACTCGGCGCGCGGCGAAACACCGGATTTGGACAAGCTCTTCGAGTGGGCGGAGGCATTCTGGGATCCCGACGCGCGAGGCAATCCGACGGCCGACTATTGGGCAACGCAAACCGACCGCGGCGACCGTCTGTTGTTTGACGTCGGCCCGCTCGGATGTGATCACCTGCCGGCCCACGCACACGCCGACCTGCTTCAGATCACCGCCACACTCGGTGGCCGAGACGCGATCGTCGACACCGGGAATTTTGACTATGAACCCGGTCAGCTGCGTCAGCGTTGCCGCCGGACGTCGGCCCACAACGTGTTGCAACTCGGATCGCGAGAACAATGCGACATCTGGTCCAGTTTTCGCATGGGCCGCCGGGGAAAGGTGATCTGGCAGCACCGTGGTACGACGGATGGGTATTCGTGGTGCGCTGCCGCGCATGACGGTTTTGGTTGTCCGGTAGGCCGGATCGTCGTCTGGAGCGGATCCGCCTGGACCGTGCTTGATTGGTTCGATGGCGATCCTGGACCGGTCGATGCGGCCTCTCGCTTGCACTGGCATCCGGACTGGCGACTGGCGCCCGGTCCCGGTCGATCCATCGTCACCGCGTTTCACCCCGACGCACCAGAGTTGATCTACACGGTGAAGCGTCTCGGTGAATCCGCGAACCTTTCCATTGAAGTCAGCCTATACTGTCCCGACTTTGGCCAGCAGATTGCCAATCAGGTCATCGTGAATGTCCAACGTTGCGGTTCGAATGATTCGGCCGGCTGGCTCGGTTTTCATCTTTCACTGCCAGCCGAACCGACATCTCCGGTCCCGCGTGTCCACTTGGATGGCGGATGCTTGAACGTGTCGCTACCCGATGGCGGCGCGATTTCGCTTTCGGCCGAAGGCGGGCATCAGGTGGGATAGGCTTCCAGCCTGTCATCGCACGCTCGCTTCCGCTACTTCCCTTTCGGCCGAAAGGCCGTCATCCGTTCTGGATTTGTCTCGAGTCGCGGTCCGTTCATCAGGTCGATGCAGTAGGGGACGGCGGGGAAGACCGCGTCGAGGCACTCGGCGATTGCTTTGGGTTTTCCCGGCAGGTTGATGATCAGACTGTCTCCCAGTAGGCCGGCGGTCTGTCGGGACAGAATCGCCGTTGGGACCTTTTCCAGCGAAACCTTCCGCATCAGCTCGCCGAAGCCCGGCATCATGCGATCGCAGACCGCTTCGGTGGCTTCCGGCGTGACATCTCGCTCCGACGGCCCGGTGCCACCGGTGGTCACGACCAGGCAGCAGTCTTCGATTTCGCAGAGCTGTCGTAGCGTCGCTTCGATGGTCTCGCGATCATCGGGAATCACTCGCGCAATCGGCGTCCAGGGGCTCGTCAACACCTGGCGCAGGTAGGCGTCGATCGCCGGCCCGCCCAAGTCTTCGTACTCGCCCCGACTGGCGCGGTCTGAAACGGTCACGATCCCGATCTTGGCCGCATCGGGCTGATTCTGATCCGAGGGTGTCATGTCCAGTCGAGTCCTTCATGCAGTTGATTCAGGCTCTGGGCGTCGCCGTCACGAACGACCAGCATGTCTTCGACGCGGACGCCTCCATCCCGGCGACCGTACAGCCCCGGTTCGATCGTAAACACTTCTCGTTCCAGCACCGGTCCGCCGCCTAGGTCCAACAAGATTGGTTCATGCACGTCCAACCCGATCCCGTGGCCGGTCCCGTGCTGAATCGTGGGCTGGTCCGATACGGTTCCACGGGACAATTCGAACCCGGCATCGAGCAATGCCTGGTTGGCAGCCAAGTGCACCGACTCGGCCGTCTGGCCGACACGGAGCTGCTTGACGGCGGCTGCTTTGGCGGCAACCACCGCGTCGTGCATCTTGCGAACGGTCTCGCTCGGTTGGCCGTGAACGACGGTCCGGGTGCAATCGCCCCAGTACCGTGTTTCATTGTTCATCGGAAACAGGTCGACGATCACGGGAACGCCCGTTCGGAGGGCGCCGGCTCCGGCATGGTGACAATCGGCAACATCGGGGGCGGTCGCCACAATCGCACCGTGTGACATTGAATAATCACGCTTCAGAAATTCGGCGGCTGCCAGCGCCCGGGCACGCTCGCTGGTCAAGGTTTCGCCTTCGTGCACCAACGTGCCGTCGGCCGCGACGGTGCATCCGGCGATGGTTTCACAGAGGTATCGCATCACCGATTCGGTGACCGACTGGGCTTCAGCCAACCGCTCGATTTCCTGTTCCGATTTTTGACGCCGGTCGATGACGCCCAGCTCGGGATCGTACGACAGCTCAATACCGGCCTGTTGAAGATGCCAGGCAAAGACGAAGGGCAAGCTGCGATCGACTCGGACGGTCGCCAGGTTCTCGCGTCGGCAGAACTCTGCCACCGCTTGCGCGGTTGCGGTCTCCCGATCCGCGTCCAGCTTTCCTGCCGGCTCATAGTCCATGGGGCAGACGACACGGTCGGCGTTGCTGAGTCCACGGACGCGGTCCATTTCGATATCGCGAACCAACGCCACACGCCGATCAGTGGTTTCAATCCAAGCCGCGGGGTCTCCGAGTGGTACGCAGATACGGCGAAAGAGCGATGGGTTTTTAAGCGGAATGCCGGCGAAAATGGCCGGCGAAGGAGCGTCTGGCATCCTGGAAACTCACGGGAAAAACGTTTGTCTGGTTGAGGCGACGTTATAGCCGATCGCCCCGGGTCCTCGCGAGCCGTCCGGTTGCACCGTAAAAGACCGGCGGGCTCGCGGGCTGTCGATTTTAGCCCACATGCGTTAGCAAGGGGCGACGCGGCGCCCCTCGCTAACGCGTCGGGCTGGGGTGATCGCGTTGATTTCGAAACATCGACTAAATCGACAACCCGCTCGCGCCCTGCCGCTAAGAAATGCTTCACCGCGCCCGCCGTTTAGGGAGGGGCGGACGCCAGGTGTGAGCGGCCGGGGGGAGTTCTTTGTGGCTGGGCGTCACTTTGTCACAGCCAATCGACCCTCCCCTCGCTGCGCTCAACCCTCCCTGCCAGGGAGGGTGACGGTCGGAACTGCACGGTTTCCGATGCTGAGGCCGGAGCCGTTTTCTTGTTGTGCGACGGTGCTGGATCAGAGCTTCGGTTATTATGTGCGGCTCCCACCTTCATCCCCACCTCAGAAAGACTCTCGAATGAAGATCGATTGCTCTCGTCGCCAATTCCTGTCTCTCTCCGCCGCGGGCATCGCGGCATCGGCGACACCTCGATGGACGTCGGCCGCCGATTCCTCCGAAACCCAATGGCACGATGTCCGTGATTGGGGAGTCGAAGGCCGCGGATTCGACGACACCGAAAAATACTTCGACCGCCTACCCGCAAGAGCCAAGGGCGTTGTTCGCGATGCGGTCTGGAATCTGAGTCGGCATTCGGCCGGAATGCTGGTCCGATTTCGAACCGACGCCCGCGAGATCCGAGTCGACCATTCGGTCACGTCGTCCAACCTTGCCATGCCACACATGCCGGCAACGGGAGTCAGCGGTTTGGATCTTTACGCCAAAGACGAACAGGGGAATTGGAAGTGGGTGGCAGTTAGCAAACCCAACGCGCAGCACATGCAGACCACACTGGTCAAGGGGCTTCGTCCCGGCGCGCGAGACTACTCGATCTATCTGCCGCTGTACAACGGAACCGAATCGCTGAAGATCGGCGTCGACGCCTCGAGCCGGTTTGAACCGATCGCGCCGCGCAGCGAAAAGTCCATTGTGTTTTACGGCACGTCGATCACGCACGGCGCTTGCGCGTCGCGACCGGGGATGCCGCATCCGTCGATTCTCGGCCGTCGACTCGATCGCCCGGTGATCAACCTGGGGTTTTCCGGCAACGGCAAACTGGAACAAGAAGTCGGTCAATTCTTGGTCGAATTGGATCCCGCGGTTTACGTCTTGGATTGTCTGCCCAACATGGTGGCCGCCGAAATCACCGAGCGCACCGAACCGATGGTCCAACAACTTCGCGAGGCCCATCCGAAGGTCCCGATCGTGCTGGTCGAAGACCGTTCCTATTCGGGGTCATGGTTGCTGGAGTCACAACAGACCCGTAATCAGACCAGTCGCGAAGCGTTCCAGGCGGCCTACCGCAGATTGCTGGACGCCGGCACGGAACGGTTGTTTTATGTCGACGGTGAAAGTCTGTTGGCCGAGAATCGCGACGACACCACCGACGGATCCCATCCTTCGGATCTCGGTTTCTTCAACCAGGCCAACGCGATCGAACCGGCGTTGCGCGCGGCCTTAGGGGCCTAGTACCGCCGTGATTCATCAATTGAAGTGCCGTGAAAAAACGGACCCACGGATGGCCAGGCGTACCTACGGATGCTAGGTACGCAATCGAACCGTGGGGCCGCTTTGCCATCGGTGGGCTTTCTCACTCGGTCCACGCTTGGTCGGCGAACCCCGTTATGCTGTGGCCTCTACAAAACACAAAATCGTCTCCCGAGTATTCTGCACTGAAGATGTTCAAGACCTCCTTTTCCGCCGTTGCTCTGCTCACCGTCGCGTTGGGCAGCACGTTCGTGTTGAACAGCACATTCGCGTTGAACAGTGCGTCCGCCCAGACGCCCACGTTTCCCGCGACCGATTGGCCGTGGTGGCGGGGGCAGCAGCGAGACGGCAGCGCCGCGCCGGACCAGAACCCGCCGACGCGGTGGAGTGAAACGGAGAACGTGGCGTGGAAAACCGCGCTACCCGGTCGTGGCCACGGATCGCCGATGTTGTTTGGGCGGCATGTCTATTTGGCGACCGCCGATGACACACGCCAGGTGCAAGTGGTGCTGTGCTTGGATCGCCAGAGTGGTGCGTTGCAGTGGGAATCGGTGGTGCACCAAGGCAACTACGAGTCCAAGGGCAAACGGAAAGCGAATGAAAAAGCATCGTGGGCTTCCTCGACCGTTGCCACCGACGGCGAGCGATTATTTATCAATTTCTTCAACGATGGAGCCGTTCACACGACCGCTCTGGATTTGGCCGGAACGATTCTTTGGCAACAGAAATTGTCCGACTACGTCATTCACCAAGGTTACGGATCGTCGCCGGCGATTTACCAGGATCTGGTCATCTGCTCGGCGGACAACAAAGGCGGTGGCGCGATCGTCGCCATGGACCGCGCGACGGGCGAAATCGTTTGGCGTCGTGATCGTCCCGCAAAACCGAATTACGCCTCACCGTCGATCTTGAACGTCTCGGGCAAAGACCAGTTGGTGTTCACCGGTTGTGATCTTGTCACCAGCCTGGATCCCGGCACGGGCGCAACGCTCTGGGAAATCGAAGGTTCGACAACCGAATGCGTGACGACGACCCTGACCGATGGCACGCATGTGTTTACCAGCGGCGGGTATCCCGACAACCACGTCTCGGCCGTCCTCGCCGACGGATCGGGCAAGGTCGCTTGGCGGACCAACACCCGAACCTACGTCCCGTCGATGTTGCACAAAGACGGTTACTTGTACATGACGCTCGACGCCGGAATCGCCGAATGCGTCGACTGTGCGACCGGCCAGACCGTCTGGAAAGCCAGACTGGGCGGCGTGTTCAGCAGTTCGCCGGTTCTGGTGGGTGATCGGATCTACGCGACCAACGAGCAGGGGGAAACGTTCGTTTTCAAGGCAAGCCCACGGCGGTTCGAAAAGGTCGCCGAAAACAAGCTGGGTGAGAGCGTGTTCGCCACGCCGACGATCTGTGACAGCCACATTTACACGAGAGTCGCTCACTACGAAGGTGACCGACGCCAGGAATATCTCTACTGTTTAGGAGCCCAAAACTGATGACTGAAACGAACGTAACGGGCACACGCTGCTGGTGCCTGGGCTTCCGGGACCGTCCAGCTTGGAAAAGACGCGAAACGCAACAAAGACCAATGGTCTCGTCGATTGAGTGTGATGCGGTCAACGGACCGTTGTACGACGTCCGATCTGGGTCGTCGTTGGGAGTCCAGCGGACGACGGCCCGGAAGGGCCATCGTACCCAGGAAAACCGTCGCCTTGAGCTGGACGTTCCCAATCGCCAATGCCTCGGCGGTGCGGGACGTCTGAACGCTGTGCAGCAACGATGGCTGTCGCTGGTGTTCGGCGTCATCATCGCCGGCAACGTTGCGGCACAAACGCCCACGTTGAACGGGCAACGCATGGGCGGTTACCAGGGCATTTGGTTTACACTCGGTCAGTTCTACGGCAAGGGCAACGATGGACAGCCGTACGGAAAAGCATCGCGAAAACCGGTGTTTCCCTACGGAGACAAATACTCCGGCGGATTGGGGACCTACACCGCCAAGCACACGCCGCTTGCGATCTACTGTCCCCAAGTCGACAAGACGTTTTTTGTCTATGGCGGAACAACGGCGCCGAACCAACGGCACCTGCTGTGCATGATTTCCTACTACGATCACGCGTCAAACCGGGTTCCCAAACCGGTCGTGGTGCATGACAAACAGACGGTCAATGATCCACACGACAACCCCAGTATCGCCATCGATGATGCCGGCTATCTGTGGGTTTTCGTCAGCGGTCGTGGCCGGGTGCGACCGGGATTCAAGTACAAGAGCGTCAAACCGTACAGCATCGATGGCTTTGAGCTGATCTCTGAGGAAGAGATGACGTACCCGCAGCCGCATCATGTTTCCGGCGAAGGGTTCTTGCACTTGTTTACGAAGTACACCGGTGTCCGCGAGCTGTACTGGGAAACCAGCGATGACGGTGTCACATGGACCGCCGATCAGAAACTGGCCGGGATTCGCGAGCCGGGTGACAGTCGTGGCGGACATTATCAAACCAGCGCGACACGCGGCGACGTGACCGGCACCTTCTTCAATCGACATCCCAACGGCGTCGTCGATCAACGCACCGATGTTTATTATGTCCAGACACGCGATCGGGGGCAGACATGGACGACGATTGATGGAACGCCCATCCAACCGCCGCTTCAGGATGTCGTGTCGCCGGCGCGCGTGATCGATTATGCGTCGCAAAAGTTGAATGTCTATTTGAAAGACATGGGGTTTGACCGTGACGGACACCCGGTCCTGTTGTACGTCACCAGCCCGGGACACGAGCCGGGACCGCCGAACGACCCTCGTCAGTTCCGCGTGACCCGTTGGGATGGCCAGACTTGGAAAACGTCGGTCATCTGCGGCACGGACCACAACTATGACATGGGCAGTTTGTATTTGGACGGCGAAAGGTGGGCCTGTCGGATTCCGTCCGAATCGGGGCCACAGCCCTACCAAGGCGGTGGCGAGCTGGTGACATGGACGAGCGCAGACCAGGGGGCAACGTGGCAGCGGGAAACGCAAATCACGTCCGGTAGCGAGCGCAACCACAATTACGCGCGTCGTCCGATGGGAGCCAATGATCCGTTTTTTGTCTTTTGGGCCGATGGGGATCCGACGAAGCTGAGCGAAAGCCACCTGTACTTTGCCGATTCAACCGGCAAGCGTGTCTGGGAGTTGCCCTATGAAATGGACGGCGAGTTTGCCACGCCGGTGCAGGTCAAGGCGCCGGTTGAAGAGTAGCCGGCGTTCGCTTGACGTCAGCCGATTGGCGTGTGCCCAATGCCTCTACTTTGGCTCGAACGGTGTTAGCGGAACGGCGCGAGCCGTCCGGTTGCGTTGCAACAACACCGGGAAAGACCGGAGGGCTCGCGCCCTACCGCTAACATCAAACACCCTGCCTGGCGTCAAAGTAGATGGCACGTGCCACTCGCTGACGCGTCCCGCTGGGGTGGCGGGGCTGGAAGCCTATCCGACGTTCGACTCGGCGATCCGCAGGGCTTCGACGAGTTGTTGGATTTGTTCGACGGACAATTCTTCGGCACGCGCCGTTTCACCGTGTCCGAGTGATTGCAGTATTTCGTCGACTTGGGACTTGTCCAGCCGGTTCTTCATCGCGCTGACGACGTTGCTGCGCAAGAATTTTCGCCGGTGGAAGAACAGCGCGCGGACCGTCTGGTGAAAATAGTCCAGGTCACCAATGGCGTCGCGTCGCTGGTGATCCAGATCCAATCGGATCACCGCCGAATCGACTTTCGGCCGCGGCCAAAACACCTTGGGGCCGAGGATGCGTACGATTTCCGCGTGACACATCGACTGAATCCAAATGCTCAGTGCCCCGTAATCCTTCGTCCCGGGCACTGCGACGATTCGCTCGGCCAATTCCTTTTGGATGGTCACGACCATCGCATCGGGTGGCGGCGTCTGGTGCAGCAGATTCGAAATGATCGGTGTGGCCACGTTGTAGGGCAGGTTGGCGACCAGCAAGAACCGTGCGTCTTGGCCGATGCGCTGCATGGCATCGACGATTAAGCCTTTCAAGTCATCGCGCAAGGAATTTTTGTTCCGCAGCGCGTCGCCTTGGAGCAGTTTGACGTTCAGTCGCCCGGCCAATTCTTCGCCGGCCAGCTGATGCAGGTTCATGTCGATTTCGACCGACAACACGGCGCCGGCGGCATCGGACAGTCTTGAGGTCAGCGATCCAACACCCGTTCCGATTTCTAAAACCACGTCGGTTTTTCGCAGCTCGGCCGAGTTGGCGATCAGGTCGACCAGGTTCAGGTCGATCAAAAAGTTTTGGCCGTATTTGGAAACGGGCCGCAACCCGGCTTCGGCGAGTCGTTTGGACAGATAGCTGGCTGTTTGGCGTGGTTGATTCATCCGTCCGCTTTGCTGTTTGGATCGTGGATCTGGTCGTCCGAGAGCAATCCCAGCGAGCGTTGCACGTATTTGGCCAAAATGTCGGTCTCCAGATTCACGGCATCCCCGATGTTGCGAAATCCCAAAGTCGTCATGGCCAGGGTGTGCGGAATCAAGGCAACGGTGAAGGAATCCTCGTCGGCGTCGACGACCGTCAAACTGATCCCATCGATCGCGATGCTGCCCTTGCTGGCGACCTGGCTGGCGTACTGGGATGGAAGTCGAAACCGCAGATTCGCCCACGGCGGGTCTTCGGTACGCTCGATCAGCTCGCCGAGGGTGTCGACGTGCCCGCTGACGTAGTGGCCGCCCATCCGGCTGCCGACGGCGAGGGAGCGTTCCAAATTGACGCGGTCCCCGGTGACGAGTTTGCCCAAATTGGTCCGCGAAAGGGTTTCCTGGCCGGCCTCGAAATCGGCGACATCCCCGTCGATCGCCACGATCGTCAGGCAGCATCCGTTGATGCAGATGCTGTCGCCGATCGCGGCGTCGCTGGTGATCAGCGACGAGCGGATTCGAAGGCGTTTTCCGGGCGGATCGTCGACCATTTCGACGAGATCGCCCATTGTTTCGACCAGACCAGTGAACATTGCGGATAGCAGAACGGCGGAAAATGCGTCAAAAGTACTCGGCGGGTAGCCACTGTGACGCGCATTGGACAGAATGCCGACCAATCGGACAAGCGATGGCACGCGCTCGTCGTCAACAAAACACTTCCCGCCACACCCCCAACACTCTCGAGAGGTCCCCGATGACCCTGATCGAAGCAATTCACGCCCGCCAAATTCTGGACAGCCGCGGCAACCCGACCATTGAATGCGAAGTCCTGCTGGAAGACGGCGCCCACGGCCGCGCGGCGGTCCCCAGCGGTGCCAGCACTGGCGCCCACGAGGCTTGGGAGTTGCGTGACGGCGACAAGTCCGTCTACATGGGCAAGGGCGTTCAAACGGCCGTCACCAACGTCAACGAAAAGATCGGCCAAGCCCTGCAAGGCATGGACGCGCTCGATCAAGCCGAAATCGACTCCGCCATGTTGGCCTTGGACGGCACCGAAAACAAAAGCAACCTGGGCGCCAACGCCATCCTGGGCGTCTCGCTGGCGACCGCTCACGCCGCCGCCGCCTCGACCGGACAACCGCTGTTCCGCTATCTCGGCGGCGTCGGGGCACGCCTGCTGCCCGCACCGATGATGAACATCATCAATGGTGGCGAGCACGCCGATAACTCGGTCGACATCCAAGAATTCATGGTCATGCCGCTCGGTTTCGAACGGTTCAGCGATGCACTGCGATGCGGCACCGAAATCTTCCACAACCTGAAAAAGGTGCTCAGCAGCAAGGGCTACAACACCGCCGTCGGCGATGAAGGCGGCTTCGCGCCGGACCTGAAGAGCAACCAGGAAGCGCTCGACGTCATCATGCAAGCGATCGACCAGGCAGGCTACAAAGCCGGCGAACAGGTCTGGATCGCGCTCGACGCGGCGTCGACCGAATTCTATGACCGCGACCAGAAGAAGTATTCCATCGACGGCAAACAATTGTCCGGCGACGAAATGGTCGACTTCCTCGCCGATTGGTGCGAAAAATACCCGATCTGCAGCATCGAAGACGGTTGTGACGAAGACGACTGGGAAACCTGGAAGAAGCTGACCGAGCGCGTCGGTGACCGAGTTCAATTGGTCGGCGACGACTTGTTCGTCACCAACGTCACGCGTCTGCAAAAAGGCATCGACGAAGGAATCGCCAACAGCATTCTGATCAAGGTCAACCAAATCGGTTCGTTGACCGAAACGATCGACGCGATTCAGTTGGCCGGACGCCACGGCTACACCGCCGTGACCAGCCACCGCAGCGGTGAAACCGAAGACAGCACGATCGCCGACTTGGCCGTCGCCCTGTGCACCGGCCAGATCAAAACCGGATCGGCCAGCCGTAGTGACCGGATGGCCAAGTACAACCAGTTGCTTCGCATCGAAGAAATGCTCGGCGACGCGGCCCTGTACGGCGGACCCCACTTCGCCGCCAAGCTGCGTTAGAAACGATTGTCAGCGGGACGCGTCACGGTCTGTTGATTGAATCGGGATCAGCGGAGGCAATGGTGAGCCGCTGGCCGTAAGGCCTCGGGCGGGCGCCGAAATGCCCGGCCGCTTACGCGTCGCGGCTCACTCAATCGACAGGCCGGTCAGAGACCGTTGGTGTCAGCCTTGAGGCGATTCCCTGTCGCTGCTACGCAGCGACAGGGGGCGGCTAAAGAGACCGTCCAGCTTAGGGCTAGCGCGAAACGCGACAATTCTGAATGATCTGACCGATTGGTGAGAGGTGGTCGGCGGAGGGGTGTACGACGTCCTTTCTAGGTCGTCGCGCAGAGCCCCACGGGCGACGGCCCGGAAGGGCCATCGTACATCAGAAAAGCGATCGTCTTAAGCTGGACGGTCTCTAAAGCCTGCACACCAACTCTTATGCCCGTGCCATTCGTACCTGCCGCCTTTTCCGCTCGCAAGCTGCAGAAGCTACACGTCCAGGTTATCCAGCTGATCGATCAGACTGTCCAAGTTCTCGTCTGACCGGGGCGAGGCGGGGGCGACCGGAGTCGGTTGGCGAGGGACAGCAGTCACCGGGACCGGACGTACCGTGGCTTCATCGTCCCTGTTCCCCGTGTCCCTGTTCCCCGTGTCCCTGTTCCCCGTGTCCCTGTTCCCCGTGTCCCTGTTCGCTGCGGGTTTCACTGTCGCCGAGCCGACCGATCCCAGGCCGCCGAGCGAAACGGTTTTGACACTCAACGAAGCCCTCAGGCGATCCAGCTCCGCAACGATCGTGTGGACGTCTTGATGTTTCGTCAAATCGAACAGAAATAGGCGCCGCGATGACTTGCCCGGCGCAAACGGTCCGCCCGGATCGAGTTGGTGGGGGCAACGCGATCCATGAAACTCGATCGTTGCGAGCACCTCCATCATCTCCGACTCCGATCGCCAATCGAGGATGGCCGACGGCACCGTGATCCCGTCCAGGGTCATCCGGTCGGTTGAATCGCCGGCGAGGGAGTCGAATCGTCCGACGAGGGTCAAATCCAAGCCGGCGCGTCCGATCAGGTTGCCGACCAGGGACTCTGCAAGACCGGCAGCCGAGGCAGGCGGGTTCTGGACAAGGATGACAGGCAGTCGCATCGGAGCAGGTGGTGGGGAGCAGGGGCGGAATCGGGAAGGCGTCCGAGGCGGTCCATCGAACAGGGTACGGTTGGCGCGGAACCGTCGCAGCGAGAGGTTTACGTCAGCCGTGGAATTTTAGTTCGTGCGTGTGGGCGTCTTCGACCATATCATACATCTCGAACCACAGTTCCCGGACATTGGTCGTCGGCGTGAGCCGTCGGTCTTTTAAGTGGCCATCGATCATCTTGCGAAGCTCATAGGGCGAATCGGACAAGAGGTCGTCGGCCAGGGAGCGAATCAGTTTGGGGTTCGCCCGGGTTTCGTGAAGCACCGTCCATCCGGGCATGCGGTAGTGGCAGGTCGCAAGCAGCGTCAATTTTCGATTCGATGCGGTTCGTGCGACGCGCAACCTGGAAACGTGTGTCATCTGTTCCCAGCCGTCGACGACCAACAGGCCGTCTTGGGGAAGTTCCAGCAGTCGTTGGCGAATCCGCTTGCCGGCTCGAAACCGATCCGCCAAACGTTTGCCAAGGCTCATCGAGGGATCGTTGCTGAGCTGGTGGAACGCGACTTGCGGATAGCTCCGCTGCAGCTTGGGTAGAAAAGTATGCAGCAGCGTCGATTTTCCGGTCCCGTGGGGCCCGACGATCACCGCCCGGCGGGTGCTTTTCAGCTTCGCCAGCAGCGACTCCAATTGCGCGTCCACGTTGTGCGGATTGGTCGCGTTGGCTCCGTGGGAGAACCGATAGACGACCTGCGACGGCGCAATGAACGACGTCGAAAATGGATTCGTGGGCTGGAATTCAAACGACGACTTCAAGGAACGTTCTCGCGATCGTTTTCGGGAACAACGTGATTTGCGGCCACCGGTCGAAAATCACCGAGACCGAGCGGCCCCATTCACCGATCTCCACGACGGCCAGTATACCCGAAATGCGGTGGTGACAGTCGACCGGCCGATCGGCAACGCCAGGCATCGTTGTTTGCCAGGCCGCTCGCCAGGGTGTGGAAATCAACTCCCCTGCCCCAGTCGGCCCAGTCCGCCCCAGTCGGCCCAGTCCGCCCCAGTCGGCCCAGTCCGCCCGGCCCCCGTCAGTTCCCTGATTGCGCTTGACCTTGGTTTTCGTCAGAGCCTATGGAAAGGGCGATGGACTCGACCCCGACAATTCCGGTGCAGCGTCCCAGCCGATGGGACGAACCGCTCGACGCATCCATGACGGATGCCGATGTCGCGTGGCTGCGCACGCGCGGCCCGTTCAATCAAATGGATCAGTCCGCGTTTCCCCGTGCGACACCGCTGTCGGGAATCTTGCGTTACGATTGTCGGCTCCATCGTGTGGAGCCCGGTGAGGTGATCGTCCGCGAGGGAGATTACGGAAACAGTGCATTCTTGCTGGTCACCGGCAACGTGCGTGTGCTGGTCGATTCGTTGACCGATCAGCAACTCGGTCGCCAACCGGCTCGCTCGATCGGCTGGGGTGAAGCCCTCTCACGGTTCTTGCGACGCTCGCCCCACCCGGAAACGCGAACCGCAGAGCAGGTCAGCATCAACGCGGGCCCGGGGGGCCATCAATCGATTCGCCAGGTCGACGATCGTCCCGCGATCTTCTTGCAGGACATCGAGGGCGTGTTGCGGCGGCACGAGAGTGTTTCGCTGGGGCCCGGAGAGTTGTTCGGCGAAGTGGCGGCGATGTATCGATCGCCGCGAACGGCCACGGTGGTTGCGGAGACCGAAGCGGCGCTGGTCGAGATCCGTTGGCAAGGGTTGCGAATCCTGCGACGCGACCGACGCTTCGCCGACACGTTGGAACAACACTATCGTCGGCATTGGTTGCCCGTCCACCTGCGCGAAATCCCCTTGCTGCGGTACCTGCCGGAAGAAAACATGCAACGGGTGATCGAAGCGACGGAGCTTCGGTCGTACGGCCGGATGGAATGGAACGCCGATTACAAGAAGACCCGCAAATTGCATCCGGCGGATCAAATCGCATCGGAACCCTTGGTCGTCGATCAGGGGCAATTGCCGACCGAGTTGATTGTGGTGCGGAGCGGATTCGGGCGGATGTGCGTGCGTCACGGTGCGGCCCATCGAACGGTCGCCTATCTGGGCAAGGGGCACTTATTCGGGATCGAAGAGATCGCCTACAACGCGATGCGACCGGAATCCATGCCTGCGCTCCAGTACCAACACTCGCTGCGGGCCGTCGGGTTCTTGGACGCACTTTCGATTCCGATCGAAGTGTTTGCGACGGAGATTTTGCCCCACATCCGCAAGTCTGAATTGCCCGAGAGCGCCCAGACGCTGCAGAAAGCGTTTACGGAGAAACGGACGGATCGGCGGCGCGTTCGCAGCGACCAGCGGAGCGAACCGGCGGCCAGTTTTTCGCCCGATCCGTCGCAGGACATCGAGCACGCCGCCGGTGTCAGTTTCGATTCGACCAGCATGCTGGAGTTCATCGTTCAGCATCGCTTGAATAACGGTCGCGAAGCGATGGTGATTGATTTGCATCGCTGCACCCGCTGCGATGATTGTGTCAAAGCCTGCGCGGACGTCCACGACGGCAATCCACGATTCGTGCGACAGGGGATCGTTCACGACCGTTTGCAATTCGTCCAAGCCTGTATGCATTGCAGCGATCCGGTTTGCATGATCGGCTGTCCCACCGGGGCGATCGCGCGTGATCAGAACACGGGCGTGGTTTCGATCCACGATCCGATCTGCGTCGGCTGTGGGGTTTGCGCTGCGGCGTGTCCCTACGAGAACATCGCGATGGCGGAGGTTGTCGATCGCAAGGGCCGGCCCTACGTCGACGAGAAAAGTGGAAAAGCAATTCGCAAAGCCGCCAAATGCGATCAGTGCAGTGGGTTGCCGTCGGGACCGGCGTGCGCCGCGGCCTGCCCGCACGACGCACTCGTCCGAATCGACTTGAGCGAGTCTCCCCCCCTTTCTGATTGGCTGGAAAAACGGAGCTAAAGCGATGTTGGGCAAGATCAATGTCGGTCGCTGGACCGATCGGGCGAATGCGTGGACGCCAGGAGAGTTGCAAGCGTGAATCGTTCACAGGGGCCCAGCTTGAGAACACGTCGAGTCGTCGCCTTGTCGGTGACGCTGGTCGTGATCGCGGTCTTTTGGGGAATCACCCGCTGGGAAACAGCGCGTCTGGGGATGCCGGCATTCTTCACCGGTTTCACCTTGTTGGCAGGTCTGTTCCTGTTGATGTTGTTGGGCGTGCGCCGTCGCTTGCCGTTTTGGCCGCTGGGCAGCGTCAGCACCTGGACGCAGATCCATCTTTATGTCGGCGTTTTCACCACCGCGATCTACCTGCTTCACGTTCCGGCGTTGATCGCCGGAGGGATGCTGGAGGGTTGCTTGTCGATCGTGTTTTTGATGGTCACCGCGAGCGGCTTTTATGGGATCTATGCCAGTCGGACGCTGCCGAAAAAACTCACGGCGGTCGAAGGCCAACATCGATTCGATCGTATCGATTGGGTGCGGAATCAAATCGCCGCCACGGCCGATCACGCCTGTCGCCAAATCAGCGAAACGTCGGCCAAACAGGTGTTGGAGACGTTCTACCAACAAGCCTTGGCACCGTTCTTTGTCAGCCGTCCGACGTTTGCCTACGTGATCGCACCCAACGGGAATCGACGCCGCAGGTTGCTCGCTGACCTGAAGGAATTGGATCGTTATCTGGAGCAGGACGGACGACGCGTTGCCGGACAGTTCGCGGCACTGGTGCGTCGCCGCGACGATTTGGATTATCAATTTGCCCTGCAGCTACGACTGCGTTGCTGGGTCGTGTTTCATTCGCTCCTGTCGCTGGTGTTGTTGGCGATGTCGCTGATTCACATGGTGATCGTGTTGCGGTTCGTAGGTTGAGGACGAGGCGCAGAGCAAGCCATGCGAAGAGACAATCTTGAAATCCCGCAACCGCCCGCAAACGACCGGCCCGGCGATTGGTGGATGCCGGCCGTCGACGCAACCGGATCGACCGGTGACGCCCGCGTCCGCACCTGGTCGGGGCGACGCCGTCGTTGGACCGTTGTTTTTATGATCTGCGTTGCGCTAGGCGGCTTGGCGATGTTGGCGATGATGCCCCCGGACCAATTGCTCAAGCCCGGTGAATTGTCGACGCCGCATGCCCAGATTCTGGCCGGCGCCGTTGCCGGCGACAAATGCGGCGCGTGTCATCATCAAGCCGCCTTGTCACTGACGGCGTGGTTTCGTTCGGCAAGTGGTTCGCATGCCGGTGTCCGGCAATCGGATCTGTGCGTGGATTGCCACCACCGCACGATCGATGCCAACCTGGCTTTCGCGGCACACAATCTGCCCCTGTCGGTTCGTGATCAGATGACCGAAACGGTTCGGCTGGCTTCCCAGCGTTCGACCGCCGGCAGCACCGGCTTGTTGGCTCGACTGATTCCCGACGCGGCCGTCGACCAAAACGATGTCGCTTGCCGGACCTGCCATCAAGAGCACCATGGCGCCGATGGAGACTTGTTGTCGGTGTCAAACAACCAATGTCAAAGCTGTCACAGCAAACGCTTTGGCGGGTTCGCCGATTCACATCCGGATTGGAACGGTTGGCCCTATGGTCGCGGCGGAGAACTGTCGTTCAATCACGCCACTCACCAGCAGACCCATTTCCCGTCATGGAAGTCGGGGGCGGAAAAGTTCGATTGCTCGATCTGCCATCCCGCGGGCCCGACAGGGGAACTGGTTCGCGTGGCGAGTTATGAAACCGGCTGCCAAGCTTGTCACGATGACGCGATGAACGTGCAGGCGGGCAAGGGCATCGATTTGATCGCCCTGCCATCCCTGCCGCCAAGCGTTTTGACCGACGTCAGCGATTGGCCGGAGGGCGCGACCGGGTTTGCCGATGGAGTGATCTCGCCGCTTGCCGAGTTGATGTTGCGCGGCGATCCGACGGTGTCCGGAATCGTGCGGGTTGTACCGGGGGCGGATGTCAGTCGCTTGTCGATCGAAGACCCGCAAGCCAATCAGACGCTTGCTCGTCTGGCGAACGGTTATCAAACGCTGATTGACGACGTTGCCAGACGGGGCCAAGCGGCGATCCAAGAGCGGTTGTTGCAACAGGGGATTTCTCCCGGTCCGTTCCGGCCTGTTCTGCGATCGCTGCCGCCGCAGTTGATCGAGTCGGCCGGCAAAAATTGGTTCACGCGGACCAACAGGATCGGTCCGCAAAACGCGACGATCGCACGACCGCAAGCGAAGATCCGTTTGGTGCTTGCGGACGAGGACGACTTGTTGGAGGACGACCTGCTGGGATCGAGCCTGCTGGGCGATCCGGGCGATGACGACTTGCTGGTGGAAGATCCGCTGCTGGAGGATCCGCTTCAGCAAGATCCGCTGGCCGATTCGGCGGAACGGTCGTCAACGGGCGTGTCCGCTGTGTCGCCATCGGAGTTGGTGCGAGTCGGCGGCTGGTATCGCGACGATCAACGCATGGCGGTCAGCTATCGAGGCAATGGGCATGCCGATCCCGTGATGGCGGGCATGATTGAAACATTCGCGCAGCTGGGTGAACACGATCCGCTGAAGCAGCGTTTCTTCGCCGCATCCGTTGTCGCCGCGTGTGTGTCTTGCCATCCCGCTGCGACCGCGATTCCCGCGACCTGGCGGGCGGAACGTCAGGTCGGACGACGGAGCGAGTTCACCAAATTTTCGCATCGCCCCCACCTGAGTGTCTCCGCGCTCGGTGATTGCAGTCACTGTCACCAAGTTCGCGATCGACGGACGATGCCGGACCATGAATTCGTCTTTGCCGGGTCGGAGTTCAAAGCTCTGGGGCGTGAATCGTGCGCGGCGTGCCATCACACCAACGCCGCCGGCGAGGCCTGCACCCAATGCCACCGCTACCACATCAGCGATGGCGGTCTGCGATAGTGGCGTAAGCTTCCAGCTTGCGATTCCGGCTGCCGCGGAAAAGGGGGCAGGTACCAAAAATGCGAAGCACCCTTCGGGCCATTTGGTTTTTGGTACCTGACCCTTTTTCCGCTCAACAAACGCAATCCGAACATTTAACGCTGACACAGCACCATCGGGGCGAATCAACAGGAGGTTCAAGTCTTGGACGTTGCGATACTTGGTGGCGGAATCGCCGGATTGGCGACCGCAATTTCGCTGAAACGGATTGGGATGAAGGCGACCGTCTACGAACGGCGTCAATCCGTTCATGATCTCGGCGCCGGCATCGTATGCTGGCCGAACGCGTCATTCGTGCTGAACGAATTGGGCGTCCTGGATGTGCTGCGCCCGCACGCGGGAAAGGTCAGGGCGATGCGACGAATCTCGAAGGATGGAGTCGAACTCGGAAGTCTCGATGTCCAGCGTCTTGATGCGACGATGGGATATCCCAGTCTTTCGGTTCTACGTCAGGACCTGATGCGAGTCCTCTTGCGGCGTGTGGAGCGCGACGAGATTCCGATCCACTACGAGATGCCAGTGACATCGATTGTCGAAACCGGGGCGACATGCCGGGTGCAATTTTCTGACGGCACAACGATCGCACCCCGCATGGTCGTCGGAGCGGATGGACGAATGAACTCGATTGCCCGTCGGTACATTTTGAAGGACAACCGACCGGCGTTTCAGGGATTTGCGAATTGGATCGGAGTTTTCCGGTGCGCCCGTACTGCATTCGATCGCATGGAAATCTGCGATTACTGGGGTGTCGGTGCACGCTTCGGGATTGTCCCCGTGTCGGCGAATGTGGCCTACTGGGCTGCAGGAGCGGTGGCCAGAGGAGACGAGGAAGAGCAGGTGGACGAGCACCTTGCTGATCTGCGACAGACATTCGGTTGCTGGCCTGGTTGCATCGGAGAGATCATCTCACAAGCCGCAGATTCAAGGGCGAAGTACATTCGCTTGTACGATCATGATCCGGTGTCCACATGGCATCGAGGCAATGTGATCATGATCGGTGACGCAGCACATGCAGCGTTGCCCACGTCGGGCCAAGGGGTCGCACAAGCGTTGGAAGACGCGTGGTGGTTGGCTCGCGAAATCGACGCCTCTCCCACCGATCTCGACGCGGCAATGACTGCATTTACACAGAGGCGGTTCCAGAAAACGACCACGATCACGATGGGCGGTCGTCAGTTCGCCGACACGTTGTTCTGTTCGGACGCCGACGCGTGCGAACGGCGAGACCGACAAGCACAGCAAGCGGACTATGTGAAAATGGCAATGGGGATGGCTGCCGCGTGGAGTGCCGGACTGCCTCTCGGGGGATAGCCGATTGGTACGCCCTGTCGACCTCGATTGGGCCGTGTCGACTTCCAACCCCAAGCGTCGTCTTAGCGCGAGGGCCGGTACGGTGCCAACACACGTCGGCTGGTCATCGGACGCAACTCGATCGGTTCTTCGTGATTGACCGGTCGCAATCCACTGCCCACGGCGCGGTCGGGCTTTTGGGTGAACTGCATCGGCGTCTTGGGCGTGGGGTAAACCGGTTGATAGGTCGGCGTGAGCACGCGGCTCGCACGTTCCAGCATCGGCCGAATGGACCCGTATTGGCGCTGCAGGCGGGCGGCATCCTCTTGGAAGGGATCATCAAGGTCATCCAAGGCGTCAAAGATCGAGCCTTCTTTTGGGGGCTGCTGTGGCGGATCGACCGGGCTCGGCGTGGGGGGCAAATTCGGTCGACTCGGGGGCGACAGATCTGGAGTGCCCAAGGGGGCTGGCGATTCGGCATCCGGCTCGGGCAGGGGCATCGCAGGCCTCTCGGGACGAGGGGTCGGCATCGGTTCGGCTGGAATCGCTGGCGGCGGAGCGAGCGTGGGTGGGGCCGGCGGTTTCGCCGCCGGTGGGACGGCGGGGATGGTTTGTCGGCGCGACGATTGCGGGGGCGCGGGCGATGCCGGCGCGGCAGGCTTGGGGGGAGCAACCTTCGGTGCAGCTTGCTTCGGCGCAGCTTGCTTCGGCGCGGGGGCCAGCGGCGGGACCGTCGGCAATTGCGGCGCCGCGTTGGGCGGTTTGGCCATGGGTTGGGCCGTCGCCGGCGGATCGGGGATCTGCAACATCGGCGGGTGGGTTGATTCCAGGTCCATCATCCAGGGGGCCGAATCGCATCCACCATCGCAGGCATGCGTGGCGCATCCGGCCTCGCAACAACGATCCAGTCCCAGCAGTTTTTCGATACCGCCGGCCACCGTGTCCAGTGTTTGGTAGACCGGGTTCGACGGTCGCCCCGCTTTTCCGCAGCTGCCACAATCGCACAGGCATGGGGTGCGACTGGCGGAGTACGCATTGCTCGGCGTCTCGGCTGCCGACGCGTGGGGCTGGCCCAGCAACGAAAACGCCGAGATTCCAGTCGCAAGGCTGGTCAGCACCAGGGCTTTGCCCGCTTGCCAGCCGTGTCGGCGTGTCCGAGACGACATACGATTCAGGGGGTGAGTCAAAGTCATGGGGATCAACGTCTCTCTTACCAGCCGGAAGCCATTTAGGAATCAGTCCTTCATCGAAAAAGCTTATCGACAAGAGACAACCCGAATGACCAAGAGAATCGGTACGTCCGGTACACAGGCCGCAAGCTGCCTAGATTGACAGCTGCGGATTTTTGAATTTTTTACCGGGTCGGGCGGCGGAACCTGCCCCCGCCGGCGTGGCAATCGGCAGGGTTGAACCGACGCCAATCGCGACGACGACATGCTCTTTGGTGGGTCGCCGGCCCCAAAACCGCGATCTGAGGCGGCTAGGAAAGCATTCGTCGCTGGCTACCGTCTCCAGCGTCGGCCGTGCCCCGATTCGGTCCGTGACGGCCTGTCGCAGGGGCGATTTATTCGGAGCAAAACGCTAGACTGTGGCCGTTGACCGTCCCACTTCCGCTTTGCACTCAGAGACACACGCAGTGAGTTTTGACCCGTTTAGCGTCCGCGACCAATTCGAAACCGGCAGCGGAGCAGCCACCATTTACCGGCTCAGCAAATTGCAAGACGCCGGACTCGGACCGATTGACCGGATGCCCTTCTCGATTCGAGTGTTGCTCGAGTCGGTGTTGCGCAACTGCGATGGATTTTCGGTCAGTGAAGAGGATGTGAAAAACCTCGCCGCCTGGAACGCGACGGCGCCTGCGAAGCAGGAGGTGCCGTTCAAGCCGTACCGCGTCGTGTTGCAGGACTTCACCGGCGTGCCGGCCGTCGTCGACTTGGCGGCCATGCGTTCGGCGATGCAACGGATCGGCGGCGATCCCAACAAGATCAATCCGTTGATCCCGGTCGATCTGGTCATCGACCACAGTGTTCAAGTCGACTTCTTCGGCAGCGAAGCGTCGCTCGGTCAAAACGTTGAAATCGAATTCCAGCGGAATCGTGAACGTTACGAATTTTTGCGTTGGGGCCAGCAAGCGTTCGACAACTTCCGCGTCGTTCCGCCCAACGTCGGCATCGTGCACCAAGTCAACTTGGAATACCTGGCTCACGTCGTGGCGATTCGCGACACCGGGGACGGTCCGGTTGCGATGCCCGACACCCTGGTCGGAACGGACAGTCACACCACGATGATCAACGGCCTGGGCGTGCTCGGCTGGGGCGTCGGCGGAATCGAAGCCGAAGCCAACATGTTGGGCCAACCCTTGTACATGTTGATGCCGGAAGTGATCGGGTTCGAATTGACCGGCAAACTGCCATCGGGTGCGACGGCGACCGACATGGTGCTGCGTGTGGTCGAACTGCTGCGTGCCGAGGGCGTCGTCGGTAAATTTGTCGAATTCTTCGGCACCGGAATGAACGCGATGAGCGTTGCCGACCGGGCGACGATCGCCAACATGGCGCCCGAGTATGGCGCGACGATGGGCTTCTTTCCCGTCGACGACGTGACGCTGACTTATTTGCGTCAAACCGGTCGTTCGGAAGCCGGCGTGCAACTGGTCGAACGCTATTGCAAAGAACAAGGGCTGTTCCGAACCGACGACGGTCCCACCCTGAACTACACCAAGACGCTGTCGCTGGACTTGGGAACCGTTGAACCGAGTTTGGCCGGACCGAAGCGTCCCCAGGATCGGATTTCGCTGTCCAACATGAAATCGGCCTTCAATGAAGCCCTGACCGCGCCGATCGGCAAGACCGGGTTCGGGCTCGATCCGGGCGACCTGGACCACAAGGGCACGATCCAAGACAACGGGCACAGCAGCCAGATCGGACACGGCGCGGTCGTGATCGCCGCCATCACGTCCTGCACCAACACCAGCAACCCGTCGGTGATGATCGGCGCCGGGTTGTTGGCCAAGAAGGCTGCCGAGCGAGGATTGAAAGTCCCGTCGCACGTCAAAACCAGTTTGGCGCCGGGCTCCCGTGTCGTCACCGAGTACTTGGACAAAGCCGGATTGACCGAGCCGCTCAAGACACTCGGTTTCCACACCGTCGGCTACGGCTGCACGACCTGTATCGGCAACAGCGGTCCGTTGCCGGCACCGGTCGCCGAAGCGATCGAGTCGGGTGACCTGGTCGCATCGGCCGTGTTGAGCGGCAACCGTAACTTTGAAGGCCGCGTCAATCCATTGACGCGTGCCAACTATTTGGCGAGCCCGCCGCTGGTGGTCGCCTACGCCCTGGCCGGAACCACGGACATCGACCTGGTCAACGAACCGTTGGGCAAAGACGCCCAAGGCAATGACGTCTTCTTGAAAGAGATTTGGCCGTCGGCCGAAGAGATCCTGGAGACGATCCATACTTCGATCGATCCCGAGATGTTCACCCGTCAGTACAGCGAGGCGGTCGAAGGGAACGAGTTATGGAACGCGATCGATGCCGCCGAAGGCGCGATTTATCCGTGGAGTGAAGACAGCACTTACATCCACCATCCGCCCTTCCTGGATCACGTGACCGGGGATGCGGTTCCGCCGATCGGTCCGATCGAAGGCGCGCGATGCCTGGTGTTGCTGGGCGATTCGGTCACCACCGACCACATCTCCCCGGCCGGTGCGATCGCCTCCGACGGCCCTGCCGGCAGCTTCCTGCAAGAAGTCGGCGTTCCGATCAAAGAATTCAACAGCTTCGGATCACGCCGCGGCAACGACCGCGTGATGGTCCGCGGCACCTTTGCCAACATTCGGATCCGCAACCAACTGGCCCCGGGAACCGAGGGCGGTGTCACCCGCTACCTGCCCAGCGACGAGGTCACCAGCATCTACGACGCGTCGATGCGGTACCAAAAGGAAGGCACCCCGTTGGTCGTCCTGGCCGGTACCGAATACGGAACCGGCAGCAGCCGTGACTGGGCGGCCAAGGGCACGATGCTGCTGGGAGTCAAAGCGGTGATCGCCGCCAGCTACGAACGGATCCACCGTAGCAACCTCGTCGGCATGGGTGTCTTGCCGTTGGAATTCGCCGACGGAAAAACGTGGCAGGCGCTCGGCTTGACCGGCGAAGAAACGTTCTCGATCCCCGACCTGTCCGATGACCTGGAGCCCCGCAGCACCATCGCGGTCACGGCAACCGCCGCCGACGGATCCGTCACCACCTTTGATTGCATCGTGCGGATCGACACCCCGGTCGAACTGCAGTACTACCGCAACGGCGGGATCCTCCCCACCGTCCTCCGAAATCTGGCCCAGGCTTAATTTTTATCAACCATGAGTGACATTCACAGTCAGTACAACGACGTCGAAAAACTGATCGACGACGAGAAGTTCAGCGAAGCGATCGACGGTTTGAACTCGATTCTCCAGGAAGACGATTCGTTTGTGCTCGGGCACCTCGCCCTCGCCCGTGTCTACACCAAGACCGGACAGCACGACGAGGCGATCCGGCACGGCGAGAAGGCGTGTGAGTTGGAGCCGAACGATCCGTTTAACTTCACCGCCATGAGCGTGACCTACCAACGCGCTTGGGCGGGCACTCAGGAACAGCAGTACATTGCCAAAGCCGAAGATGCGATGGCGAAGGCGCAGATGCTGCAATCGCAGTCCTGAGTGACGAGTGGTTCATTGTTGATCACGCGTCACTGGCTGACGGTCTGTTGATGGAGTGAGTCGTGACGCGTAAGCGGCCGGGCATGCTGGCGCCCGCCCGAGGCCTTACGGCCAGCGGCTCACCATGGACTCAGCAGATCCCGATTGAATCAACGAGCGGCGTCAGCAAGCGGCGCGTGGGTGTTTTTTCACACGCGCCACTCGGTTCACTGATCCGACACCACCTGGGTCGTCACCTGCGACCGCGCGCCCTTCGGTTTGCCGCGGCTGACCGCCTCGGCGGTGATCGTAAACGTCTTCGGTTGATTGCAGGTCAACAGGATCAGGTAGTCGATCGATTCAAACGGTCGCAATGTCCCGATGTCTTTTAAATAGATGTAGTTCCCGTTGGGGCTGAACTCGCCGAGTTCGGGGCTCAGCGGTTGTGTGATGCGCACCACCTGAACACCGTCGGGAAGATTGAATCGGATGCTGACGTTGCCGTCTTGCTGCGACGACGGGTTGGTGACGCGCAAGTCATAGCGGATCGGTTGATTGACGAACACGGCCGAGCTGGGCCCCGTGATGGACAGACCCAAGGATTGCGGTTCGGCGGGTTGGCTGGGGGCCGGCCGCGGCGTGGGATCCTGAGCGGGAGCGGGCGGCGTTGGCCGCCCCGGGATCATCGGGGGAGCCGTCGCCGGGGGCAGCGTGCTGGGCGCGGCCGGTGCGGGGGCCGGTTGCCGGATCGCCGATGGCAAGATTTCGAACTGCACTTGTTCGCTCGCCCGTGCGCCTTGCTGTGACTCAACCGCCATCACCACGCTGCTTCTGGGGTTGGTACCGATGACCTGGAAATTCGCTTCCAAGGTTTCGCTGGTTTCGGGTTCCAGACGAGGGATCACCCACTCGATCATGTACCGACCGGCGCGCGGCTCGGACAGGTATTGGTCCGTCGCACCGATCGGACGCAATTGCGGATCATAGGCCATCGTGACCCGAACGTTGTCCAGGGGCACGCTGCCGGTGTTGACGACGATGCCGCGGAACAGCGTTTCGCTGCCGACCGAAGTCCGACTGCGTCCGGAGAGCGTCGCGGTGACCGCGGGCGTCGGTGGCGGCTGATTGATCACCGTCACGCAGGACTCGGTCGTCGCGCGCTGTCCCGCATCCGCGGTCGCTTCCAACTGGATGCAGCGGCGGCCCGGATCGGTCGGAATGAAGGTCACCGCGACCGGCCAAGTCTCACCCGGCTGCAACGGGATGTCTTCTTGCGTGTTCGGGTCTTGCTTGGGTTTGACGACCCGCCGCAGGTTACTGGGCGTGTGCAGCATCGAATCGTCACCGTTGGCGATCAATTGCAGATTCGTGAGCGGGCGGTCACCGGTGTTTCGCACGTCGATGTTGAACGTCACCTCTTCGCCGACCTGATAGCGATCTTTTTCCGGCGCCACGCTCAACACCAGCGAGGGGCGAAAGACGTCGACGGCGACGGATGTCGTCGCCACCAACGGGCCGTCGGCACGGGCTTCAAAGTTCAGTGACAATGAGGATTCGGTGGTGACATTGAGCAACAGATCCAATTCCTGCTGGGGTGGCAGTTCTCCGATCTCCCACACGATCGTGTTGGGCAGGTTTTGGGCGAACGAATCCGTACTCGATGCTTGAACACCCGGCGGGATCTGCATGATCACGCGGACATTGGTTGCGGGTTGATCACCGGGATTGGAAACCGCCGCGGCGGCTTGAAAAGGGATGCCGAAGGAAGCGATCTGAGGCGCGCCGGCGCGAATCGCCAACTGCGGCGCACTCCACGTGACGAAGGTTTCGCCGGTGAACAGCGTCAACGGCGGCATGTTGTCGGTTTCGCCACCGGGGCGAATCACCCGCATCGCGATCGCCGCCGTTCCCGACGTGCCCGGTGTCGGGATCAACTGCACCGTCGCATTTCCGGCGTCGTCCACCGTGGCTTCAACGAAGGAAGATCCGGTCGACGCGAACGATCCGAGTTCGGGTTGCATGATTTCGTAATAAACCTTCCATCCACGCGCCGGCAACATGCCTTCGGAGCGAGTCACCCGCGTCGTCAAGGTGACCGGGGTTCCAGCCGGGACGATTTGCGTCCCCGGAAACTGCCGCGCCGCATCGACCCAATAGATCGTCGCGGTCGCTTTTCGCTGATCCCAACACTCACTTTCCGGCGCCAGCACGGTGACTTTACTGGTCCCTTCGCTGGGGCTGCTGACGGTGATCCACGTTTGTCCCTTTTCGAGTTGGACATCATCGTTGGGATTCAGGTTCCCGCGCGTGATCTTCATGCGTTTGGTACTGGTCACGCCGAACGCATAGGCGGGATCTTGTTTGGATGCCTTTTTGATCCGTGCCAATCGGTGCATCACGCCCGGATCATCGTCACCGACTTGGATAAACGTTCCGACGCTTTCCGGCGTCAGCATCCATTCCAGCGGCTCGCCGACTTGCAAATGCCCTTGGTCGCCACAGATTCCCGACAACAGAACCACTTCGCCTCCGACCGGCGCGACGATCTTCTGGGGCGAGAGCAGGATGCAGCCCCGCTTGCCGCGTTTGGGAAGCCGGCAAAGCTCTCGCATCTGACACTCGTTGCCATACAGAATCGCCGGCGGACCGTTCAAGCAATCCGCCGGGCAGGGGGCGCTCGGAACGCACGGTTCATTGGACGCACCACCGATCGAAGTCAGCGGTGGCGTTGACGTACTGGGCACGGGCGTCAGGCAGGATGGCGGCGCGACCGGTTCGGGGAACGCCGGTTCGGGCAACGAAAACGGACGCGTGTTCAACGGGTCACCGAGTTTTCGAAGGCAGCTCCCCAGTCGGCCTTCACCCGCGGAACCGGGAAGCGCAATCGTGGTCGTCGCCGGCAGTGGATTGAAGATCCGTTGCCCCGTCGGATCAATGGCGGGAAGCCGCAGTCGCGAGCAACCGGCAAACTGCAGCAGCGAGACCATCACCACGATCGCCATCACCCTTACCATCGCACTCACCTCTCTCATCGCGCAGCCATCGCGGGCCGTCGCAAGGGAGGTTGAGTTTGAAAACAGAGCGAACATCGGCTTGAGTCAGTCGCATGCGGGTCGTCGATCCGGGTCTGAGTCCATACAGACCTCGTCCGAGGAACCCTAGCACGCAGTTGGCAGCGATGATGCGAAAATGCAACCTCGTATGATGCGGAAACGCAACGAAGGTGTACCGGTTGTAATCCTTCTGTCGAAAGTTCCAAGTTCCAAGTTCCAAGTTCCAAGTTCCAAGTTCCAAGTTCCAAGTTCCAAGTTCCAAGTTCCAAGTTCCAAGTTCCAAGTTGTTGGAACTCAAACCTGAAACCTGAAACCTGAAACCTGAAACCTGAAACCTGAAACCTGAAACCTGAAAAAAAACGGGACAGATTCCCACGTGGAGAACCTGTCCCTGGTCGGTGCAGCGGAGCGCTTCGCTGCAGTCGACGTTTCAATTCGAGCAGCGAACTCGTCTCGTTGCGATCGGTCTACTCTTCGGAATCGGGGCGCTGGCCTCCACGTCCTCCGCGTCCACCGCGGTCTCCGCCTCTTTGTCCGCCGGGGCCGCCACGACCACCGGGGCCGCCCGCTCCGCCGCGGCCGCCGAATCCGCCACGACCTTGCTGTGCCGGCATTTCAAACGGTTCGCCCTTCATTTCTTCGAAGTCTTTTTTCTGCTCACTGGTCAGCACGCTGACCAGTTTGACTTCCATATCCTTTTGAGCTTCTTCCATCTTTTCCCGCATGTTTTCGCGGTCACCGCCTTGGAACAACTCACGCATCTTGCCCATCATTTCTTCGCGTGCTTCTTCGGATTTCTTGGTCAGTTGTTCTTTCTGGCTGGCCGTCAGTTTCAATTCGGTCGCGACACGCTCATTCATCAGCGCGCCGGCTCGCATCTGCTGGACCTCGATTTGTTGCAGCCGTTCCATTTGCTCTGGCAACAACACCTCTTCGAGTTGCTCGCGGATTTTCTTTTCCCCTTCGGCGACCTTTTTCATGTACGCCTGCAGTTTGGCGACATTTTCTTCGCTGTCGCGATTTTCACGATCAAAATCGCGTGGGAATTCGACGCGTTCGCGGCCCTCGGCGACCTTCTTGACGGCCTCTTCCTGGTCGGGCATCAACTCGATTTCTTCTTGGACTTCTTTGACTTGCAACAGTCCCAGGATAGAACCGCCTCCGCCTCCGCGTCCGCCGAAGCCACCGCCCCCGCCAGGGCCGCCACGAAATCCGCCGCCGCCCGGACGGCCGCCCCCACCCCCCGGTCGGCCACCGCCACCGCGTTGAGCCATTACATCCGTGGCGACCATCGCCAAGATTGCCGCGAACAACAGGGCCATTGGGCCGCTTGTGATCTTCATTGATTTCGATTCCCAGAAATTAACAGAAAGAGAAGTTGGCTGCGGAGGAGTTCCGCCGTGCATTGAAGCCGTACACCGCCCCGCGACGTTTTTCCGATAACCGCCGAGGCGATCGATGGATTTCGTCGAGAGTTACCCTGTTCAAACCACGCCGATGCGGCAGGGTTTCACGAAAGATCGAGTTTTTTGCCAAAAAAGAGAGGCAAAAAACGATGCGTCCCGAAACGTGCGGCCAGAAACTTCCGGCCAGTGCGAGCTTCGCTGCTACGGCTTCACCACCGGATTGCTCCGCAATTCACGCTGGGCCCGCTGCAAAAATTGCATCGCGTCGATCGGAGTCATCGAATTCAGGTCCAGACGTTGCACCTGACTGAGCACCGGATGGTCGGAAAATCCGAACAGCGTCAACTGGTAAGACCCGCCGCTGCGGTCGCTGTGTCCTTGGGGCGGAGCGATCGAGGGCCGGTCGAGCGCGTCTCGGTGGTCGATTTCCAATTGCGCCAGCACGTCTTTGGCACGCTCGTTGACCTCGCTGGGCACGCCGGCCAGCCGGGCGACGTGGATCCCATAACTCTTGTCCGCGCCGCCGGGAATGATCCGGTGCAAAAACACAACTTCGTCATTCCATTCTTTGACGGCCACGTTCAAATTCGACACCCGCGGAAGCGACTCTTCCAACTGAGTCAGTTCGTGGTAGTGGGTGGCAAACAGCGTCCGGCAACCGATCTGCTCGTGCAAGTGCTCGGTGATCGCCCAGGCCAGCGAAAGCCCATCATAGGTGCTCGTTCCGCGGCCGATTTCGTCCAGGATCACCAGCGATCGAGACGTGGCGGTGTTGAGAATCCGCGCCGTTTCGACCATTTCGACCATGAACGTACTCTGCCCACGGCTCAGTTCATCGCTGGCGCCCACGCGTGCAAAGATCCGGTCGGCGATCCCGATCAAGGCGGATTCGGCGGGGACATAGGACCCGGCCTGGGCCAACAAGGTGATCAAGGCGACTTGGCGGATGTAGGTGCTCTTGCCCGACATGTTGGGACCGGTGATCAGCAGGATCATCCCGGTCTCGGGCGCGTGGACACAGTCGTTGGGGACAAATTCGCCCTGGGGTAACGTCACATCCAACACCGGGTGCCGGCCCGCTTCGATTCGCAACACCGAATCGTCGGTCATCTCCGGACGCACCCAATTTCGCTGTGCCGCCAGTTCGGCCAGGGCCGCCAGGACATCCAACTCCGCCATCGCAACGGCGACTTCCTGCAACGTCGCCAAATGATGGTGGGTTCGCGTCCGCAAGTTGTGGAAGATCAATTGTTCCCGCGCTGCGGCTTTTTCATCTGCGGCCAGGACTTTCTCTTCGTACTCTTTCAACTCCGGCGTGATGTAACGCTCGCAGTTCTTCAGCGTTTGTTTGCGAATGAAATCATCGGGCACCTTGTCCTTGTGGGCGTTGGTGACTTCTAAGTAATACCCGAAGACCTTGTTGTAGCCGACTTTCAAGTTGGGAATGCCGGTCACGTCCATCTGACGCTGTTGGTATTCCAGAATCCATTGTTTTCCGCCTGCAGCCAACTCGCGCAGCGAATCGAGTTCGGGGTCGAATCCCTTGCGGACGAAGTTTCCGTCGGCGGCGTTGAGCGGGCACTCATCGGCCAACGCCGATTCCAGTTCACTGCGCAGCTCGGGGCACAGATGCAAATGCGATTCCAGGTGCACGATCCGCTTGGGAGTCCGTCCGGCCAGCTTGGCTTTCAACGTCGGCAATCCGGCCAGCGTTCGTGAGACTTGCTGCAGATCCCGCGGCCCCGTCCGACCGGTGGCGATTCGCGCCAACAGTCGGGTGATGTCATAGGTCTGTTTCAGGATCGAACGCACTTCGGTGCGGAGGGACGCCTGGGAAAAGAACTCTTCGACTGCATCGTGTCGCAGGCAGATCGCATCAAGATCGACCAGTGGCGCGGCGATCCAATCGGCCAGCATCCGCGACCCGGCCGACGTGCAAGTTAAATCGATGGCATCGACCAGTGATCCGGCACGTGACGACGTTCGCAGTGTGCGAGTGATCTCCAGACTTCGTCGCGTCGATGCATCGATTTCCAGCACGCCGCTGCGGTGATGCGCCGAAATCGATCGAAAATGATCCAGCCCGCCGGGTTGGGTTTCTTGCAGATAGGTCAGTGCCGCGCCGGCCGCCCGAATCGCCGCGGTGTCATCGTCACGAAAGCCGAACCCTTCGAGCGAACCGACCGAAAACTGCTTGCACAGCAACTCGACCGAGGCGTCTTCGGCAAAGCTCCATGCCGGCCGCGCCGTCCAGGACCAAGGGGCGGTCGAATCCGGCGAGAATTTGGCGTCGTCTTCTCGGTAAATCACCTCCGCCGGACCGATCCGCGCCAATTCGTCTTCGACCCGTGACATCGGGAACACTCCAGCGCAGAACCGCCCGCTGGACAATTCCGCCCAAGCGATTCCCGCGACCGGCTCATCGGTTTGCTTCTTGCCTTTTCGTGGCGTGTGCAACACCACCGCGGCCAAATAATTTGCTTCCCGCGGATCCAGCAGATCGTCATCGGTCAGGGTGCCTGCGCTGACCAGGCGGGTGATTTCTCGTTTGACCAGCCCCTTGGCTTGTTTGGGGTCTTCAACCTGTTCACAAACCGCGGCGCGGAATCCCGCTTGGATCAATTTGCAGAGGTACGAATCGAGCTGGTGATGGGGGAACCCCGCCATCGCCGTCGGATTGGCACTATCTTTGTCGCGGCTGGTCAGGGTCAGCCCGAGGACACGAGCGGCCGTCTTGGCATCCTCCAAAAATAGTTCATAGAAGTCGCCCATGCGAAAAAGCAGCAATGCGTCGCCGCAAGCCGCCTTCGCCTCGTGGTACTGTTTCATCATCGGAGTCATGGCGGAAATCGTACCCGTCGGGGACGTCGATTAACAGCCTGCCAGCGGCAAACTTCGCGACGTTTCCCCCGTGACACGCCACCCGGATTCCGGTCAGCGAAACTCTGCGGGACAGGGGCGCCGTGAACGATCTTTTAGCGGCAGGGCGCGAGCGGGCCGGTGTGTTGGCAATAACAAGGAACCGGAGAGCTTGTGGCTGTCGATTGAGTGGAATGGGTCGAGGCAATGGTGAGCCGCTGGCCGTAAGGCCTCGGGCGCGCGCCTGGATGCCCGGCCGCTTACGCGTCGCGGCTCACTCAATCGACACCCCGCTTGCGCCCTGCCGTCGCCTTGTTCCCTGGCTCTGCCAGGGAACACGAGGTCGCAGAGGCTCCGCCTCGCGAGTGAAGAAGTGACGAAACCCTCCCTTTGAAGGGAGGGTCGCGGAGGAGTTTACGCTCGGAGCGGGGAGGGTTGTTGCTTGGGTCGCCCATCTAGAGTGAAGTGAACGCCGTGATTCACCGGTCGACCTCCCCTCGCTTCGCTCGACCCTCCTGCCAGGAGGGTGACTTCGTCTTGTTCCCTGGCTCTGCCAGGGAATAAGTCGGGCCAGCCCCTCAACCGCGTTTGGGGCGAGGGATCTTGCTGCGGCCGCCGGTCCCCTTGGTCCCCTTGCGTCGTCCGCGTTGACTTTGTCGACCCGTCGCACTGGACGGCTTGTCCTCTTCGACTTCCGCCAACGGTTTGCCGATGTTTTCTTTCAGCTGCAAGACTCGGTCCCGCAGCTGTGCGGCGCGCTCAAACTCCAAGTCCTCCGCCGCCGATAACATTTCTCGCTCGAGCGCTTCGACGAATTCGAGCGTGATGTAGGTCGTTTCGGATTCCTCTTGCGCCTTGGCGATCGTTTTTCGTCGCTTGGCCGCGTCGGTCTCGATTCCCGCTTTGATCTTCTTCCGCACCGTTTCGGGCGTGATCCCGTGTTCTTCGTTGTACGCCTGTTGAATCGCGCGGCGCCGTTCGGTTTCACCGATCGCCAATCGCATCGACTCGGTCACCTTGTCGGCATACAAGATCACTTTGCTGTTGGCGTTGCGAGCCGCCCGGCCGATGGTTTGAATCAAGCTCGTTTCGCTGCGCAAAAAACCTTCTTTGTCGGCGTCCAGAATCGCGACCAAGGAGACTTCCGGCAGGTCCAAGCCTTCGCGAAGCAGGTTGACGCCGACGAGACAATCAAAATGCCCGGCCCGTAACTCTTGCAACAGATCCACACGCTCGAATGCATTGAGTTCGCTGTGCAGCCAACGACAGCGAACGTTTTGTTCTTGGAAAAAGTTCGCCAAGTCCTCGGCCAACCGTTTCGTCAACGCAGTGACCAGCACCCGCTCGTCTCGTTCGGCACGGATGCGAATTTCGTTGATCAAGTGATTGACTTGCCCGCGCGCCGAAACGACTTCGACCTCCGGATCCAACAGTCCCGTCGGGCGAATGATTTGTTCGACCACCTCGCCCCCGGTGCGTTCCAATTCGTAATCGCTTGGTGTCGCACTGACGAAACAGATCTGACCGGTCCGTTCTTCCCACTCCTCGAACTTCAGCGGCCGGTTGTCCAGCGCGCTCGGTAGCCGAAACCCGTGATCGACCAGCGTCAGCTTTCTGCTGCGATCGCCGGCGTACATCGCGCGGACCTGGGGCACGGTGACGTGGGATTCGTCGACGAAGGTGATGAAGTCATCGGGAAAGAATTCGTACAACGTGTCCGGCGACGAACCCGGTTCTTTTCCCGACAGTGGACGCGAGTAGTTTTCGATGCCGGGGCAATGGCCCACTTCGGCCAGCATCTCTAGATCAAATCGCGTTCGGGCGGACAGACGCTGCGCTTCGAGCAACTTGCCTTGCTTTTGAAACAATTCCAATTGATGTTTCAGTTCCGCGCGGATCACGCTGATCGCCCGTTTGATGCGGTCGTCGGGCATCACAAAGTGTTTCGCCGGGTAGACGAAAACTTGCGAGAGCGTTTTGACGGTTTCGCCGGAGACGGGTTTGATGATCGAAATCTGCTCGATCTGGTCCCCCCACATCTCGATCCGATACGCGAACTCTTCGTAACTGGGCCACAGTTCGATGCTGTCGCCACGCACACGAAACTTGCCGCGTTCAAACGCCATGTCATTGCGTTCGTACAACACGTCGACCAGTTTCAACAGCAAATGATCGCGGCGAATCGATTCGCCCCGCGTCAGACTGACGACCAGTTGTTTGTAGTCCTCGGGTGACCCCAGGCCATAGATGCTGCTGACCGAGGCGACGATCACGACGTCGCGTCGGCTGACCAGGCTGCTGGTGGTGGCCAATCGCAGTCGATCGATTTCTTCGTTGATCGAGGCGTCTTTTTCGATATAGACGTCGCGCTGGGGGATGTAGGCTTCGGGTTGATAATAATCGTAGTAGCTGACGAAATAATGAACCGCGTTCTCGGGAAAGAACTCCTTGAACTCGCTGTACAGTTGGGCGGCCAGCGTCTTGTTGTGGCTGAGCACCAGCGCCGGGCGGCCGACGTTGGCGATCACGTTGGCCATGGAGAAGGTTTTCCCGGTTCCGGTCGCACCGAGTAATACCTGGGCCGACGCCCCGGAATTGAACCCCTTGGTCAGCTGCTCGATCGCCGCAGGCTGGTCACCGGCCGGAGGAAAAGGCTGGTTGAGGTGAAACTCGGCGCGGGGCAGCTCTGCGGCGGTCTGCAGTTCTGTTTGTTCGTCCATCCTGATCGTCACCGGGGTTGTCGCCAAAGGGGTCGTTTCACGTCGAATTATCACCCAGACGGGGAGACGACCCAAGGCCACATCAACCAGGGGGGCGTTGTAATCGGCAAGATCGCTACTGCAGCGCCGTTCTGCCGGATCGACGCGGCGCCGCGACAATTTGGCTCGAAAATGAAATCGACGACGACGATGACGAGCGAAAACAGGTTGTTTCCCCCGGCTGAAGCAATCGATTCGGAAACAAACCAAGGACCAAGGAAGGGTCTGTATGGACGATTGGTCTTCGCTGGACAATCTGTCGGAACTCGGCTCCACCGCATTGGCGAGCGAAATCCAACGCCGGCATTTCGGCCAGGCAGCCCTGGCAGCCGGCGTCTTTCCGTTGAGCCTGTTCAATTGGGGAGGAAAACCGAAGCAAGATTGTCCGATGAACACGATTCGCGAAAAGCGTTTCGACACCCTTGTGGCCATCATGGCCGCGCAAATCGACGCGCTGTGGTGCGGACGCCAAGGCGACAGCGCCTGTCAGGTCGCCAAGGATTTGCTGCGGTACGCCGATCACCTGCCCCACCGGATGCAGTTGGGGATCAGCGTCGCGCTGCTGTGGCTGGATGTCTACAGCGTCAAACACACCGCGAAGCGGTTGAAACACCACACGCCCGAGGGAGTGCGACGGGTTCTCAATCAAGGTGAAACCCCACGCCGACCCGGGGCACCGCCGTTGATCGTGTGGGACGAAGATCACCTGTTGCACATGGCGGTCAGCGGATTGGCGATGCTGGGGCGATTGGTGATTCACTCACGCGGTCCCGGCCGCCGGCTGATCGGATTGGGCTGGAGCAAAAAATGCGAAAGCGTTTCGAATCTGGTCTCATTGCCTGCGCCCCCGTTGGCCGACCTGGGCCGGCACTACGATGTCGTCATCATCGGCAGCGGCGCCGGCGGCGCGACCGCGGCCACACGATTGACGGCGCAAGGCCGAAAGGTCTTGATTTTGGATTGCGGGGATTTCGTCAGCCCCGATGCGCTGGTTCAACGCGTTCGCGACTCTGACGGAAACGTGCGGTTGGCACCGCCGCGAAGTGATGAAGTGCTCGCCCGACTCTACAAAGACGCCGGCGGCCAGATCAGTGGCGGGCTTGGCAATGTCGATTCCAAAATGGAATTGGTTCTGCCCCACCTGCGAAAAAAAATCCCGCCACGACAAACCATCAACGTCTGCCAGGCCAAGGTCTTCGGCGGCGGGCCGTACGTGAACAACGCCATTCACCTGCCGATTTCGCGGGAGATCTACGAAACGAAGTGGGCCGGGCGACAACCAGAGGGACTCGGCTACGATCAGCTCGCGCAGCTGATGGAGGGCATCAACCAGGAACTCGGCGTCAACACGGAGGTCACCGAATCGCAAATCAGCGACCGCAGCATGCGCTTCGCCGAAGGCTGCCGAGCGATCGGTGAAGAAGTTCAGCCGTTGCCGGTCGCCATGCGCACGCAATGTTTGGGATGTGGAAGCGACAACTCGGTCGATAGCTTCGGCGATCACATCGGCGGGCTGCATCCGTACGCTCCGGGTGGCGCCAATAGTTTCCTCGTCCAAGCGATGCACAACCCCGAGCCCGCGCGGGTTTCTTATCGGACCGAAGCGACACAGATTCGTGTCCAGGCCGATGACACCGGCCAACCCGTTGTCACGGGCGTCGATGTCACGCGTGTTGAACACGACGGCTGTCGCACCCGCGCGACGGTCACCGCAGACCAATACGTCGTTGCCGCCGGAATCGGCCCGACGACCAAGTTGATCGCCCAGGGTTTGAAATCCGCCGGCTATCGGAACCGACACCTCGGACAACGATTCACCGCAAACGTCGGCACGGCGGTGTATGCGATGTTTGACAAACCGATTTGGCCGTCCGACTCCGAACGCCCCGAACCCGGTGTCACGCAGTGTTTCCTGGTGGACCGGCGGATGGTCGAACGAGACGGCCGGATCGTGGAAGAGCCGACGCTGGAAAACTGGTTCCATTTTCCCGGCACCGTCGCGCTGGCATTGACCGGATGGTTCCAGGAATTCGCTTGCACGATGCGCCGGTTCAATCACCTTTCGATGGCCGGCATCGTCGTGCCGACTCAAGTCAGACCGTGCAATTCGATCGACGCCTGCGGGAACATCAACCTGTCGCTGGACTGTGACGAATTTGAAATTCTGTTGCTGGGCATCCGGCGAATCGCAAGGATCTATTTCGCCGCCGCCACGCCCGATGACGGAGTCACGTTGCATCTGCCGACCAAGGCGATGATGCTGCGGGGCGGACGCCCGTTGCGGATTCGTGACATGAACGATTTGGATTGGGCCATCAGCGAGATCCGACGACGCGGTCCGGCGTTCATCAATCTGTTGACCACACACGGCCAAGGTGGCGCGTCGATCGGAGACGTGGTCGATCCGCAATCCTTCCTTGTCAAAACGGATGGTGGCCGGCAAGTTGCGAACCTGGCCGTCGCCGATGCGTCCCTCTTTCCGGCAGGTTGTGAAATCAATCCGCAGCTGACGCTCAAGGCCCTGGCCACGGTCGCAGCCGAACAGGTGATCCGGCGGACGGCCTGAACGAGTGCTTTGCCACCGCGGCAAAGTGGCGTAAGCTTCCGGCATTGCGAATGCGCGGCGGCTGGGGATGGCAAGCAAGATGCTTACCCCACGGGGGATGGCGAGCAAGATGCTTACCCCACGGCTGATCATGGCATTCAAGATGTTCCATCGTGAAGCCTTTCTATGAATTCTCTTTCCGACCGACTCGCGCGACGCTTGCCATTTTTTTATGGCTATTTGATGCTGCCGATCGCGATGTTGATGCAGCTGGGGACCAGCCCGGGGCAGACGTTTGCGGTCAGCGCTTTCACCCCGTCGCTGCTGGCCAGTTTGGACTTGACGCAAAGCCGGCTCGGTTTGGCGTACATGTTGGGCACACTGTTTGCGGCCGTTCCGTTGACGTTTGTCGGCCCCGCGGCCGATCGCCACGGACTGAAACGCGTCGCGTCGATCGTCATCGTCGGCCTGGCGCTGGCTTGCCTGTTCGCGTCCAGCGTCAGCGGGTTTTATGGTTTGCTGGCCGCGTTCTTTTTGCTGCGTTTTCTCGGTCAAGGCTCGCTGACACTGTTGTCCGGCAACACGACGGCGATGTGGTTTCGCAACCGCATCGGACGCGTCTCGGCGGTGCTCAGCATCGGTTCGGCGGTCGCGTTTGCGTGGGTTCCCGATTGGCTTGCGAGTGCCATCGAAGCGATCGGATGGCGGTCGACGTATCAGTCGCTGGCGGCCGTGCTCGTCCTGACGCTGCTACCGCTGGTCCTGTTGCTCTATCGCAATCGGCCGGAAGACCTCGGGCAGTTCGTCGATGGACATGCCGGCCGCTTGTCACTCGGGCACGCCACCGAGACGTCTGATTCAATGGAAGTCGAGCTGGAAACCGAAGCGGAGATTGAAGAGGACCCCGAGTCGCTCAGCCTGGCTCAGGCGGCGCGGACGGGGTCGTACCACATTCTCGGCCTGTCCAACGTGATTTGGGCGATGGCCGGTACCGGTGTTTTGTTTTATTTGTTCACACTGTGCGAGCAGCGCGAGATGCCGTCGGACACCGCCAGCGGATTGTTCAAAATCCTCGGCATGACGATGCTGGCGATGCAACTGGGCGGAGGCGTGCTGGCGGATTTTTTGAAACTGAACCGATTGCTCGGGCTGGGCACCGCAATGGTCGCCGGTTCGTTGATCTGGCTGTATCTGGATCCTTCGGTGCGTGGCGCCCAGGTATTTGCGGGTCTGTTCGGCGGCGGTCAAGGGATGCTGATCTCGGTCAGTGGTGTTGCCTGGGTGCGTTATTATGGTCGCCAACACTTGGGCAGCATTCGTGGAGCGGTTTGGTGTGGCACCGTCGCCGGCAGTGGTTGCGGTCCGTTGATCATGGGTTGGGTCAACGATGCCACGGGCAGCTATGACCAAGCGATTCTCTGCTTCGCGGCGGCCATGATGCCGCTGGCGATCGCGGCCTGGTTCATCCGCCCACCCCAGCCGGTGACGGCCCGTTGAGTCGAAGCCCGCATGCGTCAGCAAGGGGCCAGACGCAACGCTGTGACGCAATTTTTTAGCGGCAGGGCGCGAGCGGGCTGTCGATTTAGTCGGGGTCTGCTGCGTTAATGGTGAGCCGTTGGCCGTAAGGCCTCGGGCAACGTTGGAGTGCCCGGCCGCTTACGCGTCGCGGCTCACAAAACCGACAGCCCGCGAGCCCTCCGGTCGCGCTTCAAAAACACCCGGAAAACCGGAGGGCTCGCGCCCTGCCGCTAACAAAAAAACACCCCGCTTGGCGTCAAAGTAAGTGGCATTGGGCTAACATCCTCGCGCGGATTGAGGAACATCCTGCCAGCCTCCGCCGCCCCCGGCGCGTTGGGGATCGACTATTCTATTGGGCTTCCGATCCATTTCCCTTCCACCCCCCCTCCTTGTTCCCAACGGATTTCTGACATGTCAACGAACCGTCGTCAATTCATCCAAACCGCCGCCGCTGGTTCGGCCGCCGCCGCAACGGTTGCCGGGCTGCCCTTCGAAGCACCGGTGGTCGCCCAAGACAGTTCCTCCAAGTTGCGTCTGGCATCGATCGGCGTCGGCGGTTCGCGGGGACGCTACAATCGAGGCGGTCAGATTGCCCGCCAGGCGGCGAAGTTCGCCGAGATGATCGCGGTCTGTGACGTCGATGATCGCCACACCGAAGAATTCAATCAAGCGTTCGGCGGCAAACTGGCCAAGTACCGCGACTATCGCGAGATGCTGGAAAAGGAAAAGCCCCAAGTCGTGACCATCGGGACGCCCGACCATTGGCACGTCCCGATCGCGATTGCGGCACTCCGCAGCGGCGCAGACGTGTACTGTGAAAAACCGCTCACGTTGACGATCGACGAAGGCAAACAGATTCGCGCGGTCGTTGAAGAAACCGGTCGCGTGTTTCAGGTCGGGACACAACAACGCAGCAACAAGAACCTGTTCTTGATGGCGATCGCCATGGTGCACACCGGACGACTCGGCGACAACGTCAACGCCTATGTCGCCATCGGCGGTGCTCCGGGGGACGGCCCGTTCGAATCCACCGACGCCCCCGACGATTTGGACTGGAACCTGTGGGTCGGGCCGGCACCGGACGCGGAGTACTGCGAAGAGCGACGACGGATGTTCCGGTGGTACTTCGAGTACTCCGGCGGCAAGATGACCGACTGGGGCGCCCACCACATCGACATCGCGCAGTGGGCTCTGGCGCCGGGAGAAGACGGACCGACGCGAATCAAAGGGACCGGCCAATTCCCCGAATCGGTTCCCAGCGATTTGGATTGGGCCGCTTTCCTGGATGGCGACATCGCGTTGCCCAACGCGTACAACACCGCGACCAAATTCAGCATCGATTTGAAGTACGACAACGGCTCGCTGATCAGCGTAAACGACCACTACAAACGTGACGGTGAAAACGTTGATTTTCCCAATGGGATCCTGTTCGAAGGCGACAAGGGACGGATCTTCGTCAACCGTGGAAAACTGCAAGGTTCGCCCGTCGACAACTTGACCGACAGCGACAAAGCCGAGCTGAATGACTACATCGTCGAACTGTGCAACGGCAAGACGCCCGGCAGCCACATGGGTAACTTCTTTGAGTGCATCGGCGATCGCGGCAAACCGATCTCGGACGTCTGGTCCCATCACCGCACGATGACCTCCTGTCACCTGTGCAACATCGCCTTGATGACCGGTCGCGAGCTGACTTGGGATCCCAAGCAAGAAGTGTTCGTCGGCGATGATGAAGCCAACAAGCTTCTCGGCCGCAAGTCGCGAGATTTCTCGACCGTCGGCTGATCCCCGCCGAGAAGGCGTCAGGCGTTGAAATCGATTCGCTTCGTTTCGCCGCCCGCCCGCAGCATCGCGTAGCTCCATTCGGCGGTGACGGTGTCGCCGCTGTCGGCAAACTCGCGAATCAACCAGCCGCGTTTGGCCGCCGGTGAATCTGCCGGCGGCGAGCGGCGTCGTCGCTCGATGCGTTCCAACGCGATCAACGCCAGCGATGGATTGGTCGCGGCGAGCTTTTGGAAATAGCCGTCCGGCGACAACTCGTGGTACCGCAAGTCGGTCTTCTTTCTCTCCAGCCACTGAGCCCCTTGCCCTAGTTGATCAATCATCCATCGTTTGCTCAACCAATCCACTCGGCCCAGCGCCGGCGTCACGTTCCGCGAGTCACGCCGAAATGCGGAAACGACGTTGACCAGATCCGACCAACGCTCGATGACCAACGCGGCTTCGCCCCGATCGCGAATCGGGGTCTCGTCGACAAACCGTTTTGCGGCTTTGAGATATCGGCGTTGAATTTCCAGGGCGCTCAACCGACCGCGACTGGTCATCACACGACGCACCAGATTCCAGTCCGAGGCGATGTCGTGCAAGGCAGTGATCGGACGCGAAATCGTGACAAACTCGTTCGTCGCTCCGGATTCAATCATGTCCAACACCAACGAGACCGAACCGAATTTCACGTACTCGGCCAACTCGGAAAGATTGGAATCGGATAATCCGATCTGAAATCGTTGCCGCCGGGCGAACATCGCCTTGGTCGATCCCAATGACAGAAACGATCGCTCGCAAAATTGTGCCAGCCAATGGCCGTAAACATAAATCGGTCGTTCACCGCGATAACCGCCCATGTCTGCAACCACATCGATTGCCATCGCTTTGGGACTCAGCCGATAACATCCGTCTTCATCCAAATCTCCGGCGCCGCAGAGTGCGACGCGGGAAACCAGCAGTGCGGTCAAGTACTTTCGCTGCCTTCGAAACGCAACGTGGCGGACGACAAACCGCAACACGATCACGGTCGGCAGATGGATGCCGCGGAGTAACCCCATGAACATCGCCTTGGCCCAAGTCGGCAATGTTTCAAACAGGATGGCGGCCGATGGAGCGTTTCCCGATGCATCCGGGGCGGCCGACGGTTCGTCTGCATCGAGCGTTGGTTTCCGTCGAAACCGAATCAGGAAGATAAACGCAAACGCGCACGCAAGCACCGGCAACGAGATCACCACGCTGATCAGTTGAAGCATCCACAACAACGCGATGCAGAAGCGGTAAACGCAAAGCCAAACGCCGCTGGCCACGACCGCTTCATAGTTCTCTTGGCAACCGTAAACGTGACCCAACGCGTCGGTGCTGTTCTTCAAAATCCGCACGTCCCATTGCCCGGCCGCCTCTTCCGCTGCGCCGGCAACCAGTTCATCAATGGAGCATTGGCAAGCGAGCAATTCATCCGGGCTGGTCACTTCCGGTGTCGCGATTTCGATCAAGCCACCTGGCAGTGCGTGCAGTGAAGGATGCGTTTCAAACGTCACCGCACCACCGCTGGCCAGAAACATCTGGTCTCGATCAAAGACACCGGGGACGGTGGGCTGATTGCGACCGATCGCCGCGCAGATCTGGGTGTAGATCTCTGTGGAACTCGGCAGATCCGCCGTGATCCGCTGGGGCTGGTTCAAAATCAGCGTCGCATACTCGGTTTCCATTCCCAGCAGTCGCGACACCAGTCGTCGCGCCGGGACGCGCCGACGAGAAGAGGATGCCTTCACCAATCACTCCCAGCCGAGGTAACGCATCGGCAATTGCCCGTCGATTGCCACGGCATGATTGTAACGGATTGGAGATCCCGGCGCGAACGAGAAGCCGCCTGCTGGACGGGGGGGGGCGCTTCCAGGCGTTTGTCGCAACCGAACCATCGGCTAGTGCTTCGTCAACTTTTATTCTTAGGGTACCGCGGAAAAGGGGTCAGGTACCAAAAATGCGAAGCACCCTGCGGGCCATTGGGTTTTTGGTGCCTGACCCCTTTTCCGCTCGACAAACGCAGGCTCGAAAATTGAAAGCTGACAAAGCACTAGCGGTCTTGCGCTTTACCAGCGAAGACCGAATCGTTCGCCGCCGGTGTCACGGTTGTTCCCGCCCTTGAGCGGCCCTTCGTGAGTGGGTTTAACGGCCACTTCGCGTTGGGGTTCCTCGACCTCTTCTTGCTTCGGTTTGGAATCCTCGGCGATCTGTTGTGCCGCTTTGATCGACAACCCGATCTTTTGGCTGTCGCGGTCGAACGACAGGATCTTCACGTCGACTTCTTGGCCTTCGCTGACAAACGCATCGACTTTGGAAACTCGATGGTGCGCGAGTTCGCTGACGTGCACCAAGCCTTCGACGCCGGCCGTCAAGCGGACGAAACAGCCGAACGACGCGATCCGCGAAACCGTGCCCTTGTGAACGCTGCCGATCGCGAATTCCGCTTCGGCGGTGTCCCAAGGATTTTCCAACAGGTCGCGATAGGACAGCGAGATCTTACCGGTTTCCTTGTTGACCGATTCCAGTTTGACCTTCACCTTTTGGCCGACTTCCAACACCTCACTGGGATGCTTGACGCGATCCCAGCTGAGCTTGCTGACGTGGATCAACCCGTCGAGTGCGCCGAGATCGACAAAGGCGCCGAAATCCTTGACGCTGCGAACCACGCCTTCCATCACATCGCCGGGTTCGATTTCGGCGAGTTGCTCGGCGCGTTTTTGTTCGCGTTCGCGTTCCAAGATCGCCCGACGGCTGAGCACCAAATTACCGCGACGCTCATTGGCCTCGGTGACCAGACACACAAATTTCTGGTCGACGAATTCGCTGGCGTCTTCCACGCGGTATTCGGCGATCTGGCTGATCGGCATGAAACCACGAACGCCCCCGACCTTGCACTCCAAGCCACCGGTGTTGTGACCGGTCACGACGGCTTCCACGACCGAGCCCTCTTCCAAATCGCTCCAGTCGGCGACGTCGATCGTCGATCCCGGCAACGAGCACATGTACAAGCCATCGTCGCGGTTGAATCCACGCACCATGACTTCCACGGCACTGCCCACGGCCGGTTCGACGTCTTTAAATTGCTCAAACGGAATCACCCCCTCGTCGGGGCCGCCCAGCGCGATGTACACGCTGTCTTGGTGGATCTTCAGCACCTGTCCCGAGATCCGTGTGCCCTCGGCCAAGGCTTCTTTGCGATCCGACATGCCCGCCGAACCACTCAACATCGATTCGATGTCCGCAGCGGCCAGCTCTGCGTCCAGTTCCGCCTGCAGGTCGTCGCTCAGGCCGGCACGCAAGGAGGGTACGGCGACACGCTGCGGTTTCTGGGACGCCGGAGCCGCGGCGGCGGGCGTTTCTTTGTCACCCGTGATCCGCGGTCGAGGCGGCTTTTTCTTCTTGTTCGGTTTGCCGGCTTTCTTTTCCACCGCTTCGAGTTGCTCGGTCGACACGCTCGGAGAGGCCGGCTTGGCGATCCCCAAGCCCCGGGAGGCGAGCGGTCCCGAACCGCCGCGGGCCGGTTGGCCTGCCTCGGTGGGTGCGGTCGCCTCGGCGGGTGCGGTCGCCTCGGCGGGTGCGGTCGCTTCGGCGGGTGCGGTTGCTTCGGCGGGCGCGGTGGCCTCGGCGGGCGATTCAGCCGGCGCCGAAGCTGCGGGTGGCGCCGCCGGTTCGGCCGGCGTGGAGGCAATGTCGGTGGCAGGTTCGTCCGTCACAGGCTGTGGTTCGTTGCTCATCGAAACAATCGACGTGGGGAAAAGTGAATGGGGTCGATCCGGCAGTCTAGCACCCCGAAAACATTGTCGGTAGTCTTCACCCCAGGTTTGTCCGCTTCTGATGGAGAACAACGCCAGATGCCCGAATTTACCGATTTTGCTCAATCGCTCAGTCAGTCCTTCTCAACCGAACTTCAATCCGCGATCCAGGCCGCACCGCTGCCCCCGCTCGGGGATGGTACGCTGCAGAAACCCCTGTTGACGCTATTGTCCGGTGGAATCGGCGATCATTTGATCGATGTCCCCGCCGCGCGTCAGATGGAAGTGATGAGCGGATTGTGGCTCGTCGCCGGTGACATTCACCGTAGCCATTCGATCAGCCAAGACCTCGGTAGCCCCGAAGGCAGTTTCCTGCACGGCATCATGCATCGGCGTGAGGGCGATTTCGGCAATTCGAAATACTGGTTCCGCCGAGTCGGCTCGCATTGCGTGTTCGATCAAATCAACACCGAAACCGACGGTCACTACGCCGACCCGTTCGAGTTTGTCGATCAGTGTCAGCAAGCTCTCGCCGGCGGATCCGACGAAGCGGTCGACCAATGCGTCGCTTCGCAGTGGATCGAATGGCAAGCATTGATGATGTATCTGGTGCAATAGCCATCACGATCTTCATCGTCGCGGCGTGCCGCAAACATGGCGTTCTAGGGCTGACCCGAACGGGTTTTCAAACCGCTCAACGTCAGCGGACGTTTCGCAGCCGTCTTGGAGACCGACACAAAGATGCCGACCGTGGGCGATTCGCCGATCGACGTCACCCCGATCGTTCCCGTCTGAATCCGGTCGCCCGAGTCGACAAACCACTGCAGCGTATCGGGCTGCTTGGCATCTCGCCAAACCGATAGCGTTGTGGTTGTGTCGGACGTCGTGAGTTTGTCCACCGGATCGCGGCGAGACGCCTCGCCACGGTCGCGGGCGAACACTTCAACGCCTTGCTTGACCGATCGCAGCCCGATCCGAATCCCGTCGACTTCGAAACCGACCTGTGTTCCCCCCGGCATCCCTGCCGATAGCGAGGAGGTGAGTGCCAGCGCCGACCCGGCGGTCAGCTTGAATTGCTTGTCGGACAGCTGGTAGGACTGCGGACCCTTGATCGACTTCAAACGGAGTTCTCCGTCGGTCGTTTCGAACCAGTCAAAACCCTGCTCCGATTCGAAGCGATCGGCCAACTGTGCCGGGAACGCGTCGACTGGGCTGAGTCCCTGAAGCGACATGAGCGCCTCGGAGGACTCGGTGAGTTTCTTTCCAGGCCCGATCGACAAACCGCCCAGCGGCCGAAATTCTCCGGGACTGCGCGGCGTTGCTTCGGACGGCATCGCGCGTTCCTCCGGTTGCTTGGCGATGTCCGAAAGCACTTCGCCAAACTTGTCACCGAGGCCCGCCCCGAGCCCGCTGCCCGTCTCTCGTCGTTTCGCAATCGGAGATCGGCTCCTGGGGACCGACACACCAGAACGCGTGGCTTGTTGGCTCGCCTTTCTCGTCCGCCTCGCCGTCCCCTCTCGCCCGCCGGAACCCGACTTCTGGTCCTGATCGGCGACATCGTTCGTGGCGGTCGTGGTCAACGAGGATTCACGGACCGGTGACTCCCGTTGCGACGGACGCGCTTCGGCCGCACGCCTGCCGCCGGGATTTCGATTGACCCAAAAAACGATTGCCACAACCGTCAACAAGACCGCCGCACTGATCCCGTGGTATTTCCAGTCGCTCGCCTTTGTCCGTGGCCGCGGCACCGTCGACTCGCGGCGCTGCGACGATTCGGATGCGACCGCAGCGGCTGGTTCGATCGCGACCGGCGTCGAAGCCCCGGGTGTCGCGTTGGTCGCGGCGCCCGATCGCAAGGATTCGTCATACGCCGATCGTGATTCGCCGCTCAGCAACGTGCGCCGGGCAATCGCCACCTGGCCCAGCATTTCCTGGACGATCTTTCGCCGCGGACCGGCCGCGATCTGATGCAGATAGGCACTCCGCGACTTCGCTGCCGATTCGATCAACGTCTCGTCGGACTCGAAGTCGTAGAGGCCCAACAGGGCATAGTGATTCGGAGGCAATCGGTCCGCCGGAATTTCCAGCCACTCTTGGTACAACGCATTCAGGTCCGCGGGATCGGGAATCGGCATCGCAGGAATAAAACAGAAGAGGAGGTTTGGAGAGCCCCTTTTATACCACGAAGCCGCACGTGTTCGGCGGCGAAATCTCGCCTGACGAGCCCATCGAGAAAGGATTTTTCATCAGCGGCGTTCACAAGCCATTCGAGCGGAAATGGTCGGCGAAACGCTTCGTGAATCAGAGACGCATGCCGAGAAGCTTGTTGACGTGAGCCGCAGGGATCGGTTCCGACACCTACAGACTGCGAGGTCTGCTCGTCGGTGCCGGCGTGTCGTTCGGCTGGGCCGCCAAACGCAGCACTCGACGGGATTTTTCAGACAGCTCGCGTTGTCGGCGATCGGCGGTCATTCGATCGTGCGGACTGATGGTCGGTAGTGTCTGCGCCACTGCGAACGCTCCCGCGGCCTGCCAATAACACTTTGATTCGAGGTCACCGTTGGAGGCGCGTTTGCCGAACCCTTCCCAGGTTTCGGCCAGCCAAAACAGGTCGTCAACCGAGAACTGAACACCTGTTGCGTCCAACTGGTTCACCGTTTCGCTGAAGTGGAACAATGCCTCCTTGCCGAGCGTCTCGTCGGAATCGAGTTGCCGTGCTTGCAAATAGACGGATCGCAGGAATTCAGAGAGCTTCAACGACGGCTGTCGCATCCGTTCGGCCGAGTTCACCTTCGGCGACAACGCATCCTGCACAGCGCCAGCTGCTCCGTCCCCGATCACCTGGGGTCTGTCCCCGGTCGCCTGGGGTCTGTCCCCGATCACCTGGGGTCTGTCCCCGGTCACCTGGGGTCTGTCCCCGATCACCTGGGTCACCTGGGGTCTGTCCCCGGTCACCTGGGGTCTGTCCCCGGTCACCTGGGGTCTGTCCCCGGTCACCTGGGGTCTGTCCCCGGTCACCTGGGGTCTGTCCCCGGTCACCTGGGGTCTGTCCCCGGTCACCTGGGGTCTGTCCCCGATCACCTGGGGTCTGTCCCCGGTCGCCTGGGGTCTGTCCCCGGTCGCCTGGGGTCTGTCCCCGGTCGCCTGGGGTCTGTCCCCGGTCGCCTGGGGTCTGTCCCCGGTCGCCTGGGGTCTGTCCCCGGGGGACTCGTTCGTTGTGGAAGCCGGGGGGCCGGCCGGTGGGATCGGTATCGGACCGCCGCGTTTGGAGGGCTGGGCGACGTTGACCGAGGCCAGGCGTCGGATCCCCAAGCGATCGCGGTAGACGAATCCGATGGCCGTCGTCATCAACAGGAATCCGATCGCAACCATGACGAAATTCCCCGCGAAGTTGGACTGGCGGTGCCGGCCCTCGATTATGGCCGCATCAGGCTGTCTCCCGCGCGACCGCTGCTCGGTAGGCTCGGCCATCGTGACGTCACTGACCGCCACACGAGTCCCGGTGCGATCAATCGCCAAGGGTTGGAAAGGCATCAGGTCGGTGCAAAACGCCGAATCCAACGCATCGACATGCTCTTGCATCACAAACACGAAACCACAGTTGCATTCTGCCGTTTGCCCCATGTCCGCTCGCGTGACGGAATATTCCCGCTTGCAACCGGGACAGGACACCATGGCTGACTCTGTTGCTGACTCTGGCGCTGACTCTGGCGCTGACTCTGGCGCTGACTCTGGCGCTGACTCTGGCGCTGACTCTGGCGCTGACTCTGGCGCTGACTCTGTTGCTGACTCTGGCGTCGCCGCTCCCACCTGCGGTTCCCGATCCTGCGTCTCATCAGACAGCTGCATTTCCGGCTCTTCGTCTTCGGTTGAACGGACCAGTCCTGCATCGACCGCCGGAGCCTGCAGCTGGTACAGATCAGGAAACGCCACGATCGGCAATTTGATCGCACACGCTTCGGCGGATTCCGCTATCGAAGCGGCTTCCGGATCGATCTGTTTGGACGCATCGACCTCCGGAAGCTGCAGCTGGTACAGATCGGGAAACGCCACGATCGGCAATGCGATCGCACACGCTTCGGCGGATTTCGGTAGCGAAGCGGGATCCGCATCGATCGCTTCGGACGCATCGACCGCCGGAGCCTGCAGCTGGTACAGATCAGGAAACGCCACGATCGGTAACTCGATGGCACTCGCTTCGGCGGATTGCGGTAGCGAAGCGGCTTCCGCATCGATCTGTACGGACGCATTGATCTCCGGAGCCTGCAGCTGATACAGATCGGGAAACGCCACGATCGGCAATTCGATCGCACACGCTTCGGCGGATTGCGGTAACGAAGCGGCTTCCGCATCGATCTGTACGGACGCATCGATCTCCGGAGCCTGCAGCTGATACAGATCGGGAAACGCCACGATCGGCAATTCGATCGCACACGCTTCGGCGGATTGCGGTAACGAAGCGGCTTCCGCATCGATCTGTACGGACGCATCGATCTCCGGAGCCTGCAGCCGATACAGATCGGGAAACGCCACGATCGGTAACTCGATGGCACTCGCTTCGGCGGATTTCGGAAGCGTAGCGGCATCCGCATCGATCTGTTCGAACGCGTCGATCTCCGGAGCCTGCAGCTGGTACAGATCGGGAAACGCCACGATCGGCAATTCGATCGCACACGCTTCGGCGGATTCCGGTAACGAAGCGGCTTCCGCATCGATCTGTACGGACGCATCGATCTCCGGAGCCTGCAGCTGATACAGATCGGGAAACGCCACGATCGGCAATTCGATCGCACACGCTTCGGCGGATTGCGGTAGCGAAGCGGGTTCCGCATCAATCGGTTCGGACGCGTCGACCTCCGGAAGCTGCAGCTGGTACAGATCGGGAAACGCCACGATCGGCAGCGGGACTGCGGTTCGGGGGGGCTCGTCGACACGTGGGGCGGAATCAACGTTCGATGGTTCGGGGGGAACTGGACTCTCGCTCTGCCCCACGGAGACTTCCGTGAGGATTGCCGTCGGGACTTTGACGATGGCCCCGCACCGGCAGGGCAATTCGACACCGGCGCCCGATCGATCGACGACGTATTTGCTGCCACACTCGACACACTCGGTCGCAATCTCTGTGACCGACGACAGGTCCGTGGCGATCAACGTCGCGTCGCACTGACAACGCAGGGTTGGCGTTCCCGGCGGCAGTGCATTCGCATCGGGAGACAGTGCATTCCCATCGGGAAGCGCAGCGACGAGCGACGCTTCGGTGAAAGCGAGCGTCGTACGGCAGGCTGGGCATTGGCCCGACAGCGTCATCGCGGAGCTTTGATAGCAAGACGGCTAGGCGAACTGGATCGCCGAGTCTAGCAATCTGGCGCGGTACAGCCCAAGATTGGTTTGTGGATCTGGGGGCCGATTCGGCGCGCAAAGCGAAAGTTTCACCGGTCCGGATCTGAGCTAAAGCTCAAACGCCTCGTCATCCAGATCTTCCGGCTCCTCGTCATACGGATCGTCTTCATCGTCCCCGGTTCGCCGCATCAGCGCCTCGGGCGGATCAGAGCCGTCGTCGGGGAACCAGCGAATCGTTTCCCGCGGCGGATCCGAAAGACTTTCTTCGCATTCGATGGCGTTCCAGCTGAGGTCACCGGGCCCATCGGCGACGTCCCCGTCTTCGAATTCCTCGTCGGTGCTCATCAGATACAGCGACGCATTGCGTAAGAACCGCTCGACTTCGGCCGGTTCGTAGCGATCGGTGTCATAGACGGCTTCCATATCGGGCATATCCAGTTGCCCCATGCCGACCGTGTCCATCAAGGCCCAGGATTCATCGACGCGAAACAGTCGCACGTTGGTCCACATGTCCAGGGGCGGCAATTCGTAGTTCCAGGCGTAATTGAGTCCTTGTCGCAGCCCATTTTGATCCCGCAGGACTTCGCCGCCCGGATTGAAATAGCAGATCGCCTGGGGCAGTTCCAGCAGCGCCGAAACGGCCTTGGTCAAGAAACGGAGTTCTGCGATCGGATCGTAGTCATCCGGGATCAGCACCACGTCGTCGGAGTCATCTTCCTCCGATTCCGATTCGTCGGCCCCCAACACGTAGCTGATCAGCAGACGAATGTGGGAGGTGTGTTGTTGGGGAACGTCTTCGCCATCTTCCCAGCCCCAGGACTGTTCCGCAGCCCGCTCCAAACATCCCGGGAACGCCAGCGGCCCGAATTGTCCCAGCGACCAGGCGACGAAGACGTCGGGAGAGGTGTCCGGATCTCCCATCTGATCAGGCCACCTTTCCGTCGAGGGCGTGACCAACAGGTGGCCCCCCACCTCGGGCCGAAAACTCATCACCAGGGTTTCCGGAGACGCACCATCCATGGCCGATTCCTGGACACCAATCATGTCAAACGACGAGAGCTTGTCCTGCAGCTCAGCCATCCCGACGGGGCTTCGCAGCAACACGCACATCCCTTGAGTGAACAAACCCTTTGCCATGATCGCCTGCAATCGCTCTTCTGCCACAATGAAAAAACGGCGACAAAGAGGGTCGCCGAGGGGTGATTCTTACCGCATCAAGCCGCCTTCGACGAGTCCAAAGGATCGCCGATCGCCAAGCAGGGTGAGAAAAAGACGGCTCACAGCCGATCGTGGGCGTTTCCGGGCCGTCGACGGGCGGTGGCGTGATGGCGTCTTGATGGAATCGAATCACGGCCGGGATTGTCCGGGACCGCGTGAGCAGCCGGGCCCGTCCGGCCCAGCTCAGCAACGCACGGAAACGAAGTGGGATAGGCTTCCAGCCTGTCGATGTTGAAAAGACAGGCTGAGATCCTACAAACAGAATCCTACAAACAGAGTCCTACAAGCCCAGGTCGCCGAACAGCGGAGTGCTCAAGTAGCGTTCTCCCAAGCTGCACATGATCGTCACGATCCGCTTGCCTTTCATTTCCGGGCGTGCGGCGACTTGGGCAGCGGCCCACATGTTGGCCCCGCTGCTGATTCCACCGACGATGCCTTCTTCTTTGGCCAGTCGTCGTCCCCAGGCGAACGCGTCTTCGTCGTCGACCTGGACCACATCATCGATGATGCTGGTGTCCAGATTTTTCGGGATGAACCCGGCACCGATGCCTTGGATCCGGTGCTTTCCGGGCGAGCCGCCGCTGATGACCGGCGAATGCACCGGTTCGACGGCGATCGCTTTGAAGTCGGGGTTTTTCTGTTTCAAGTAGCGGGCGACACCGGTGATCGTTCCGCCGGTGCCGACGCCGGCCACGATCGCGTCGATCTGGTGTCCGCTGTCTTCCCAGATCTCCGGCCCCGTGGTCGCTTCGTGGATCGCCGGGTTGGCGGGATTTTCGAACTGTTGGGGCATGAAGGCGGTTTCGTCTTGGGAAACCAATTCGGCGGCTTTGTTGATCGCCCCCTTCATCCCATCTCCGGCGGGCGTCAGCACCAGGTTGGCTCCCATCGCGCGGAGCAACGCACGGCGTTCGACCGACATCGACTCGGGCATCGTCAACGTCAGTTTGTACCCCTTCGCCGCGCAGACGAACGCCAGCGCGATGCCGGTGTTGCCGCTGGTCGGTTCGATCACATGGGTGGCCGCGGTGATCGTGCCGTCTTTTTCGCCGGCTTCGATCATCGCAACGCCGATCCGATCCTTGACGCTGTTGAGCGGCTGAAAGAATTCGCACTTTGCGAACACGCTGGCGCCGCCCTCGGGCACCAAGCGATTCACTTGGATCATCGGGGTATCGCCGATCGCTTTCGTCGCGTCTGGGTAAGTCTTTCCACGTGGCATGTTCATTCCTCCCTGGAACAACCGTTGAATGATGGCATCATCTGTAAACGTTTTAGCCCACGACCCAGGTGTCCCCGGCGTGGAATAGTTTTTCTAAATCACCTTCGCCGCGGGTCTCTTTGGCGAGGTCGACTTGATCATTGATCTGTTCGTCGTAGGTCGAGACATTGTCGACGTCGCGCAAAATACCGATCGGCTCGGGCATTTCAGGATAACGCATTCTCGCCAACATCATTTGAATCGACGGGTTGGGATCTTTTTCGTCGTGGATCAGCAGGTCATCATCGGGCACCTCGCTGCGGTTGACGATCTCCAGATGGGTGCCGACCAGACGGATGGCTTTCTCGTTGTCTTTGCCAAACACGAGCGGCTTGCCGTGTTCGAGTTCGACGACGTTGTCGGCACGCTGTTTCTTTTCTTGGGCATAGGCCATCGCACCGTCGTTGAACACGTTGCAGTTCTGATACACCTCGACCAGCGAGGTCCCCTTGTGCTGTGAGGCACGTTTGAGGACTTCGCCCAAATGTTTGACGTGGGCGTCCAACGACCGAGCCACGAAGGTTGCTTCGGCGGCCAACGCGACCGACAAGGGGCTGAGCGGATGGTCGATCGATCCCATCGGCGTGCTCTTGGTGACCTGGCCTTCGGTGCTGGTCGGGCTGTATTGGCCCTTGGTCAATCCGTAGATCCGGTTGTTGAACAGGACGATGTTGATATCCAAGTTGCGGCGCAGCACGTGAATGAAGTGGTTGCCGCCGATCGACAGCGCGTCGCCGTCCCCGGTGATCACCCAAACCATCAGATCGGGGCGGGTCGATTTCAACCCCGTCGCGAACGTCGGCGCCCGCCCGTGAATGCTGTGCATCCCGTAGGTGTTCATGTAATACGGGAACCGGCTGCTGCAGCCGATGCCGCTGACGAAAACGATCTTTTCGCGAGGCACGCCAAGTTCCGGCAGAACCTTTTTCATCTGCGCCAGAATCGAATAGTCGCCACATCCGGGGCACCATCGAACGTCTTGGTCAGAAGCGAAATCAGCGGCTTTGAGAACAGGCAGGGACATGGCGGAAATATGGGGAATCGTTTTGTGTTTGAATGGATGCTTCGGCGTTTGGTCACCCCGCTCGGTGCGTCGAGCAAGGTGACGGTCTTGCCGATGAAACGGCCGCGGCGATCTAAACGGCGACGGGGGCCGGCACGAGGGATTCAATTTGCTGGATCAGTTCGCTGACGGCGAACGGTTTGCCTTGGACCTTGTTGTAACCAATGCAATCGACCAGGTGCTCGGCACGCAACAACATGCGGAGTTGCCCCATGTTCAATTCCGGTACCAACACCCGATCGAACGACTTGAGCAGGTCGCCGAGATTTCGTGGCATCGGATTCAGGTACCGCAGGTGGGCGTGACTGACGCGGTGCCCGGCTTCCTGGCAACGACGGACCGCCGTCAGGCAGGCGCCGTAGGTGCCGCCCCATGACACGACCAACAGGTCTCCGCTGGTTTCGCCATAGACCTCTTGTTCGGGGATCCGCTCGGCGATCTTGGCGACCTTGGCGGCACGCGTTTCGGTCATCAATTGGTGATTGGCAGGGTCGTAACTGACGTTGCCGGTTTGATGTTCTTTTTCCAAACCGCCGACGCGATGCATCAGTCCTTCGGTCCCGGGAATCGCCCAGGGCCGGCCCATGTTTTCATCACGGAGGTACGGCAAGAAGGGCTCACCGTCGTTACTGTCGACCGGATGCTGGATTTCGATCTGCGGCAACGAATCAATCGTCGGGATCTTCCAGGGCTCGCTGCCGTTGGCGATGTAGCCATCCGAGAGCAGCATGACCGGAACCATGCACTCGGTGGCGATCCGCCAGGCTTCGATCGCCATGTCAAAGCAGTCGGCCGGCGACCGCGGTGCGATCACGGGAATCGGGGACTCGCCGTTGCGGCCGAACATCGCTTGCAGCAAATCACTTTGCTCGGTCTTGGTCGGCAACCCGGTGCTCGGACCGCCGCGTTGGACGTTGACGACGACCATCGGCAATTCCAACATCATCCCCAACCCCATCGCCTCGGCTTTGAGCGCAATTCCGGGGCCGCTGCTGGCGGTGACCGCCATCGTGCCTCCGAACGCCGCGCCGATCGTGGCGCACATCGCGGAGATTTCGTCTTCGGCTTGGAACGTGCGAACGCCAAAATTCTTGTGCTTGGTCAGTTCATGCAGAATGTCGCTGGCCGGCGTGATCGGATAGGTGCCATAGAACAAATCTTTCTTGCTGAGCTTGCTGGCCGCCACCAATCCCCACGCCAGGGCCTGGTTTCCCATGATGTTGCGATAGGTCCCCGGAGAAAGCTCGGCCGCCTCGACCTGATAGCTTTCGCCGAACGCTTCGGTGGTTTCGCCGAACGCCCAACCGGCCCGCAGCGCCGCGACGTTGGCCGACGCGACATCCGGCTTTTTGCCGAACTTGTTTTCGATGAAACGCAGCGTCGGATCGAGCGACCGGCCGAACAGCCAGTACACCAGGCCCATCGCAAAAAAGTTCTTGCAGCGGTCCGCAATTTTGGGGCTCAGCCCGTGCTCGGAGACCGCGGTGCGGGTCAGCTGGGTCATCGGCACCTTGATCAGCCGATAACTGTCGTTGATCACCGTTGCCTCCAACGGATTGGCATCGACCTTGGCCAGCTTGAAATCCTTGTCGGTGAATCCGTCTTCGTTGGCGATCAGGATGCCGCCCTTGCGCAGATCCTGGATATTGGTCACCAACGCGGCCGGATTCATCACCACCAACGCATCGAGCGTATCGCCGGGCGTGAAGATTTCCTCTTTGGCAAACTGGACCTGGAAACCGCTGACCCCGGCTCGGGTCCCCCGAGGGGCGCGGATTTCCGCCGGGAAATCCGGGAACGTGGCCACGTCATTACCGGCCAAGGCGCTAGTATTGGTCAGCTGGGTCCCCAATAACTGCATCCCGTCGCCCGAATCTCCGGCCAGTCGCACGGTGATTCCGGAGACGGATTTGACATGTTTTGTAGTCGTCATGAACTGCATCTTTCGCGTCGTCTGGTGGCTTCGCCGGGGCATCTGGCGGCGTTGCCGAGGTTTTTACCGCGCCATCGCTGCGGCAATCCGTTTCTGGGCCTCAAGTTTTAGCGGCCAACGGACTGTAGGGGTTGTATCGAGTGTTCCAATTCGGAAACTTCGTCAAATTCTATAATTCGGCCATCAAAACGTAATGACCGAGAGTGTTGAAACAGGGATTTTGCGCAAGAAACGCCCGGTCCAACGGGTTTTCGCGTTGCAAATCGGGTGTTTTCTTGCGGTTAGACCGCGACACGATGTCCCGGGGAGTACCGCACTTCCATCATTTCGATCTTCTGACGGGTTGCTTGAAGCACCTCGAAGGCGGCGTCTCCGATCTGGAACGTCGCCCCGGCCTCGGGGATTTCCCCCAAGTTGCACAGCACCAACCCGGCGACCGTTTCATAGTCGTCGCTCTCGGGCAGTTCCCAATGCAGCCGGTCGTTCAGGTCGTCGATCATCACGCGACCACTGACGATGACCGTGGACTCGTCGATGATTTCGAACCGCGTTTCCTCGTCTTCGTCGGATTCGTCGACGATTTCACCGACGATTTCCTCCAAGGCGTCCTCGATGGTCACCACCCCGGCGGTCTGTTGGAATTCATCCAACACGATCGCCATGTGGGATCGACTATGCAAAAATTCTCTCAACAGCGACTCGACGCTGCGATCCACCGGCACCGTCCAAGCGTGCCGCATGATTTTTCCGAGCGGATGAGAGGGCGTTTTCCCGTCGGAAAGCTCCGGCAGCAAATCTTTGACGTACAGCACCCCGACGACCTTGTCCAACGTCCCGTCGTAGACCGGCAACCGTGTCCGCCCCGACTCGATCACCTGTTGCATCACCGCCGGCCAGGTGTCGCCCAGTTCGACCGCATCGATATCCCCACGCACGGTCATGATGTGCCCGACGGTATCGTCGCTGAGGTCCATCACGTTTTGAATCATCTCGCGAATGCCGGGCCCGAAAATACCTTTGTTCGTCCCCGCAGCGATGATCGTTCGGATTTCGTCTTCGAGCAATTCTTCCGACTCGTCTTCGTTTTCGTCCTGCCCCGACAGTCGGCGGGTGATCGCTTCGAGCACTTCACCGGGAATCGAAAACGGGTTCATGACCGACGTCAATGTGCGCCAAAACGGCCAGGTGTGGTAGAGCACCGGTGCCGACGCGAATCGGGTGACCGCCGCCGGCAACCAGGCATGCACGAACATCATCGAAAGCGTCGCCAAGACGACCCATGCGACCAGCGAGCCGAGCATGTTGGTCAAGGCCAGCGAGCCGGTGCCTTGCTTGGAAATGATCAACGCAGCGGTGCCCGCGATCAGAAACAAGACCGTTCCGATCATCCGCAAGTACTCGCTGCCGCGAATCGCCGCATCCTGATGCTCCAGCACGCTGCTGAATCGTTCCCGGCGTTTCTTGACGCGGCAAAACGCTTCCAACGAACGTCCCGCGAAACAGTCCAACAATTCCGCCCCCAATCCGCCGATGCTGCTGAGCAGGAATCCGGCGGCGGAAACCATCAGGTAGGGCCATGCGTTATCCATGCGGGTCGGCCTCCGCCACAGCCGGTGTCTGGATCCCCAGATGCGACAGCACCTCGCGTTCGGCGCGTCGCATCATCGCCCGCTCGTCGGCTTCGGAATCGTCCATGCCGCCGATGTGCAACACGCCGTGAATCACATACAGCAACACTTCATTGGCGATCTCCCAACCCACCTCCGCGGCGTTCTGTTGGGCGGTTTCAACGCTGGCGACCAGTTCGCCCTCGATGCGATCGGGATCGTCCGAATAGGGAAAGCTGATCACGTCGGTCGGGTAATCGTGCGACAGGTGTCGGGCGTTGATTTCATGAATCGTCACGTCGTCGGTGATCCGGACGCCGATTTGCCCGCGTCGGAATCCACGCAGCGCCGCCGCCGCTCGCACCGCGTCGGTCATCCGGTCGTCGCCAAGTCCCAGGCGATCCTGCCAGGCCGCCACGTCGGCATCCCAGAGGATTTCAACCGCGACGCCTGCATCGTCGGACGCTCCGTCGCCGCTGTCACGGCGGTCGTCTTGATCTGGGGGAACGGTGCGAGGACTCGCACCGGAAGGCTCAGGCTCCTCGATGTCGGGAGAAGCCGGCGGAGACGTCGAATCGGTCTCAGGCTGGTTGTTGGCTCGGGTATTTGACACGTGCGTGATAGATAGCGGTAAGGGACTTCACCAAACTCTTTCGGACAAGATTCAATTGCTGGAACGTCAACCCGCACTCGTCGAATTGACCGTCCGCCATTTTCTTTTGCGCGATTTGGTCGACCAGGTTCTGGATCCGAGCCGGAGTCGGATCCACCAACGTACGGCTGGCGCTTTCAACGGTATCGGCCAGCATCATCACGGCCGCTTCCAAGGTCTGGGGCTTCGGCCCAGGATAACGGAAATCCTTGTCACTGACCTGTTTTTCGTTCGGATTGTCTTCACTTCGTTTGGCCGCTTCGTTGAAAAAGTATTCGACCAGCGTGGTGCCGTGGTGCTGCATGATCAAATCGATCAGCGGCTGGGGCAGATGGTGGTTGCGCGCCAAATCCGCTCCATCCTTCACATGCGCGATGATCACCAACGTGCTCATCGCCGGTTGCAATGAATCGTGCTGATTGACTCCGCTTTGATTCTCGATGAAGTACTCCGGTTTAAACATCTTGCCGATGTCATGGAAGTACGCCCCGACGCGGACCAACAAACCGTTGGCCCCGATCGCATCGGCGGCGGCTTCGGCGATCGATGCGACGTTGATGCTGTGATTGTAGGTGCCGGGGGCACGCTGTGCCAAACGACGCAGCAACGGGTGACTGGCATCGCTCAGGCTCAACAGACTGAGATCGGTTTGGACGCCGAACGCTTTTTCGATCAACGGCAAAATCGGTGTCAGCGCCGCCGCGGAAATCACGATGAACGCCCCGGCACGCAACCCTTCCTGCGCCAGACCGTTCAACACTTCCAAGAAGCTCACGGTCGTCGGTGCCAGACGCTCCACGCCCGTCGGGATCGTCGTCGTATCACCGGTGACGATTCCCACCCCGACCACCGTCAGGAACGTGACCGCCGCGGCGACGCCCCCGACGAACAACAGATGGCTTTGCGTTCGGATCCGCCCGGTCAACAGCGTCGACGTCGTGACCGCCGCGGCCAGCATCACCAAATGACTGAGCCCCTCGTTCAAGAACAACGTCACGCTGATGATCGCCGCCGACATCAGCAGCAACGACAGATCGCGACCGTAGACGATCGCGGTGATGATCGAGGCGATGACCAGCGGGGCGAGTTCGCTGCGATACTTGTCGCTGGCGACCCAGTAACTGATTCCGATCGTGCAGACGAACAAGAACAACAGCTTGGAAAGTTTGACGCGGTCGAACACCAGCGTGCGATCGTCGACAAACAGGATGTAAGAACCGCACAACAAATAAAGTGCTGCGATCATCCCGCCGTAGGCGGCCACCCGGGCGATTCGGTCGATCGCGCCGCGGTAATTGGTCCATTGAAGATGCTCCATGTGCAACAAACGGAGTTCGTGCCCATCGAGCGGCTCACCCGCATCGGCGAGTTCCGATTGCCCGGCATAAAACTTCTTCATCACCGGCGGGACGCTGGCGGCAATCTCCGCCCGCGCCTTTCCACTGGCCTCGTCGTCATAGGACAACGTCTCATACTCTGGCAACCGCTTGTCGATCCAACGGCTGACCATTTGCGCGACCAAACGGTGTTGATCGGTTTCGACCTGACCGCCAAATAACGAGCGAAACTCTTCGGCCAGCATCGATTCGATCTTGGGCTTCATCAACGCGATCTGGACGTCGTCGACGGTGACTTCCACGGCGTCGGACGGCTCGGTCGAATAGACGCGGATGAATCGTTGGCTGCCCTGTTCGGGCTGGTGCTTGATCGATTGCAACAAGCCATTGTCGAACTCGTCTTTCTGCAAGTTCTTGATCGCGGTGTCCAGTTTTTCCAGTTCGGGATCACTGGCGAACACCGCCTTCAACGCGCTGAATTGCTGATCGGCCGATGGCTGATCGGCGGTCGCCGATTCGGGCGTCACCGCAGCGACGGCGACAAACTCCTCAAACGCCTTGCGCTCCTCTTCATTCATTTCCTTGAGCGACTGGGCATCCAAAATCACGAACAAGCGATTCTTCAAACGTGCCCGCAACTGCTCCAACGGCGCTTTCCAGTTCCGATAATAAACCGGAACCTCACGCACCTTTTGCAGCCGCAGCGCTTCGGTTTCGATTTGGTTCTCGACCTCAAAATTCACCCGTGCGATGATGTCACGCACCGGGATCATGCCGGTGCGATAGGCGAATCGGGGTTCCCAAGTCCGGCAAACCACCAGCAGCGCGATCGCCGCGGACAGGCCGATCAGGATCCGGACGGCCCAATCGGCCTTGTCGCTGTCGATCCACCACTGAACCATCTTCGGCTTGGGAATCCCCAGCGATTCGATGCGTTCCTGTCGCGTTCGCGTCTTTGTTTGGCCGTTCATGTCTGCGGATCCGATTCCTCGGGTGGGGCTACCGATCCAACGTTTCCTCGCCACCGCTACGCCCGGACAATTCGCCTCCGATCACCCGCACGCTGCTGCGTCGCGGACGAGTCGAAGCTCCGGTATTCTCAGTCTCTTCATAGGCTTCGACGATGCGTTGCACCAATCGATGTCGGACGATGTCTTCGCCGGTCAAGCGAATCATGCCGATCGCCTTGATCCGATGAAGTCGACGGATGGCGTCTTTCAATCCGCTCGTCACCCCACGCGGCAAATCGAGCTGCGTGGCGTCACCGCTGACCACCATCTTGCTGCGTTCCCCCATCCGCGTGAGAAACATTTTCATTTGTGCGATCGTCGTGTTTTGTGCTTCATCCAGAATGATGAAGGCATCGTTGAGCGTCCGCCCCCGCATGTAGGCCAGTGGAATCACTTCGATGACTTCCTGCTCCATTAACTCACGCGCCTGGTCATAGTCAACCATTTCCCCGAGCGCGTCCAGCAGTGGCCGCAGATAAGGGTTCAGTTTCGCGCGTAAGTCGCCGGGCAGAAACCCCAGGCTCTCGCCCGCTTCCACGGCGGGGCGGACGAGGACGATTTTTCGGATCTGGCCCGCTTTGAGTGCCTCCACTGCGGTCGCCACCGCCAAATACGTCTTGCCGCAGCCCGCCGGCCCGGTCGCGAAGGTCAAGTCGTACTCGCGAATCGCATCGACATACTTGGCCTGGCCCTCGGTCCGCGGACGAATTCTGCGGCCGGCATGCTGGATCGCAATGTCTTCGCCGCCGGACACCTTCGGTTTTGCCCCCGGCTCGACCTTGGCGCCCTCTTCGACCGCGGCCGTCTCGACGTCTTCGCCGCCGATCGCGCCTTGTTTCTGCACCTTGTGGAGCAGCTTTTCCAGGGTGCGCATCGCCCCGGAGACGCCCTCGCCTTCGCCGGCGATTCGCACTCGTCCGTTTCGATGCGTGATCGTGACATCGAATAACTGCCGCAGCTTTCGTAAATGTTGGTCTCGGGGACCGAAAAGTTGCAACAACTCGTCGGGCGCCGTGACCGTTAATGTGGCTTCAGTCATTCGGGTTAGGCCGACCCCTCGGCCGTCAGTTTGGAATGATCCCGTCGAACCGTTCCGGTCGAGCGACTCCTGTCCAGGATCATGAAGTTATCAATCAATCGTATCGACTTCACCAGAAGAAGACACCGCATTATGGGCCACCAACACCCGTGGCGAAGCAGAAAAATGCCGGCACGCTGGCTGCCAGCAACGAGTCGGTCACGTCCCACACCCCCCCCAATCCGGGCAGCAGGTTGCCGCTGTCCTTGACCCCCGAGTCCCGTTTAAACAGGGATTCCGCCAAGTCGCCCACCATTCCCGAGATCGCCAACACCGGTCCCAACATGATCGCCCCGACCCAGGACGGGGCCAAAAGTGCGGATAAGCCAGTTTTAACGGCGGTCTCGTTCATCACCGTCGTAGTGTCTGCCGGGCGATCGAGTAACGCCGGAAACAGGTACGCGAGTGACAAATAGGCCACCATCGTCGACGCCAAAATGCCCCCGATCGCGCCTTCGATCGTTTTTCCGGGTGACAACCGCGGGATCAACTTGTGTCGTCCCAACGCCCGGCCCGAAAAATACGCCCCCGCATCGGCCACTTTGGTGACCAGGATCGTCGTCACCAAGGCGGCGAGTCCGAAACGGCCCGCCGTCGTCTCGGCGTGCAGGCCGCGGAGTGCGATCAGCATCGCCATTGGCACCCCGACGTACATCGAAACGAAAACCGCCGCCGAGGTTCGCCGGATCGCGTCGCCCGGGCTGGCATCGCCGTCTTTTCCATACTCCCGCATCTCGGCGATCAGGCTCAGAAAAATCGCCGCCGCCGCGGCCAGCACGATCCAGCCCAATCGGCCGACGGGGCAGTCTTTCGGATAGTCATCCGTCCCCAGCACCCACAAGAACGGGATCGCCGCCGAGGAGGCGACCAGCGTCGCGCCGACCACCGCAACCGACCGACGGACCGGTTGGCCGCCCGCGGTCAACATCCCCGCAATCTCCCACGCCGTGCCGATCGCAAAAAACAACAGCAGCGGCAACAGCCAGACGCCATCGGCATCCGGAATGCGGATCGAGTAGTCGAGCGACAGGAGACCGAGAACGATGACAATCAAGATCGCGCTGGTTCTCAAACGATCACGCAGCATCAAGTCTCACCGAAGGTTGATTCAACAGGTGTCTCGGAAAGCCCGCCGAAGCGTCGGTCCCTGCACCCGAAACTCTCCAGCGCCGCGGCGAACTCCTGGCGGTCAAAATCGGGCCAACAGGTTTCGGTGACCCACAGCTCGGCATAGCTGAGCTGCCACAGCAAAAAGTTACTCACCCGCATCTCGCCTCCGGTACGGATCATCAGATCGACATCCGGCAACCCCGCGGTGTAGAGCCTGTTGGTGATGGTTTCTTCGTCGATGGTGTCCACGTCCAGCAGTCCGGCCTGGACATCACGACAAATCGAACGCGCCGCCATCGCCAGTTCATCCCGTCCGCCATAATCAATCGCCAGCACCAATTGCGTCCCCGGGTTGTCCGACGAAACCTCGATCGTCTTGTCCATTTCCACCAAGACGCTGGCGGGCAATCGATCGCGTCGCCCGATCACTTTTAGCCGCAAGCCCTGCTTCATGATCAGCTCGCGCTCCTCGACCAGGTATTGCTCGAGCAACTGCATCAGGAATTCGAGTTCGGCTTTGGGGCGTTTCCAGTTTTCGCTGGAAAGACAGTACAGGGTGACCGCTTCGATTCCCAGTTCGGTGCACGTCTCGCTGACCATCCGAACCGAATCGACGCCACGACGATGCCCTTCGATCCGCGGCATGCCGCGCGATTGGGCCCAGCGCCCGTTGCCGTCCATGATGATCGCAACATGATCGGGCAAGCGGTTGGCAGCCGCTTTCGGGTCGGCGCTGTGAGCGTCGTCGGTTTCCGAAGACGTTGCGTCGGAAATCTTCGAGTCAGGGATCTTTGCGTTCATCGATCGCTCAGGCTCCGATCGGCTGCAAATTCAACTCGTCGGATTGCTTCGTGAAAATGGTTTGAGCGCGATCGGGGCCGACCGACAACACGCCGACCGGAATTCCGACCAGGGTTTCGATGCGACGGACATACGCCAACGCACCTTCTGGGAAATCTTCTTCACGGCGGACGTCATCGACCGGTTGTTTCCAGCCCGGAATCGTCTCGTAGATCGGCTTGCAACGGCGCAGCTGGTCGGCATGCCCCGGAAATCGCGTGATCCGCTCGCCGTCCAGTTCATACGCGACACAAATCTTGAGTTCGTCCAAATGAGCCAGCACGTCCATCATCATCAACGCCAGTCGGGTCACGCCGCTCAGTCGTGCCGTGTAGCGAACCGCAACCGCATCGAACCATCCACAACGACGCGGACGCCCGGTCGTCGTCCCGAACTCATTGCCCAGCGTGCGAATCCGATCGCCCGTTTCGTCTTCCAGTTCTGTCACGAACGGCCCGCCGCCGACTCGCGTGCTGTAGGCCTTGCAAACGCCCAGCACCGTGTTGATCCAGCGCGGCGGCACCCCGGCGCCGGCACAGACCCCGACACCGCTGCTGTTGCTGCTGGTGACAAAGGGATACGTGCCGTGGTCGATGTCCAGCAATGCCCCTTGTGCGCCTTCAAACAGGATCCGTTTGTCCTGCTCGGCGGCATCCAACAACGTATCGGTCGTGTCGGCGATCATGCCCTGCAAACGGTTGCCCCAACGCGTCGCCTGGGCAATCACCTTGTCCGCCGCGATCGAATCGAGCTCCTCTTCGGATGCCCCCATGTTGCGCAAGATCGCCAGTTTCTGTTCGGCAACGGTGCGGATCCGTTCGTCGCGGCCGGGTTGGACCAAATCGGTCATTCGGATCGCGTGGGTCCGCCCCACTTTGTCTCGATAGCACGGTCCGATGCCTCGATTGGTCGTCCCGATCGACTCGCCACGCAACGCGGTCGCGTTGATCTGGCGGTCTTCGGCCATGTGCCAAGGCATGACCAAGTGGGCTCGCTCGCTGATTTGCAAGTTTTCGTCGCAGTTGACGCCGCGGGGGGCAAGCCCCTCCATCTCGCCGATCATGGTCTCGGGGTTGATCACCACACCGGGCGTGATCAGATTTTTGACCCCACGGTGCAGGATACCGCTGGGGATATGGTGCAATTTGTAGACTTCGTCGCCGACAACCACCGTGTGGCCGGCGTTCGCCCCGCCCTGATAACGGACGACCAAATCGAATTGTGAAGCCAGCAAATCAACTAATTTGCCCTTCGCTTCATCACCCCACTGCAAACCAATGACGCAAGTTCCCGACACCAGAATCACTCCGGAAAATTTGGTGAGGCCGGGAAGATTTTGTTCCCCGGCGCAGAATCCCAGAGCCTAAGCCCCAACACCCCGAATGGCAACGGGAGAGAGAAAGGAGTTCTAAGTTCCAGGTTCCAGGTTCCAAGTCAGTTGGCAGTTGGCAGAAAAATGGGGGGGCAGAAAAATGCGTGGGGAAAAACAGAAGCAGACAAGAAAATGGGTGACAAGAAAATCTCGAACCATTCTTGAAACCTGGAACCTGGAACCTGGAACCTGAAACCTGAAACCTGAAACCTGAAACCTGAAACCTGGAACCTGGAACCTGGAACCTGGAACCTGGAACCTGGAACCTGGAACCTGGAACCTGGAACCTGGAACCTGGAACCTGGAACCTGGAACCTGGAACCTGGAACCTGGAACCTGGAACCTGGAACCTGGAACCTGGAACCTGGAACCTGGAACCTGGAACCTGGAACCTGAAACCTGAAACCTGAAACCTGAAACCTGAAACCTGAAACCTGAAACCTGAAACCTGAAACCTGAAACCTGAAACCTGAAACCTGAAACCTGGATTTCAAACTGACCATTCCCTCTCTTAAATCTGCAACACTCCGCCTATACTCCCCCGGCCGGGCACGTGTTGCCTGTTACTAACGCTAGATTCCCCACCCTTACGGCGTCCTGATGTCGGACTACAACCTGACCCACCTAAAACAGCTGGAAGCGGAGAGCATTCATATTTTCCGTGAGGTGGCTGCAGAATTCCAAAATCCCGTGATGCTTTACAGCGTCGGCAAGGACTCGGCGGTGCTGCTCCACTTGGCTCTGAAGGCCTTCGCGCCGGCGAAACCTCCGTTTCCCTTGCTGCACGTGGACACGACGTGGAAGTTCAAGGAGATGTATGAGTTCCGGGACAATTATGTCGCCAAGGAGTTGGGCCTGGATCTGATCGTGTACATCAACGAAGAAGGCCTCAAGCACGACATCAAGCCGTGGGAGGACAGCGAGCGTCACACCGAGATCATGAAGACCGACGCCCTCAAGGCCGCCTTGGATCAATACGGTTTTGACGCCGCCTTCGGTGGGGCGCGTCGCGACGAGGAGAAATCGCGGGCTAAGGAACGGGTTTTCAGCTTTCGCGACAAGGGCCACCGCTGGGACCCCAAGAATCAACGGCCCGAGCTGTGGAATGTCTACAACGCACGCGTCAACAAGGGCGAGTCGATCCGGGTGTTCCCGATGAGCAACTGGACGGAACTGGATGTCTGGCAATACATCCATCTGGAAAACATCCCGATCGTGCCACTGTACCTGTCGACCAAACGCAAGGTCGTCGAGCGGGACGGGATCCTGATCATGCGCAATGACGACCGCATGCCGCTGTTGGAAGGCGAAGTCGAAGAGGAAAAGATGGTGCGGTTCCGGACGTTGGGCTGCTATCCGCTGTCAGGGGCGGTCGAGTCCGAAGCGACCGATCTGGTGGACGTGATCCAAGAAATGTTGCTGACGACGACCAGCGAGCGACAGGGACGTGTGATTGACAAGGACGAAGGCGGAGTCGGAATGCAAAAGAAAAAAGAGCGGGGCTACTTCTAGCCACCGGTCAGTGCTTCGTCCTTTGGTCAGTGCTTCTTTCCTTCGTTCATCCGCCAACGCTTCGGCCACGTCCGCGCCACCCTCTCAACCCTTTCACCTGCAAACATGTCTCACCAGTCTGACCTCATCGCGACCGACATCAACGCCTATCTCAAGCAACATGAGAACAAGCAACTTTTGCGGTTCATCACCTGTGGCAGTGTGGATGATGGCAAGAGCACGCTGATCGGACGGCTGCTCTACGATTCCAAGTTGGTTTACGAAGACGAATTGGCCAAGGTCCAATCGGATTCCGCCAAACAGGGGTCAACCGGCGGAAATTTTGACCCGTCGCTGTTCATGGATGGGCTGAAGGAAGAGCGAGAGCAAGGCATCACGATCGACGTCGCCTATCGTTACTTCAGCACCGCGAAGCGAAAGTTCATCATCGCCGACACCCCCGGCCATGAACAATACACGCGAAACATGGCGACCGGCGCGTCGTCCGCGGATCTGGCGATCCTGATGATCGATGCCCGCCACGGTGTGTTGACGCAAACCCGACGGCATTCGTTTATCGTCTCCCTGCTCGGGATTCGTCACGTCGTCGTCGCGATCAACAAGATGGACTTGATCGATTTCTCCGAAGAAAAATACGAAGCGATTTGCGACGACTATCGTTCCTTCGCCACGCGATTGGATCTGCCCGACCTGCACTTCATCCCGATCAGCGCGCTCAACGGTGACAACGTCGTCGATCGCAGCGAGTCGATGCCCTGGTACACCGGCACGACGCTGATGGGTTTCCTGGAATCGGTCTACATCGGCAGCGATCGAAACCTGCAGGACTTTCGGTTTCCCGTCCAATTGGTCAATCGCCCCAACCTGGATTTTCGCGGCTTCTGCGGGACGATTGCGTCCGGGATTGTTCGCCCCGGCGAAGAAATCATGGTGCTGCCGAGCAAGCGAACCTCGAAAGTCAAATCGATCGTGACGTACGAAGGTGAACTCGAGGAAGCCTACGCACCGCTGTCGGTCACGCTGACCTTGGAAGACGAAATCGATGCCTCGCGCGGCGACATGATCGTTCGCCCGGGGAACCTGCCCAAGTCGCGCGATTCGATCCAGGCCATGCTGGTTTGGATGGGCGAAGATCCGATGGTGCCGGGCAAGACGTACCTGTTCAAGCACACCACCCAGACCGTTCCCGGGACGATCGACACGCTCAACTATCGAGTCGATGTCAACACGTTGCACCGCAGCCCCGCCCCCGAATTGGAACTCAATGCCATCGGCCGCGTCGGCATTTCGCTTTCCGCCCCGATCCACTTCGATGCCTACCGCCGCAACCGCTCCACCGGCGCGTTCATCGTGATCGACCGGATCACCAATGCGACCGTCGCCGCCGGCATGATCCTGGACAAGTCGGGTGACGGCGGGGCGAAGTCCGTTTGGGACGAAGAAGAAACCGGCGGGGGCGACGACGGCGCGCCCGTCTCCGCGGTCACCGCCGAAGAACGTGCCGCCCGGTTCGGCCAACAACCGGCCACGGTGCTGCTGACCGGATTGACCGGTTCGGGGAAAACCGCGATCGGCCAAGCCCTGGAGCGAAAACTGTTCGATAGCGGTCGAGCCGTTTCGGTCATCGACGGTGAACACGTCCGCAAGGGCCTGTCGCGTGACCTCGGCTTTAGCGCCAACGATCGCAGTGAAAATCTACGACGCAGCGCGCACCTGGCACACACGCTGAACGAAGCGGGAATGATCTGCATCGCCTGCTTCGTCGCCCCCAGCGAAGAGGTTCGCCAGAAAGTGGCCCGCGTGATCGGCGAGGACCGCTTCCTGGTCGTCCACGTTGCGACGCCCGTTGAAATTTGTCGCCAGCGGGACGAGAAAGGCCAGTACGCCCAAGCCGACGCCGGTCAATTGCTGAATTTCCCCGGTGTCACGGCCCCGTACGACGCTCCGCCCCACCCCGATGTCACCCTCGATGCGTCCCAGCAAACCATCGACGAGTGCGTCAACCAAATCATCGAAGCGCTACGACAAAAAGCGATCATCAAATAAGTGGCGTAAGCTTCCAGCTTGCGTTCCCCCGGCAAGCAGCACGCTTACCCCACGAGAGGTCGTCGTGCCGTTAAGATCGTGTGTTCCAATCGATTGAACACACGCCGAGGACTCCCGATGATCGATCGCTTTCCCGCTGTCCTACGCTCAGCCATTTGCGGTTTGCTTTTCGCCGCAGCCGCCAGTCCGCTCGCTGCCGCGCCGCCCGATCTGGACGATCCGGCAACGCAGCAGCGCATTCGTTCGCTCGTTCAACCGTATCTGGACTCCGAGCAAGTCGTCGGCCTTTCGTTGGGGCTGATCGCGGGCGATTCTTCGGCGACGTTCCACTTCGGCAAGACGTCCGCCGATGGTGATCAACCGACCGATCAAACGGTTTACGAAATCGGCTCGGTCTCGAAAGTGTTTACGGGAATCCTGCTCGCCGACGCGGTCGTCCAGAACAAAGTCAAGCTGGACCAAGACGCCGCCGACTTGATGCCGGGCGGTGCCAGGATGCCCGATTCGAACGGCAAGAAGATTTCATTGTTGGATCTTTCCATCCATCGGTCGGGACTGCCGCGATTGCCGAGCAACATGAAAAACGTCGGCGGCGAAAACCCCTACGCCGATTACACCTCACAGCTGGCCCTCGAATTCCTGGACGGCTATTCGTTGACCCGGGATCCCGGCGACAAGATGGAATATTCCAACTTGGCGGTTTCGTTTCTCGGTTATCTGCTTGGTCACCAAGCCGGCAAATCGTATGACCAACTGTTGACCGAGCGGATTGCCAAACCGCTGGGGATGACCAGCACCACGGTGACCGGCGATGCCGAAGTCCTCAAGCGTCTTGCGGCCGGCCATGCGACGCCCGGAAAGCCGCATTCGACCTGGGAGTTTGCCGACATGCCCGGCGCCGGCGGGATCCGCAGCACCGTCACGGATATGTTGCGGTTTGCCAACGCGAACCTTGATCCGCCAGACAGCGATCTGGGAAACGCGCTCCAGCTTGCTTGGAAACAACACCGCGCCGGCGACGCCAAAGACTTCGCGATGGGGCTCGGATGGCACATCGCCCGAGACGGATCGACGCGCTGGCATAACGGACAGACCGGCGGCTACCATGCGATGTTGTTCGTCAGCCGCGAGGTTCCGGCGGCCGTCGTGTTGCTGACCAACACGGCAACCATGGAAGTCGACCGGCTGGCCGAAGATCTGATTCGCATGTTGGCCGGTGCGGCAGTGCAACCGCGAACGTTTCAATCGGCGATCGAGGTGCCGATTGCAACGATGAAGCGTTGTGAAGGCCGATACCAAATCGCCCCCGGAGTCGTCTTTGATGTCAACGTCGTCAACGACCGGTTGATGGTCCAGTTGACGGGCCAGCCCGCGTTTCAGGTCTTTCCCAAATCCGAAACGGAGTGGTTTTACAAGATTGTCCCGGCAACGCTGACGTTCAAGGACGAGAACGACGGGCGGTTCGAAGCGTTGGAACTGTTTCAAAACGGCATCCGCGCTTCTGCCAAGCGAATCGATCCGGCCGAGGACGAGTAGCCGTTTCGCCGCCCGGGGCGACCCCGGGAGGGCGCGCGGGCCGTCGGTTTGGTGAGCCGCGACGCGTAAGCGGCCGGGCATTCAGTCGCCAAGCGGGGTGTTTTTGTTAGCGGTAGGGCGCGAGCCCAATACCGCTAAATCGAGAAGCCACTTACCCCAAAATGGCTCCCCTCTCCCCCGAACAAGCCTCTTTGTTGATTCTGATTGATCGTGTGCGTCAAGCGATTCTTAAAATGCGAAAACTCTGCGACGAGGATAGGCTTGTTTGGGGGAGAGGGGAGCCATGGTGATTCATGTTCGCTTCTCGATTTAGCGGCATGGGGCTCACGCTGTTCCGCCAACAAGAAAGGCGTCGGTTGACGCCGCGTCCACGATTGGTCGGATCGCTGCGTTTATTCCGTCAGCGGTTTGACTTTCCAGATTTCATCGGCGTACTGCTGGATCGTCCGATCGCTGGAGAACCATCCGCTGTTGGCGGCATTGAGAATGCTCATCCGGTCCCATTGATCGGCTTTTTGATAGGTTTCTGCCACACGATCTTGTGCGTCGATGAAGCTGCGTAAATCGGCGATGGTCAGCCATTGATCGTGCGGGTTTCTCAGCCCGGAGGTCAATTCGCCGAAGACACCGGGTTCGGAGCCGTGGAAATGACCGCCTTCGAGCAATTCCATCACGCGTGCGATCGCGGGATCGGCGGCGATGATCGCATTGGGGTCATAGCTCTTTCGCGCCTCTTGGGCTTCGGCGGCATTGAGTCCGAACAGGAAAAAGTTTTCGGCACCGGCCTTTTCACGAATCTCGATGTTCGCCCCGTCGAGCGTCCCGATCGTCAACGCCCCGTTCATCATGAACTTCATGTTTCCCGTTCCCGAGGCTTCTTTGCCGGCGGTGGAGATCTGTTCGCTCAACTCGGTTCCGGGACAGATGACTTCCATCGCCGAAACGCGGTAGTTGGGGAAGAAGACCAATCGCAGCAGATCACGCGCACGGGGGTCGCTGTTGACGACTCGGGCGACGTTGTTGATCAGTTTGACGATCAGTTTGGCCAGGTGATATCCCGGCGCGGCTTTGCCTCCGATCAGAACGCATCGCGGCACCATGCCGGCCGTTTCGCCTTGAAGGATGCGGTCGTACAAATGGATGACGTGCAAAACGTTCATCAGCTGTCGTTTGTACTCATGGATCCGTTTGACTTGGACGTCGAACAGCATCGACGGGTCGAAGTCGACTCCGGTGTTTTGCTTGACGTACTTCGACAAGCGTTCTTTGTTGGCGTTTTTGACGCCACGCCAGCGACTGCGAAATTCGGCGTCTTCGGCGAGCGGGGCCAGTGCCGAGATCTCTTCCAGATCCGACTCCCACCGCGTGCCGATCGTCTCATTCATCAAATCACGCAGCCCCGGATTGCAGTGGGACAGCCAGCGCCGTTGGGTGACGCCGTTGGTTTTGTTGTTGATCTTGTTCGGCCAGATGCGATCAAAATCGGCGAACAGTCCGGTCTTGAGCAGATCGGTGTGCAGTTGCGCCACGCCGTTGACGGAAAAACTGCCGACGATCGACAGGTAGGCCATCCGGATGTGCGGCGTGTGCCCTTCTTCAATCAACGAAACCCGTTTGAGCAACTCGGGTTCGTTCGGGAACTTTTTGGCGACCTCGGCGAGGAAACGCTCGTTGATTTCAAAGATGATTTCCAGGACGCGTGGCAGCAGTTGTCCGAACAGACTGACCGACCAGCGTTCCAGGGCTTCGGGCAGCAACGTGTGATTGGTGTAGGCCATGCACTGCGTCGTGATCTCCCAGGCCTGGTCCCATTCCAGTTCATGCTCATCCATCAGCAGTCGCATCAACTCGGGGACGGCGCAGGCGGGGTGCGTGTCATTGAGCTGGAAGCAGTTCTTTTCACCGAACCCGCTGAAATCTTCGCCGTGCTGCTCGACCCAGTTGGCCAACACGTCCTGCAGGCTGGCCGAGACCAGGAAGTACTGTTGTTTCAGCCGCAGCTCTTTGCCGTTCTCGCTGGCATCGTTGGGGTACAGCACCATCGAGATCTGTTCGGCGTTGTTCTTTTGCGCGACCGATTCGGGGTAACTGCCGGCGTTGAATTCATTCAGATCAAACGCGTCGGTCGCCGTCGCTTTCCAGAGGCGGAGTGTATTGACGGTGCCGTTGCGGAAACCGGGAATGGGCATGTCGTAGGGGACCGCCAAGATGTCCAGCGATTCCACCCAGCGGCTGTGCGGTTTTCCCTTCTCGTCGACGTAACGCTCGGTCCGGCCGTACAAACGGATCCGTTTGGTGTCCTCGGGCCGTTCGATTTCCCAAGGGTTTCCGTCGCGTAACCAGTGGTCGGGGGCTTCGACTTGACGGCCGCCTTCGATCAACTGGTGGAACATCCCGTATTCGTAGCGAATCCCGTAGCCCGAGACGGGCAACTGCAGATTGGCGCAGCTATCAAGAAAGCACGCCGCAAGCCGCCCCAGCCCGCCGTTTCCCAATCCCGCATCGTGCTCCTTGTCGATGACCTCTTCCAGCTCGACGCCGAAACGATGCAGCGCTTTTCGCATCGCTTCATCGAGATCCATGTTTTGGATGGCGTTATTGAGCGACCGTCCGAGCAGAAACTCCAGCGACAGATAGTTGACGTGACGCGTGTCGCTGGCCGCCTGTAATTCGCGGGTGCGGCGCCAGTCGCGGCTGATCCGATCCCGAATCGTGATCGCCGCTGCGCGAAAGCAATAGCCGGGATCTGAGTCGATGTCGTCACGCCCCAGGGTGAACAGCAGGTGCCGTCGCAATTCGTGCGAGAGCGAACCGAGGAGCACGTCGTCGGTTTCGGAAGACGGTGAGACAGCGGAATCAAGGGTCTTTTGCATCGGTAGAATCGAGGGGCTATTGGGAACCGTGTCAAGTTTCTGAAGGACTAGGGCACGCTCGAGCACCTTGTCATAAGGTGCAAGCGTCCCAGAAACAAGCGGGAGGTCTGTCAGGTCGCACAGCGGGCAAATGACCGCCCTCACAACGAAAAAGCGGGGCGTGCGGTCGTTCGCGACGTCTTCGGACGTGACGCAATCAATTTTCCTGATCGGCAAGGTCGTCTCTCGACGCGAGGTAAAGCGTCGGGATTATCTCTTCGCCACACGACACAAGCGGAATCTCCGCTGCGAAGTCCGCAATCGCTACCAACTGCGCTTTCGGTCACTGCAGCGGCCGGGGATGGCAGGCGCGAGAGCCGGCCGATCAGGCCGCAAAATCTCGCCCGTCGGCTGGTTTGGGTTCCCCTCGATCTAGGAGGCCGCGTGCATTGCCGCGACCCGGTCGGGGTTCCGTCCGTTGTCCCGCATTCTGGTTGAATTGTGCGGGCCAGCGGGGCCGGCATGCCAGGGGCAAGACAAGTTTTTCAGCCACCTTCCTCCAAAGCGTTTGATCCATGAAGCAAAGTCGACGAACCGTACTCGCCAGTGCCGCCACCGCCGCGGCCGCGCTGGCCGCTGCGCCGCACCGTGTCTTTGGCACGGCTCCCTACGGATTCGTCAGACAGCAACGCACGCTGCGGGTGTTGGGCACGCACGTGACGCTTCAGCAGCCGATCCGCGAGCGAGCGGAAAAGGACTTGGGGATCAAGCTGCACTTTCATCCCAGTGGCAGCGCATCGGTCCTGCATCAGGCATCGACGCGTCCGGAGTCGTTTGATCTGTACGAACAGTGGTCCAACAGCATCCGGGTGCTCTGGCAGGCCGGTTCGATTCAGCCCCTGGATACCTCGCGGCTGGTTTACTGGGACGAAATCAACAGCCTGACCAAGACGGGAAAGCTGACACCACACGGTCGAATCGGTGCCGGTGACGCCCCGAACCAGTTGCTTTACGTCCAACGCGACGGATCCTTGGCGGCACGGGAAACCAAGCGGATCAGCTTTCTGCCCTATGTCCACAACGTCGACTCCTTCGCCTACGACGCGTCGGTGGTGCCGCGCGGCGTGGCGTACCAGACGGAGAGTTGGGGTTGGTTGTTGGATCCCCGTTGGGCCGGTCGCGTCGCGCTGTGCAATGAGCCGACGATCGGACTGTTTGACGTCGCCCTGGCGGCCCAGTCCAAGGGGCTGATCGAATTCGACGACATCGGCAACCTTTCCAAAGCGGAGATCACCGCGCTGTTTCGAATCCTGGTCGGGCTGCGCCGCGAGGGACATTTTCGTGGCGTTTGGAACAGCGTGCCCCGCTCGGTCGAACTGATGCGTGGCGGCGAAGCGGTGATCGAAAGCATGTTCTCCCCCGGCGTGTCTGCCCTTCGCGCCGACAACATTGATTGCGTCTACGCGGCCCCCAAGGAAGGCTATCGCGCCTGGCACGGTGTGATGTGTCTTTCCGCGGCCGCCTCGCCCACCGCACAAGACGCGGCGTACGAGTACATGAACTGGTGGTTGTCCGGTTGGCCGGGCGCGTTTATCGCACGCCAGGGCTACTACATTTCCAATCCCCAGCGGTCCCGCCGCGAAATGACCGAGCCGGAGTGGGACTATTGGTACGCCGGCAAACGCGCCGCGACGGATTTGCGGGGCACCGACGGACGCGTCGTCGTGCGCCGTGGCGAAACCCGCACCGGCGGTTCCTACGAACGACGTTTCAGCAATGTCGCCGTCTGGAACACCGTGATGGAAAACTATGAGTACACGTTGAGCGCTTGGAATGAATTTCTGACCGCGAACTAATTCCCCCCCCGTCCCGCCCCCACCTCCGACACACCGTCGCGAATGTTTCAGCTGTCGCTAAAACGAAAGATCTATCTCGGATTCGGCATCATTTTGATGTTGGTGTTCGGCAATGCGCTGGCGGTCTATGTCGGGTCCAAACGCATCACGAACGAAGCGAATCGGATGAGCGAGATCGAAGCGGTCAACGCCGTCGTACTCGGTCTGGACCGCGACGTTCAAGAGTTGCGTTTGCGGGCCGACCGGTTTGTGTATTCCGGCCGTCAGTCACAATCTGACGCCGCCAAAGAGATCTTTGAACGCTTGCGCGTCGAGATTGAAACGGCGACCAGGCAGCAGACGGATCCCGAATTGGTGATGCTGTTCGGACAGATCAACTCGCGCGTGACGGAATACGCCAAACACTTCGATTCGGTCATCGTCGAACGAAAAATCCGTCAAGACCTGGTCGAACAACAGTTGCCGGCGTTGGCCAGACAGATCGAAGAACGCACCGCGCGATTGTCCGACCAGTTTTCCGGATTCGGGGTCAGCGACCAGAACCATTTGGCCTTGGTGCGCTCCCAATCCGCCTTTTCCCGCGCCGAGAAGTTTCTGTTGAAGTACTTCGAGAATCCCGACGGCGAATTGGTCGCCGAGTCGATCCGAGCGATCAACCAAGCCGTGTCTCAATTGGCCGAAATGCAGGTTCCCGGCCGCCAAGTCGAAGAGATCGTTCAGGCGATACGGGACTATGAAGGCGTCGGATTGCGGGCGGTGCAAGCGACCCGCAGTTATCTGTTTCTTCGCAACGTGGTCATCGCCGGTGAGGAATCGGAGGTGTCGTACTACTCGGCACAACTGCGTTCCCAAGCCGAAGCACGGCGTGAATTCATCGCCTCGGAATTGGCGGCCACCTCACGTCGCGTCCGGCTGCTTTCCATGGGCATCGTCGTGACCGCCGTCGGATTGTCGTTGTTGATCGCAACCCGATTGGCACTGTTGATCGTGACTCCCATCTCGGATCTGACCAAGACGTTCGAGCGGCTGTCCAGTGGCGAAGTGTTGGCCGATGTGCCGGGGACCGAGAGGGCCGACGAGATCGGGAAAATGGCCACGGCGGCACGCATTTTTAGTGACCAAAACCAGCGGACAACCGAACTGTTGCAGCAGTCGCAGACGCTCGGACGTGAACTCCGCGAAAAAGCTTCGCAGCTGCAGGCGACCAACGAAGAACTCGACAGCTTTGCCTACGTGGCCTCGCACGATTTGCGTTCACCGCTGCGCGGGATCAAACACCTGGCCCAGTGGATCGAAGAGGATGTTCGCGACGACCTGTCCAGCGACGGCGAAGTCTATCTGGATAATCTGCAAGTCAGGGTCGGCAAACTGGAAGTCCTGCTGGAGGACCTGTTGGATTTCTCACGCGTCGGCAGAATCAATCCGCCGTCGGAGATCGTCGAAGTTCACTCGGTGCTTGAGAACATTGTCGACATGGTCAGCAATCCGCAATCGATTGAAGTCAAGTGGCCGGATGATCTGCCGGTGTTCGAAACCGTCCGGCCGCCTCTGGAACAGGTGTTTATGAATCTGATCGGCAACGCGATCAAGCACAACGACAAAGGACGAGATGGCTACGTCAAAGTGACTTGGTCAAGGGACGACCAGCGGTTTCGATTCTCCGTGCACGACAACGGCCCCGGGATCGAATCGACCAACTTCGATCGTATCTTTCAGATGTATCAGCGTGTCGGTGATCCCACGGTGGAAGGCAGCGGCATGGGGCTGGCGATCGTCAAGAAGCAAGTCGAACATTTTGGCGGCAGCATTGACGTGGAATCAGCTCTCGGCCGCGGAACCACGTTTCATTTTACCTGGCCTTGTGAATTAGCGACAACGTCCCCCGAAGTCTTCTGTGGAGCATCAATATGAGCAATCGCACGCCGACAATCCTGGTCGTCGAAGACGACTTCGTCGATCTGGAAATCTTCAAACGGAGGGTGCCCAAATGCGGTCTGCAGGTCGACATCCTCAACGCGACCGATGGTGCCGCCGCGCTCCAGTTGCTGCGTTCGGACCGATTGACGCCGGAACAACGCGAACAGCTGGTCGTGTTGCTCGACATCAACATGCCGGGAATGAACGGCCATCAGTTCTTGGACGAAATCAGGGCCGACGAAACGCTGCGATCGACCGTCATTTTTGTGCTCACGACCTCGGATCACCCCCGCGACGTGACGCGTGCCTACGAACGAAATGTTGCCGGATATTTTCTGAAGTCAAACGTGGAGGGGCTGTTGGAAACGCTGTCCAGCTATCTGAACAACGTGAGATTCCCTCCTGCGGCAACGCTGCAAACCAGCTGATTGTCGGTGTTCCTTCAACTCCGCTGAACAAACCTGCATCCCATCGCCAAGCGATCTACTTTTTGATTGAAGCAATCGCCCGTCTCGATCACCCCCGCCGGCATCCCACCCCAAACGTGCCATCGGTGATCCGCACACGTGACGCGTCCTGATTGCCCGCCACTGGCTCCCCTCCCCCTCCGATCCCCACCTGGAGAACCGAAATGTCAAGCCTGATCAGCAAGTCGCCCCAAACACGCAAACGCCCCTTGCAACAGTTAGTGCAGGACCGCTTGGCAAAGCGGAAGGCCGGCGGGGACGGTGACGGATGGAGCGATCCGGCGAAGGCGATACAGACACCACGGATCCTCTGCATCGACGACGACCCCGAGATTTGCCGCACGTTGGAAATGCGGCTGAGTGGCTATCAGGCGGAAGTTTTGGTCGCTTTCTTCGGCACGCAAGGTTTTTGGGAAGCGATCACCGATCGCCCCGACCTGATTCTGATGGATGTCTCCATGCCCAGTGGGGACGGACGGTTCGTGTTGGAATCCTTGCGGAACAACCAAGCGACCGAGCGAATTCCCGTGATTGTTTTGACGGGAATGCGTGACCCCGACTTGCGAGCGGAAATGCTGGCGTTGGGGGCGGACAGCTTCCTCCACAAACCGATCCATTTCGATGTCTTGCTCAGCGAAATGCAATCCTACGTTGAACTTTCCAAACGCCCCGAATAATCCGTCGCGCATTCGAGTACCGCCACACCGCCACACCGTCGCGAACCGCTCGGACGCGACCGAAGCGGGGTGGGGTCGGGAGCGTGCAACAGCGAAGGAGAAAGCCATGGTGATCGCAGAACAGAAGACGCAGTTGAGAATCCTATTGATCGAAGACGATTGCGTTGACGGCGAGTCGGTCACGCGATCGCTGAACAAGGCGTTTCCCAATTGCGGCGTCCGACGCGTGCGTTGCTTGGGGGATGCAATCACCGCGGTCGGTGCTTCCGAGTTTGATGTGGTGCTTGCCGATCTGTCGCTGCCGGACAGCCGCGGACTGGACTCCGTCGTCAACATGGTGCAGGCCTGTCCCCAAAATCCCTTGATCGTCCTGACCGGGCACGCCGATGATGAGCTTTCGATCACCGCGATCGCCGAAGGAGCACAAGACTATCTGGTCAAGGGACGCATCAGCCCCGAACTGCTGCAACGGTCCATTCGATATGCCATCCAGCGGCATGCGATGTTGCGACACAACGACCAGCTCTTGGAGACACTGCGCGAGCGCGACCTGCTGTTGCAGAACAAGAATCAAAAACTTGAAAAGGCCTGCAAAACGGCACAAAAATTTGTCGACAACGTCTCGCATGAATTTCGCACGCCGCTGACGGTGATCATGGAATATGCCTCGTTGCTTGCCGACGGAATCGCGGGGCCGGTCAGTGACGAACAGGCAAAACTGCTCGGGGTGATCGACGATCGGGCCAGCGATCTCAACAACATGGTCGACGACATGTTGGACGTCAGCAAGCTGGAATCGGGGCTGCTGGGGGCATCGCGTTCACCGTGCGCGGTGGCCGAGATCATCGATCATGTGCTGCCGGCGATTCGACGCAAAGCGATCGTTCGTGAGGTTCGGTTGGACGTCGAAATCGATGAGGACTTGCCGGACGTGTTCTGTGACCCGGCCAAGGTCGGTCGGGTGATCGTCAATCTGGCCATCAACGCGATCAAATTCACCCGCAATCCCGGTCGCGTTTGCATTTCGGCCCGACGCCACGGTGAAAACGACATCTCCATTGCCGTTTCGGACAACGGCGTCGGCATCCCCGCCGACCGCCAACGCGAAATCTTTCAGCGTTTTGCGCAGGTCAAGACGGAGATCCGGGACAGCACCAAGGGGTTCGGGCTGGGGTTGAACATCGCACAGGAGTTGGTGGATCTGAACTTCGGCAAGATGGACGTCGAGAGCACCGAAGGCGTGGGCAGCTCCTTCAGTTTTACGTTGCCGGTCAATTGCCCCGTCGAAGTCACGCGGCGATTCGTCAGTCGACTGGCGACCGCAGCGGAGGGGCCCGGAATGGTTTCCGCCATCGGGATCGCGATCGAAGACGACGCAAACGAATCGGTGATGCTGGATGTCGAACGTTTCCTGGTTCACCTGCTGCGACAAAACGATCTGATCTTCACGCTGCCCAACCGGCAATGGTTGCTGTTGGTGTCCGTACCCTCGATCGCGTTGGACGAATTTTTGACGCGGTTGAACAAGGAACGGTTGCAGATCAATCGCAATCGTCCTCGTGGCCCACTGCCGGAACTTCAAGTCCAAGTCGAAGGGACCTGGAACGTCGCGGAGCGGCCCCGGGACATCGTTCAGATGGTCGATCAACAACTCGCTGAAGAGAAGTACTGTGTCACATGATTCAAAAATTGTCGTGATTGATGATGACCGGGGAATCGTTCTCGGCGTGCAAATGCGTTTGACGCACGCCGGATACGAGGTGCTGGTCGCCTATGACGGCACCGAAGGCCTGGAACTGATCCAGTCGGCGAATCCCGATCTGGTGTTGTTGGATGTTCAGATGCCAAACCTGGACGGGTTGGCGGTGTTGAAGGCGCTTCAGGACGACCCCGCCACCGCCACACCGCCGGTGATCATGCTGTCGGCCAGTCTGCAGGATCAGCAAACGGCGCTCGACGCCGGGGCCCACTACTTTTTGACCAAACCCTATCGCAGTAGCGATCTGTTGGACGCCGTGACGTCCGTGTTCAGCGTGCCGGCGTGTACGGGCTGACGACTCTTCCAACAGGTCCTTTTACCTTGTCCGAGTTCCTTGAACTTTCGACACACCCGCCCACCCTTGGAGAATCAAATGAGTGAGAAACAAATCTTAATTGCCGATGACGATCAAGACCTGCTGGAATTGCTCAGCCTCCGTTGCAAACAACTGGGCTTGGATGTGATCACGGTCAGTGACGCGATGGATGCACTGGCCAACGCCGATTACTATGCGCCGCAAATCGCGCTGTTGGACGTTCGGATGCCGGGAGGGAATGGCGTCAGCGTGTCGGAGATGATGGCGACGGACGAACGCCTGAGCCAAACGTCGGTGATCGTGATGACCGGCGATCCGAATGAAAAAATTCAGCAACGTTGTCACGAAATGGGCGCCCAGCTGGTCAAGAAAGACCAACAGATCTGGACGCGTCTGGAACCCCTGTTGAAAGCGCTGCTTGAAGACGGGGCCGAGCACCAAGCCACACCGCTGGCCGAGTTTTCCGACGTCCAGTCGACGCCGGCGGATGAAGGCGATGAATCGCTGCTGTCGATGCTGAAAGATTGGGGGTGGCTGGACGATTCGCAGCCGTCTGCCGTGGAAGAGGAAGCGGCCACCGACGCGGCGCCTTGGGTGCTGGCGATCGACGATGACCCCGATTTTTCCATCGGTCTGCAAAAGCGACTACTCAGCGTCGGCGTGCAACTGGTGCGGGCCTACCGGGGCATGGACGGATATCGCAGCGCCTTTCAAAGCCGCCCCGCGGCGATCTTGTTGGACTATCAAATGCCCGACGGAAATGGCGAGTACATTCTGCGTCGTTTGAAGGAATCGGCCGCCACCGACTCGGTGCCGGTCATCGTGGTGACCGGAATGCGGGATGCGTCGTTGAAACGTCGAATGCTCGCCGGCGGGGCCAGCGAGTTTCTGTCGAAACCGGTTTCCTGGGACCAACTAAAACGGGCGCTGGTGCAATACACCGACCTGGACCTGCGGACAAGCATCGTCCCCGAAGCCATGGTCTGTTCGGCCGTGTAGGGGGGCGTCCGGCACTGACTGTCATGCATCACCCCGGTAGGCAACGCTGTGAAGCATTTTTTAGCGGCAGGGCGCGAGCCCTCCGGTGTTTTGGCAAAGTTGAAGAACCGGAGGGCTCGCGCCCTGCCGCTAACAAGTCGTTCACGGCGTAGGGCAGAGCCTGGGCTGTGCGGAATTGATTGTTGCAGCCGGTCCGAATCTTAGGCGGAAACCGTTCCGCAGCATTTGCCCAAAGGGCATCAACAACATAGCCTGGGGGCAGGGAACGAGCGCAGCGGAGTGACCGCCACCCCAGGGAAAGAAAGCCAAACCTGCTCCCTCCCCCTTTCGATCGGCCGGCGGCTGAGCCGCCGGCCGATCGAAAGGGGGAGGGGTTTCGGTGGATCGTGGACCTGGGGTTACGCCCGGATTCGCTGGGGCTCATCCGGTCTCACCCCAGGCTATGTTGTTGATCGCCTTTGGCGAACCGAACCGAGTGAATCTTGATCCACCACGGAACAAGAACGACCAAAGTCTTAACCGGCACAACGCATGAAATCGCGGGCATTCTGCGCAGCCCAGGCGGAGCCTCCAAGACAGTGTGTTCCCGGCGGAGCCTGGGAACAAGTCTTGAGCCATGAATGACGTTTAACATTAGCCGCACGACTACCGCGTTGCCTGCGACGGCTCGTCCTGCAGGAGCTGTTGATACGCCGCATCGATTTCGTCGATCGGACGCTTCAGGCTCCAGATGCCGCGTGTTTGGATGCCGATGTCAAAGGCCGGGTTGGCGGCACGGACTTCGGTCAGTCGTGCGATCTCATCGGTTGCCTTTTTCAATCGTGCATCGACGTCGGGGAAGATCGAACTGGTCGCCAGCCACCACTGCGAATCGGACGCTTGGATCAGCAGTTCATGGTTTTCCGTCAGGTAGGTCAGCAACAGTTCGCTGTCCCGTTTTTCCGCCGGCGTGCATTGTTCATTCAGGTGAAACGAGAGGAGTTGGACATACTGCATCGGTGCGGATTGCAATTCCAACCACCGCGGAAAGATCTGGTCGCTTCCCACGACCGGAAGGCTGAACCAAAAGATTGATCCCAAACCGGGTTCGGACTCGACGTGCAATTGGCCCAGATTGAGTCGGCAGAAACGGGCGGCGATGGATAAGCCCAGCCCCAGCAGTTTGTCATCGGGATCGGTCGTCACTCCGGGCCTGGCAAAGCGGGCGGCGAGCTGATCGCACTGTCGGGGCTGGATTCCGATCCCATCGTCGTTGACGCCGATTCGAATGTGTTGATTGGGTTCATCGTAACGCACCCAAATCCGCACGTTCCCCGCATCGTTGCACGCATTGATGGCGTTGACGGCCAGGCAAACCAAGACGCGACAGGCCTTTTGCCCGTCGCAGTACGCGACCGGCGCTTCGACTTGCGATTGAATTTCCAGTTTCACATTCCGCATCGCGGCTCGTTGCTCGATCGAGGCACGGACCGAGTCAATGATTTCGTCGACGTGGCAGGGCCGGCGACAGATGTCCAGCAGCCCCGAATCGAGTTTGCTTGAATCCAACAAGTCATCCAATTTGTTGTTCACGTCGTCGGCTCGAATCAATGCCTTTTCCAGCATCGCGGCCTGTTCCAGATTGATTCGGCCGGCCAAGCCCTCGCGAACGATCGAGACGTGTTCTTTGATGACGGTCAACGGATTGCGGATGTCGTGCGAGGCTTTGGCCAAAAACTCGTGCGCCGTTTGGTGCATGCGTTCCAGTTTCTGGTGGTCCTGTTCCCTCAGTTCGGCTTGTTCCCGCAGCAGCCGGTGGCTGGCTTGCAATTCCGCGGTGACCCGACTCATTTCGTTGATGGACTGTTGCCGCTGGACGGCATGTTCGATTGCTTTGCGTGTCCAACTGCTGTTGGCGAGCCCTTTGGGCAGGAAATCTTGTGCACCGGCATGCAGGATTTCCCGTTCAACCGCTTCGTCGTCCAGGCCGGTCAGGACCAAGATCGGGATGGCATCACATTTCGCTTTCAGTCGCTTGACCGTATCCAGACCACTCGAGTCCGGGAGACAGAGATCGGTCAGGATGACGTCGAAGTCACGGATCTCCAGTTCCTGCAGTGCCGCGCCCAACGAGGTCGCATGCGAGAGGGAGATTCGTTTCCGTCCGTGCCGCAAGTTTTTCGAGACTTGCAAGAAATCCAGATCATTGTCCTCGACGACCAGCACGCTGAGCACGCTGAGCAGGCTGTCGGAATCCGCCGCGGAAGGTTGCGGTGGAATCGACGTCTTCATCAAGGGCACTGCGGGTTCCATGCTGTCAAGCGGATGTCGATCGGGCGGGAGCGGTGAATGCGAATTGATCATGCAGCGGTCTTGGTCGAATGGTTGGATAGGCCAAAGACGGGGATGGATCAGCTGGCCGCGTGTTCGATTGCCGCCGTGCATCATGGCGATGAACCCCTGCTCCTTCGGGAGAACAGGTCCATCTCAAAACTGTAAGCCTCAAACAACAGGGTGCAAAACGAAACCGCGGATGCTATTTTAGCTTCTCAGAATTTCGACTTTCATCGATGGCTGTTTTCCCTCGGCTGCGGGTTTGTCCTCGTCGCCCAGCGGATCCGTTCCGTCTCCCACGTGTTCCATACCCCTGGTCCCCCGGCATGAATGTTTGCATTGAATCAAGACGCGCAGCCCAACCAACCCCCGTTGATGCGTCGTCCCGGTTTTCCCCGACCGCGACAGCGGTGAGAATCGGATTCGCGTTTGCGGCGGTTTGTCTGATCTGCGTCACGTCGGCGTTGGCCCAGGATGCGACCGCTGCGGCCGAGCAAAGTGTCAAGCCTGGGATCAACGACCAGTTCGTCGATCCCGAGTTGGACGTCAGTGAATGGATGGGCCGATTCGAAGTCGAAAGCCGCGAGGTCTACGCGGCGCGAAAGGACGTGCTGGAGGCTTGTGGCATCCGGCCCGGTCAGAGTGTCGCCGACATCGGTGCCGGTACCGGTTTCTACAGCCGGCTTTTCGCCGATGCGGTTGGAAAAGAGGGCTGGGTGTTTTCCGTCGACATCTCCCCGCGTTTCCTGGAACACATCAACACCAAAGCGCGGGAAGACAACGTGCACAATTTGACCGGTGTGCTGTGTTCGGACCGTTCGGTCAATCTGCCACCCCATTCGATTGATGTCGCGTTCATCTGCGACACCTACCATCACTTTGAATATCCGCATCTGACGGTCGAATCGATTTACAAGGCGATCAAGCCGGGCGGTGCATTGATCGTCATCGACTTTGATCGGATTCCCGGAAAGTCGCGCGAATTCATCCTCGGTCATGTCCGCGCCGGCAAACAGGTGTTTCGCAGCGAGATCGAGAAGGGCGGATTCGAATTCGTCGATGAAGTCCAGGTGCCGGCATTCGAAGAAAACTATCTGTTGCGTTTTCGCAAACCGGCGGCGTCCTGAACCGAGATCGCTATCGCAAGAATTCCAACAGCCCCAGCGAATTCAGATTCGCTGTGACGGCGTAGGTGTACTGCAGCAGCGTCTGTGAATTTTCCAGACGCAGCACCGCATCGGGAAAGTCGGTGGCTTGGAGTTCGCCGATATTCGATTCGACCGAAAGCATCAAATCGTCGACGCGAAACTCCATCGTCTGCATCGTCTGCAAGGAAGTCGATTGTTCGCCCATCACGCTGAACACCCTGCTGGCGGCTTGGTCCAGTTCATTCAGTCGCCGGTCGAGCGCTTGACCATACTCGGCGGAACTCAGCTCCCTGCTGTTGCGCAGGTCTGCGGCGGTGGCGTGCAGAATCTGGAACAGGTCGGACGTTCCGGGAAACTCCAGTGAATCGTCGCCGGTCGAGCGGATGTTGCTCGAGTCGATCGTGGTGAATTGGCCGCTGTCGACGTCGGAAACCAGTTGACTGGAACTGTAGTCGATCGGGATGGTCGATGCCCCGTCGTCGACGCTCAACGTTCCCGTCGACGTGATATCGACGGTCCCGTTGAAACCGGCGGCGATGTTGGTCGTGTCCAAGTAGACTTCTTGGCCGAATAGACCCGGTACGCGTAAGTTGGTGTCCGTGTTGGAAAACGCAACCGGTTCGCCGCCGTTGAGGGAGATGGTCCCGGCCGAACCGTCACCGGCTGTGTCAACGATCGTCAACTGATGCGCACCAGCCGGGCCGAGGATGGTGTCGCCGGCCGCGGAACCGGTTCCGGCCAGGACACCGGAGCCGCCGGCATAGCTGGTGGTGTCGTGTCGAACCTGCAAGGTGGCTCGACCGACCAGCGTGTCGGTGCCTCCGCCATGCTTCGCTCCCGTGGTTCCGACCAGCACGGTCGATTCGCGACCGGAGCCTCCGAAGATTTTGGACCCGTCATAGTAGGTGTCGATCGAGATCGAATCACCGATGTGGGTTTGACTGCGTTGCAGGGACCCTTGGTAGCTGACTTCCAAGATGCCATTTTCACGCACCGGTTCAGCGAACGTGAAAGGAGGTTGGTCGGATCGCGTGCCCCCGTACAAATAGTTTTCGTTGAACTTTGCCAGTCCGATTTGTTGCGCTTGGGCCAACAACGCGTCAATTTCGGTTGCCAGCGCATTGCGTTCGTCGGAATCCAGCGCTTGTATTCCTTGTTGCACCAGGTTTTTGGAAAGCGTGATCAGTTCGCTGACATCTTGAAACTGGGCGACACTGGAGTTGAGCGTCGAGGTTGCGCGACCGATCACGGTTTTGTCGGCCTGCAATTCGACGTAGCGGGTTTCCAACGATCGGACCTGTCGATAGGCGACCGGTTCTTCCGACGGCAGTTCGAACTGCAGCCCCGAGGTAATCTGCCGTTGGGCGGTCAGCAATTGCGAGCTGTGCAGCGAGGTGAAATGGATCGCATTACGGGTAAACGTTTGCGAAGTGACTCGAGCATCCATCGGGTTAACCTATGATTCTGAACAGTTCGGTGAGCATTTCGTCGGTCGCCTGAATGATTCGGACGGCCGCCTCATATGACTTTTGGTATTCCTGCAAATAGACCAATTCTTCGTTCAGATCGACGCCTGATTTCGCGTCTCTCTCCGTTTCCAGCCGAAGTTGGTATGTGGTCAAACTGGTGCTCAACGCGGTGTTGGAATTGATCTCGAAACCGATCTCGGTGCCCATTTCACTGGCGTACTGTCCGATCGTGCGACCACCGGGCATCAACGTGGCATCATCAATGGCGATGAATCGAGCAAGATTGCTGGTGTCGGCCGCTTCGCCGGTTCGCCCGGTTGCAATTCGGCCGGGATCGGTGGCAACGTTCGTGTCGACTTGGATCGAATGGGCATCGGTTCCGCTGAAGAACGCGTTGATGCCCAGCGCGGCCAGGATACCCGTCTGATCCGGTTCACCCGTCAACCGTGTCGTGAATTCATCGCCATCGTTCATCGTGCCGGCACTGAAGGAGAGTTCGACGCCGTCGTCGAGTTCGATCGCGGAACCGGCTTCGTATCCGTCGCCGACGTTCACGCGGGTCAACAACGCACCGCTGGACGAATACACGTTGGCGAACAGCGCCGCGGCGCTACCGACTTGTCCGCTGCCCTCGATTTGGACGGTCAACGATTCGTTGCTTTCGCCGGTGTAGGTGCCCGCGACGGTCGCCACACTGGTACCGGAAAACAGCGACAGGTCGGGATTGGTTTCCACGCCGCCGGCGAAATCGAATTCCAGATCCGCCCCCGTGGTGATTTGGAACTGGTTGCTGACCGCTCGGATCGATGCGGTGATCCCCAAGATCCCGGTCAATTCCGCCGCCACGTCTTCCAGTGTGTCCACGTCGGGATCGATCGAAATGACATGCGTCTGCCGATCGCCGTTGGCATCGATCACCGACAGAGTGAGTTCTCCGGCGGTCAGGTCCCCCTCGGGGAACGCTTCGGACAACGGCACATCGGTGTCGGAGACGTTGACGTTGCCGACCAGATTCGTGAACGATCCCGTGCTGCCGATCCCCGTCGCATGAATGGTGTTGACGCTCTGGATCAGTTGGCCGGCAATTTGGTCCAGTTTTTCTTCGAAGGCGGGAATGATTTCGTTGTACGCTTCGACCAGCGCCGAGAGCCGCCCGGTTTCCACCGACAAGGGCCGCGCAGAATCGTCCAAGTAGATCTCCAGCTGTCCGCCCTCTTCCACGACGGACAGGGTGCTGGGGTGGCTGCCCTGTTCGATGCTGTGGTTGCCGATGGTCAGGTGCAATTGGCCACCGGGTTGTTCGTTCCGCGCGATGCCGACGACTTCCGCGATCCGGTTCAGAACGGCGTCGCGTTGGTCCAATTCGTTGTTCCGCTCGATGCCCTGGGCGGAAAACTTGTTGATCTCGAAACTGACAACGCTCAACTCTTGCAGGTCGCCGTTGAGCAATTCGATCTCGTTTTCGATTTGCAGCCGCACGTTGTTCTTCAGTTCGGTCAACTGTTGCGCCGCGTCACGCAGACCGCCGGACAGCTGTTTGCCGGTCTCCAACAATGCCGATCGCTGGGCCGGCTCGTTCGGGGACGCCGACAAGTTCGTGAACTCGGCGAAGAACTGATCGAGTTGTCGTCCGACCGAATTGTCGCCGGTCAGCAACGCCGATTCGATCTTCCGCTCGATGGTCAACAGCTGGTCGACATCGTTGGAATCGGAGATCACGCTGGTCAAGGAAGATTCGGTGACCTGGTCGCGGATCCGAGTGATTCCCGAGATCGTGACGCCGTTGCCGACACGAAAACCGCCGGTGTAATTTGGCGGAGTCGATTCCATGGAAAGCCGTCGCCGGTGGTATCCATCGGTGTTGGCGTTGGAGATGTTGTTGGAGACCACTTCCAGAGCGAACTGGCTGGTTCGCAGGGCGGACAGGCCGATTGAAAAATTGGGCATCGTTAGCAGTTCCTTCCGATGATTTTTTCTGTGGGGAGCTTGAACGATTGGCCATCGGCTTGGTAGCTGGCTTCATCGACGTCGCACTGCAACACACCGAGCAGGTAACGACGATGAAACTCGGTGGAGTAAAAGATGACCACTTGGTTGGCGGTCAGCCGTTGCTGGGCGGCGACCAGCCGATCGTGAAGTTGTCGCCGGCTGGCATCGAGCCGTTTGGATTCCGCGGGCGGAAGCGTTGCCAGAATCGTCTTGATCGACGTCAGGCGATCGTCGACTTCGCTCGGCGTGTCAGCCGCGTCGGTCCCACCGGTCGCTTTGGCGCCGACATAGCGGCTGAGGATCCGGCGTGACTTGCGGCTGTCCGCCTGGCGATGTTGCAGCGTTTCCATCAGGGGCGAGAGCTGTTGCAGATCCGATTGTTGGGGGCCATAGATCCCCGAGTTGTCCAGCAACGCAGCCATTTCGTCGTTGAGTGCATCGAGCGCGTCGGCGACTCCCGATTCCAATTGCAGTTGCCGCTCGACGAGGACGCCCAGTCGTTCCGTTTGTTGATTCATCGTTGAGTCACCGTCTGTGAGAGATGTCCAAAAAGGGGTTCGGCCAGGGTCATAGGACCGTGGCGACGCATGGTGATGCGGAAAGTGGATTTATGCGGAGAACGAGACGCCGGATGATGACTCCGGCTCGCCGTCGGCTTGCGTTTTGGAGTACTGCTCGACCAACAAATCGCTGACGCCGATCGCGTTGGACTGGGCAAGGTGTTGGCCGATGAACAGATCGAACATGCCGCCAAAGGAGTCACTTCCGTCGCCGCCGAACAGGCCGTCTTCGAGTGAGTTTCGCATCTCCTTCATCAGCATCGACAGAAACACGCTTTCAAACTCCGTGCCCAGTTCTTTCATCTGCTCCATGGACGGATCGCCGCCCTTGGCCGCCGCGGCGATCTGACCCGGCAAGCTCACGCTGATGTTGTTTCCGATGGATTCCATTGCATCTGTCTCCTGCGAATTATTCGATGACCAACTCGGCCTTCAGGGCGCCTTGGTTGCGTAACGTTGTCATGATGCTGATCAGCGTGGTGGGCGAAACGGCCAGGGAGTTCAGGGCCGTCGCCAGATCGCCGACCGTCATTCCGCCGGGCAAGACGTTGTAGCGTCCCCCGGATTCAAACAAATCGATCCCGGTCCGCGGCAGGACGACGGTGTCGCCCCCGGCCAGCGGGTTGGGCTGGGATGCGATCGGTGTTTCGGTGGTGGCGATCACGATGTTCTCGCTGGCGAACAGGACCGGCGCGATCTTGACGTTGTGGCCCAACACGATCGATCCCGTTTTCTGGTTGATCACCACGCGGGCCGGCGTGTCGGGTTCGACACGTAAGTTGCCGATCGTCGAGATGAATTCGGTGACGCTGTTGGCAAACGTGGATGGGATGAAGACTTGAACCGTCCCCGAATCCAGGGCGCGGGCACGGCCGGGGAAAATCCGATTGAGTGCATTGCCGATCGCGGTCGCCGTGGAATAGGACTTGTTGCGCAACACCAGACGCAGGCTTCCGTTGTTGACGATCCTGCCGCAGGGCACCGCACGTTCCACGATGGCTTCACAAACACCGACCGTGGGATGGTTCTTTTGTACGTTGGCGCCGGCACCTTCGGCGGAGATGCCGCCGCCGATGATCGCGCCCTGGGCGATCGCGTAGATCTCATCATCGATGCCCCGCAGCGCGGTTTGATTGAGCGTGCCGCCACGCAGACTGGACGCGTCGTCTGCGACCGAGACCGTCACCAAGATCGTCTCGCCGGGCCGCGCGTAGGCGGGGATTTTACCCGACACCATCACCGCGGAAATGTTCTTGGTGTCGACTTGCCCGACACGGACACCGCGACGCAGATAATAGTTGGTCAACATTTGCCGCGTCTGTTGCGACTTGCCGCCCGTTCCGCTCAACCCGAACACCAAGCCTTCACCGGAGACATGATTGACGCGGTCGCCTTCGACGAACGCAATGTCCTTGATCCGAACGCTGGGATCTTGACGCAACGGGGCCAGCGGTGTGAGCGTGGATCCCGCCGCGGGCGTCATCGCGGGCGTGATTGCGGGCGGTGGCGGCAGCGGATCCTGTAGCGTTTGGGCGCGCACGACCACGCCGCCGTTGCTGATCAACAGGACGGCCAGGCAGAGCGTCGAAAACGCGAGTCGTGGATGCTTTGAAGGAGTCTGCATGAATGAGATTGCGACCGCGGAAATTAGAAAGGCCAGAAACGATTGAATCGGCGGCTGAGCCAGCCCTGGCTGGTGTAGGCCTGTTCGGCACCGTCGGCGTCGAGCGTCAAACGCAGGTCGGCGACCAGGTAAGACGGGACGCTGTTGCCGGGAAGAATGTCGTACTGGCGCACGATCCCGGTCAGCTTCAGGTCCCGAGCGTCGCCCTGGACCGAAATCTTGCGTGTGCCTTCGACGACCAGATTTCCGTTGGGCAGGACATCGACCACCATCACGCTGAATCGATCGGTGATCATTCGTTCGCTTCTGAATTCGGCGTCGCCGGTGAAGGCGCGTTGATTGGCCGTGTTGGTGCCCAGTTCGGCGCTGCCGCTGCCGGTGCCGATCGTACCGCCGAGTCCGTAGTCGAATCCTTGCGTGGAGGACGAGTTGCCCGTCTTGTCCATCGATCGCTCATCGCGGTTTTCAACGTCCGTGCTTTCGGCGATCAGAATCGACAACGTGTCGCCGCGGTTGCGTGCGGCGTAGTCACGGTACTGGTCAATCTGATTAATGCTGCGCCGCTCGAACAGGCTCTGCCCCAGCGACGGTTGTGTGGTGACCGCGATCGCCAGCAGGACCAGCGCCGGTTTGATGAATGCGACAATGGCCGACGACGGGCGCACTTGCCGCTGCGGGTGATGTTCGTGATGCATCGTTATCGCCTCCGTGAGTTTGAAGATACGGTTGCCAGGTTGGGGCCGATGATGGAGGCGTTGAAACGCCGGTTGGTTTGGGGGTTGAGAACCTCGATCATGTCACCGATCTGTCCCGCTTCCATCGCTCGGGCGTTCTTCAATCGGATTTCGCCCTGCCCGACACTGATCACGACGTCGACCAAGTCGTTTCGCTTGACCGTTTGGGAATGACCCGCCCGGGTGTTGTGGAAATGATTGGTCAACAGAATCGTGTTGCTGGCGATGTAACGGCTTGCGGTCCGTCCGACGGTGCTGTCGGGATTGGCATAGTCGGCATTCTGTGTGATCGAGCGATCGACCAGGCGAAACATGTCGGGTTTGAGCACGGTGCCTTGAGCGATCGGCTGACTGGCGATCGCAACCTTCATCGAAAGGCTGACTTGGGCATCGAAGGAATGCGAGTATTGGTTTCCGGCCGAGTCGATGATGGCGACGGCCAGTCTGGTCCGACCGATCGGGAAGGCGTTGCGTGGGATCAGGTCGACGGCGAAATCGCCGGCGGCGAGTTTTGGTTCCAAGGTTGCCAACTGGGGCGTTTGTGTCAGTCGGATGGCGACGCGTTCGGGGGCGACGGCAAATTGTCGGCCGAGGTCCGATGCCAGCAATTGTTCCAATTTGCTGCGCAGCTTTGCCGGGGAGGACCGTCGGGCCGAGACGGTGGATGGTCCGATGATGTTGAACGAATGACGTTCGTACCCGGCCAACAACAGACGCATCTCCACGTGTTTTCGTGTGATCGAGCAATCGTCCTGATCACGCAGCGATTCCAAGTCGAGTTGCTCGATGTCGCGTCGCTGAGACGGTGTCGCATTGAGCACGTTGGCGATGTCGCCGATGCGAACCGTCGTGTCGGCGACCGTCGAAGACGTTTGATGGAGCGCAACGACAACGTCGCCGGCCGACAGGGCGTCTTGCCGGGCGAGGACCAGAAAACTGATCAGCAGCGCTACGATTCGAACCGATTTCATCATCGTTACCGAACGAGGTCACTTGCGGATGAAAGCATTTCATCGCCGGCACGGATCGCTCGCGAGTTGATCTCGTAGGCGCGTTGGGCGGTGATCAGCGAGACGAGTTCGGAAACGACTTCGACATTGGATCCTTCGATGAATCGCTGTCGTATCTCGCCGTTGCCCTGTTGCCCGGGTTGCCCGAGAATCTCGGGACCCGAAGCGGCGGTTTCCATGTACAGATTGCTTCCCATGTTCTGCAGACCGGCGGGGTTGGCGAACCGGGCCAGTTGAATGGTGGGGCCGACGGTGGAAACACCGTCGATCTGGTAGCTGACCACGCCGGTTGAGGAAATCGACAGGTTGGTCGCTTGCTGGGGAATCGTGACTTGCGGATCCAACAGGTAACCGTCGCCGGTGACCATCTGGCCTTGGTCATTGAGGGTAAACGACCCGTCGCGTGTGTAGGCGGTCGTGTTGGCCTGGGTGACTTTGAAAAAGCCGTCGCCTTCGATCGCCATGTGCGTGTCGATGCCCGTTTCGGTGGGGGTCCCTTGAGCGAACAGGCTGGTGGTGCCGACGGCCCGCACCCCGCTGCCGATCTGCAACCCGATCGGCTTGATCTCGCCGTTGGCCGAAGCGGCACCGGGCGGCGTCTTGGTGTCATACAGCAGGTCGGCGAAATTGATGTGCTTCTTTTTGAAGCCGGTTGTGTTGACGTTGGCCAAGTTGTTGGCCGTGTTGTCGATCATCAATTCCTGGGCGCGCATGCCGGTGGCGCTGGAATAGAATGCTTTTAACATGGAATACCTATGCGGTTTTCAAGCGGGTTATGATCGGATGTATTCTTTGAGCGAATCCGAGAGCGTTCGGGTGGCTTTTTCGACCGCCTCGTGTTGTCGCGTGTTGACGATCAGGGCGATCAGTTCGGAAACCGGTTGGACGTTTGAGAGTTCATGACCGAATTGCGTGATCTTGACCGCGGCATCGCTTTCGATCGAATCGGGACCGGGCGTGAACCCGAGGGCGCCGACGGGAATCAGGGTTCCGTTGTCTTCGTAGGCGACCGCTTGAATCCGTCCGACTTGGCGGTCGCCGGCCGAAACCGTACCGTCGGTTGAAATCGTGATCTCTCGGTCCGAGACGTCGCGGTCGATGGTGATCGGTCCGTTTTCGCCGCGGATGGGAACCCCCTCTTCATTGACCAGCGTGTTGCTCTGGGGGTCACGGAATAGTCTGCCGTTGCGAGTCAGGTAGGGTTGGCCACCGTTTTCGTAGACGAAAAAACCGTCGCCGGCGATCGAGATGTCGAGCGGCCGGTCGGTCGCGGTGATTCGTCCCGGGGTGAAGTCCGAGGTCATCGCTTCGACTTCGGGGCCCAGATCCAAGGTGGTGTTCGGTGATGTTTCTTCGAAGCGTTGTTTGACTGCCGGTTGAACGCGTCGGTGTCCGCTCGAATTGGCGTGCATCAGGTTGCTGCTGATCAGCTCCTGTTGCTTGGCCAATGTCTGCATCGCGGCGGCGCCGCTGTAGAGTCCGTTGATCATTCGACCTTCCTATCCATGGAGGGATCGCAGCGGGTCAGGGGACACGGAGACCGACAGCGATCGCAGGTATTGGTTATGTCGAATATCCGGCGTCTGGCGGTGAGATTATCGCGTCGGGTTGGGCAAGAACGCACGAGGGATAACCCACACTGCCGTCCGATCGCGTCACCGCAATGCCAGCGACTTTGACGCCAGGCGGGGTGGTGTTGTTAGCGGTAGGGCGCGAGCGGGCTGTCGGTTGATTGAGAATTGTTGAGGCAATGGTGAGCCGCAGGCCGTAAGGCCTCGGGCGGGCGCCGCAGTGCCCGGCCGCTTACGCGTCGCGGCTCACTCAATCGACCAGCCCGCGTGCCGTTCCGCTCACTTCTGCAGTGCCCAAGAAAGGTGGCATGGGGCGTCGGCCGAGCGGCGCGTTGGCGCTCGGCTGCGCTTGTGGGGGTTAACCCTCATCCGGTACGGAAAGACAGGTCCCGACTGAATTCCGTCACCCGGGCCGGACGATAAACTGTAACGACACGGAAAGATAAACCGGTCACGCAAAGATGGCGGGTGACCGGCCAGCGTCGGTCTCGGCCGCACCGGCCAAGCGCCTGATCAGGCGGCGATCGGATCGATCACCGCGTGACCCATTCCCTCCCAACACCTCAATGATTCATGGCAGACGACAACGAGTCCGGAGCGGACGACAAAAAGAAATCCGGCATGCTCTCCAAGCTTGTGATCTGGGGCGCGGTTTTCGTGATGGGCGCCGGAACCGGCGTGGCGGTGCCGATGTTCGTGCTGCCCTCGGATCCCAAGGCGGCTCACCGGAACGCGGTGGATGAAGACCGCATGGACATCCCCGAACCCGATGACAAGTTGGCGTTTGTGGACTTTGACGAAGTCGTGGTCAATTTGAACGACGACCGTTATTCGCGGTACCTGACCTGCACGTTCTCCCTGCAAATCGCGGCCTCGCAACAGGAGGCGATCACCAAGTTGGTGGAAGACAAGAACGTCGTCCTGAAAAACTGGCTGATCGCGCACTTGCGAGACAAAAAGCTGGAAGATGTCCGCGGGAAACTCGGGCACAACCTGCTGCGGCGTGAAATCCATGACAAATTCAACGCGATGCTGTTCACCGACGGCATCGAGCGAATTCAAGATGTCCTCTTCCAGGATTTCAAGGTTCAATGAGCGTTCGTCCGTTCGATTTTCGTGACATTGCTGCCCTGGATGACACTGCCGTTGCCATTCGAACTTGGATTTCGAAGTCGACGTCGTTCTTCTCGGACTATTGGGTCGAGGCGACCGGATTCAGTGCCAAATTGGATCTGGGGGCGATCACGACCGAGTCGTACGACAAGATCCTCAGTGAAATCCCGCGGCACGACCTGTATTGCGTCGCCGACATCAAGGACCGATTGCCATCGGTCTGGTATGCCTCGGCCGATCAGTTTCGCATCATTCTGTCCGATTTGCTGTGCTTGCCCCCCGCGGATGGTGACAGTGATGGTGACCGGGACCTCAGTGCGATCGAAACCGATCTGTCGAATTATTTTATCAACCGGGTCGCCGAATCGATCAGTCGGGGCTGGATGGGGCAGGATGAACTGGAGATCGAAGTGACGGATCTGGAGAAAGATGCGCGAAAGTTGCGTCTTTTCCGCGGCAAGGATCTGGTCACCAAGGTCTGCATCGAAATCGAATGCAAGGGCGGCACGGCGACGTTGAATTGGTTGCTGCCGAAACAGAAATTACCTGCCTTGCTCGATGAAACGGTTGACCATCGTGCCGGTGCAGAACCCGCCAAGCCGTCCAAAGAATTGATCGGCCAGTTACCCCTGGACGTCGTCACGATGCTGGGGTCGGCCAAGATCCCGATGGCCGATCTGGCGAAGTTAAAACCCGGCGAGTTGATCGTTTTGGATCAACGCATCGACGAACCGATGGTGTCCACCGTCGATGGCGAACCGGCGTTCCAGTGCTGGGCCGGCCGGTTGGGCAACACACAGGCCGTTCAAGTTTCAAAGTGTTTGAACAAGTAGACGAAGGAATTGATTGATGGCTGAGACCAAGACCGAAACGCCCGTCTCCGACGATCCGCAAGCGACGTCCGAGCAGGCCCAAGCCCAAGCGTCTGAAACGCAAGCCGACGACTCGATTCCAGAGTTCGAAGCGCTCAAACCGAACCCGCCGCAAGCCTCCAAGGATCTGGATTTCTCCCGCTTCGGGGGAGTCCACGTCACCCTGGCTGCCGAATTGGGACGCACCCAATTAACGATTCAGGAATTAATCGGACTGGCGGAGGGATCGGTGGTTGAATTAAACCGGGCCATCAGCGCGCCGGTCGAGTTAGTTGCTCAGGGTGTTCCCATGGGTAACGGCGAGGTAGTCGTGATTGACAATCAATTCGCGATTCGAATCAAGCAAATCTATCCCTCTTAGGTCAAATGAATCGGCATTCACATGGACGTCAACATGCCTTTCCGCTTCAACCGAAAATCGATGTGCGTTTTCTACGCACTCCTGATTTCATCGTCACTCGCTACGATCGCCCACGGTCAGCGCTACGCCGAACCTGAATCTCGCTCGTCACGCCAGCTGGGCGGAATGGTCGACCAACTCTCGCGCGGCGAGTCGACGGTCAGCATTCGCCGCGGGGTGCTCTCGGGCGACATCGGTTCGGTCGATCGGGATGGTCGATCCGAAATTCCGGTGAGTCCGTTACGGCCTTCGGGCAGCCGTCTCGACGGCGGCTCCGAGCACGTCGTCGCGTTGCGTCCGCAACCGATGTCGGTCCGGCAGGCCAATTTCGAATCCAATGATCACATCAACGACCTGTACTCCGGCCAGCAGCACCAACTGCAGTCGCGGCAAAGTCTGGATCGGCTGAACGCCCAGGATCACTACCAGTCATTCATCGAACGTGAAAACGCCGCACCGGAGCCGGAGCAGGCCGATGCCACGGAGATGATCAGCCGGATCGGGATCAATCTGGTGTTTGTGTTGGCCTTGGCCGTCGGCGGGATCTTGTTCGTCCGCCAGATTCAAAAAGGCAAGCAGGGTGGCCGCCAGGACACACCGGCCGATTTGGCGGGGTTGAAAATCGATCAGGTGTTGCAGGTCACGCGCGGCGTCAGTTTGTACTTGGTCGATTCGATGGCCAGCAAAATCTTGGTCGCCGTCGATGGCGGAGGCATCAAGTCGGTCAGCGTGCTGCCGTCCCGATTCGAGGACGCGCTCGAAGAACCCGAAGCCTTCAGTCGGCAGAAGGAATCCGAAGCCGCCCGGGCCGGAGGGAACGTCGCCAGCCGCCAGGCTTCGCGTCGCAGCGTCAACAAGACGTCGACGTCAGAGATTGATGAGAACCTGATCCGGCTGCTTTTGACGAAGTCGAAAGAAGCCGCCTGATCGAACCGAGGACTGAAATGGATTTCGCCTTGATCGCCCAGACCACCGCCGAAGCAGCCAGCGATCCGTCGCAGCTGTTCTCGGATCTTGCGCCGCCGTTGCAGGTCGCGGTGTTGCTCGGTGCGCTCAGCTTTGCCACCGCAATGCTGGTCAGTGTCACGGCGTTCACGCGAATCATCATTGTGCTGTCCTTCGTCCGGCGTGCGCTTTCGACGCAAGAGATTCCGCCCAACCAGGTGATGATGGGATTGAGTCTGTTTCTGACCTTGTTTGTGATGGCCCCGACGTTTGAAAAAATTCATGACAACGCGGTGATCCCGCTGTTGGAGGCCCAGGAAGCGGCCGGGCCGGAGGAAGAGCCGACGTTCGGATTCGTCGACGCCTGGAAGATTGCGTCGGAAGAGTTGAAGGTGTTCATGTTGAAGAACACTCGGACGAACGACTTGGGATTGTTCTTTGAACTGTCCGAGACGCCGCCCCCGTCGCAGCGGATGGACACGCCGCTGAAGATCGCCGTGCCGGCATTTATCATCAGCGAATTGAAAACCGCGTTCATCATGGGATTTTGTATTTACATCCCGTTTCTGCTGATCGATCTGGTGATTTCCACGATCTTGATGGCGTTGGGGATGATGATGATGCCCCCGGTGGTTGTTTCGACGCCCTGCAAGTTGCTGCTGTTCGTGCTCGTTGACGGCTGGCAATTGATTTCAAAAGCACTGGTCGCAAGTTTTGCCTAGGGGCGGATGGCGTACAAATTGATGAAAGAGACGGATTCGAATTTCGGATTTTTGCAGCGGAGTGAGCTTTGGCTTTCGGCCTCGTTCCTCGCGATGCTGGTCGTCCTGATCATTCCTTTGCCGACCTTCTTGCTGGACATGTTTCTGGCCTGCAACATCGCCGCGGCGATCCTGTTGCTGTTGGTCACCCTGGGCGCGAAAAAACCGCTCGATATCGCTTCCTTTCCGTCGCTGTTGCTGTTGCTGACGCTGTTCCGACTGTCGCTGAACGTTGCGACGACGCGTTTGATTCTGTTGGATGCCAACGCCGGCAAGATCGTGTTGACGTTCGGCGATTTTGTCGTCGGCGGAAACCTGGTCGTCGGCGTGGTGATCTTTTTGATTTTGGTCACGATTCAATTCATCGTGATCACCAAGGGGGCGACGCGGATCTCCGAAGTCAACGCCCGGTTCACGCTCGATGCGATGCCCGGAAAACAGATGGCGATCGATGCCGAACTCAACAGCGGTGCGATCGACGAGAAAGAAGCACGCGATCGACGCAAGGGGTTGACCCAGGAGGCGGAGTTTTACGGTGCCATGGATGGTGCCAGCAAGTATGTCCGCGGCGATGCGATCGCCGGCCTGATCATCATGATCGTCAACATTCTCGGCGGCGTGGTGCTGGGGGTCAGCGACGGGCAAGCGATCTCCGACGCACTGCAGATCTATTCGATCCTGACGATCGGCGACGGGCTGGTGTCTCAGATTCCGGCACTGATCATCGCCACCAGCGCGGGCATCCTGGTCACCAAATCGGCGTCCGAATCCAACCTCGGCGACGAAATCAACGATCAGGTTTCCGGTGCCTATCGGTCGTTGTACCTGGGACCGATGATCCTGGTGTTGATCGCGTTCACGCCGGGGTTTCCGAAATTTCCCTTCATGCTGCTTGCCGGCGCGGTGTTCGCGTTTGTGTTTTTCGCCAAGCAACGCGAGACGGCCAAAACCGAGGAAGCGGAGAAAGAGCCGGAACCTGTCGCGGCGACCGAGACACCGGAAGAGAAGGGATTGCAGAAATTCGTCCAGCCCGAACGGATCATCATCGAAATCGGTGCCGGCCTGATCGCGCTGGCCGAACCGAAGCGGGGCAAGGGCATCGCCGAACGGATTTCGACGTTGCGCGAAGACGTGGCGATCGAGCACGGGTTTTGGGTGCCCGCGGCGCGGATCCGAGACAACTTGCAAATCGGTGTCAATGAGTACCGCTTTCTGATTTGCGGACGTGAGATCGCGCGGGGGCAAGTGTTCGTCAACGACTACCTGGCGATCAATCCGGGCAGCATCAATGCGGAGCTGGAGGGTGAGCCAATTCGGGACCCCGCGTTCGACCTGCCGGCCAAATGGATTCCGGAATCGCAGCGTCGTCGGGCCGAAGTTTTAGGGTTTACCGTCGTCGACGCGCCGACTGTGTTGATCACACACCTGAGCGAGTGTTTGCGGAAGCACGCCCACGAGCTTTTAAGCCGCCAAGACCTCCAATCCATGCTAGAGAAATTGAAGGAGATCGCCCCGACGACGGTCGAGGAAATCAAACCCGATACGGTGCGGCCGGCCACCTTGCATCAAGTGCTGTTGAATCTGCTCCGCGAACGCATCTCCATCACCGCCTTGGAAAAAATCGTCGAATCGGCGGTTCAATTCGGTCCGCAAATCAAAGACCCCGTTCAGTTGACCGAAAAGATAAGAGGCGGTATCGGACACATCATCTGTGACCGATTCCGAGACAGCAACGGAAACGTGAGGGTCATCATCCTGGAGCCGAGATTGGAACACTATTTCCGAGAACACCTCAACGGGGACGCGATTGTGCTGCGACCCGATCAGCTGGAACGCCTGATCATGGAACTGCAAGCGAAATGGGAAGCGTCGCGATTGAAAAATCAAATGGCGACCGTGTTGGTGGATTCGTCGGTTCGTTTCCCGCTGCACCGAACGATCTTTCGGTCGCTGCCGGAAATCAGTGTGGTCGCCTACAGCGAGGTCCCCTCGGACATGCGGATCGAATCGGTGGGGATGATCCGTTACGAAGACGTGTTGGGCGATGGAGAGAATCCCTCACCCGACCCGTTCGTGCTCGGGCTGCATGGCAAAGACGGCAATCAAGAAGGGCGTAAATGAGCGGAAAGTCAACTACTCGGCGTGCATCGTTTCGGCGTCAAAAGGCGTTTCCGGTGGGGACGTTGATGGCCCTGTTGACCGCGGTCGCGGTGACCTTGGTCGGCGTCATCTTGGGGTTGGAATCGTCGACCATTCTGATGCGTGCCATCGTTTCCTCGGTCCTGGTCGGATCGGTCGTCTCTATCGGCGTTGGAGTGATTCGACTCGCTGACGCGGACTACAAGGACTGAGCGGCTTTGCAATGAAAGCGACGATCGAAACTACCTACAAGCCTTCCACGCAGACCGATCGCGATCGGTTGGTGCTGGACAACATCGACTACGTCGGGCGGATTCTCAGCACGATGACGTTCTTTAGCAAGAACGACGATCATCGGGAAAACCTTCACTCCGCCGGAATCCTGGGGCTGGTCCAAGCCGCCGCCAGCTTTGATGCCGAACAAGGCGTCGCGTTTCGAACGTTCGCCTATCCACGCATCCGCGGCGCGATCGTCGATGAATTGCGCAAACAGTCTCCCATCTCGCCCCGGATGATGCGCCACGTCGGCAAGATCAAGAGACTGTGCGAGACGCTCGAACCGCCGATCACGCCCGAACAACTCGCCGAACGTTCCAGCCTGCCGATCGATGTCGTGCTGGAGTCTCTCGAAGCGATGCGGTTCATCAAGCCTGACGATTGGAACGATCTTTCTGACGTAGTTCACCAAACTTGGCGGACCAGTATCGATTCTCCGGAAGATCTGGCCGAAAAAGAAGAAATCGGACAACTGCTTGCAGAATTGATTGAGCAATTGCCAGAGAAGGAACGCTTGGTGATGACGCTGTACTACAGCGAGGAATTGAACCTGGCGGAAATCGGGGCCGCGATGGGATTGTCCGAATCGCGCACCTCACGCCTGTTGGCCGCAGCGAGATTCAGACTCAAGGAGGCAATTCGATGGAAGACCAGCTAGCAACCGTGTTGAAAGAACGCACCACCAAGGTCGGCGGACCGCGCGTCCGCGTCGGCCCCACCAAACATTGCAACACGGAACCGGAAGTCCGTGTGATCAAAGACGGAAATCGTATCGAATCGATCGTGATCGCTTGCCCCTGTGGCGAAGAGATCACGGTGATTTGCGGCTATGACGAGACAGCGAGTACGTGATTAAACCGCGCAGCAATGACCGACCGTGTGCACGGCACGCGACGACCAAGTGCGACCAGAGCACCGCCGAGTGGCGCTGCGCAGCACGCCGGGTTCCGATCGCCGCCTTGTTGCTGCTGTTCACCCTGGGATGCTGGGGCGGATCGACGGCGATCGCACAAGACCGGCATCACACCCGCCGTGAGCAGAATCCGAATTCGGCGTTGCGTAAATTGGATCTGCTGCAACAAAGCGTCAAGCAAAAACTGAAAAACGCCTTAGGGGTCAAGGGACAGCACGATTCCAACGAAGACGCACAGGGGAGCGGTGCCGACGGGGCGATAGCAGCCGACGACCGCCACGCCCAGACCCATGGCCGCAGTTCCGGCAACGGCGTGATCGCACAAGCCGGAAACCCCACGCAATCACAGGTCCACCCCAAGTGGACTCCGCAGCCGACCAGTCCGGCCGGTGCCGAGCATCCCCGTTGGGTGCCGCCCAACAGCCGGACCGACGACGGCAGCCGCGCTGTCGCCGCCGCCGCGGAAAATCGCTGGCAGCCCGAACGCTACACCGAAGAACAGTACTACCAAGAGTCGTACGCCCGGCAGCCCTACCAACAGCAACCGTACCCGCACGAGCAATACGCCCCAGCGCAATACGCCAGCCCGAACCCGATGCGGGCCGCCGAACCGGCCGAGCAGCACGCCGTCGGGCCCGCGGCGTACAACCAAATCCAACGGCCCTTGCCGCCGCCGATCGCAGACTTGGCGACGGGCGAGCTACCCCAGCCGGCCGGACAACCGGGCCGCGGACCGACCCGCCGTTGGGATGGCCAGCGTTGGGATGGTCAGGAACAAGGTTTTGCCGATCCACGTTATTCCAATTCATCCGAGATGGGATATCGCGGCGAGCCATCGCGGTTGGCAAACGCATCGGTCAACACAAACGCGCCCCTGGCGCGGGGCAGCGTGCTGGGCGACAACCAGATCACGGCGACACAGCACGCGCTTCGATTGCTCGAAGAGAACGGGGACCTGAAAGCCAAGTTGGCGATGCTGGACGCCGAAAACAAACGGCTCAAGGAAAAACTCGACCAGACGGAAACGTTGCTGGGACGTTCGACCAAGGCCGTCGAAGGGGCGTATGAGGAGATCGAAGCGACGCGTCAGATCAACCGCGAACTGCAAACCAAGCTGGACGATGCGGAACAGAAATACAACCGTTATCTGATGGAAACCGATCGGATGCTGCAATCGATCCGCGAAGAGTTGGACGACGTGTTGGTACGAGAGATTTCGGCGAACGGGACTTAGCATCGTGCATACTTTCAGAAATCGACTGCTCGCCACGACCTTGATCTTGGCTTGGTTCATCCAGTGCTGCCCGGCCGGACCGCCGCGATGGTGGACCCGCTGCATGGGAGATTGCGGTGCGACGTGCCATTGCCAGCAATCCGCCGATTCGGCGGGTAAAACGGCGGCGCCCCAGTGTCCTGTGCAGCCGATCCGAACGTCGCCGTTGTTGGGCCAATTGAAACCGAATCGCGTCTTGATCGTCGTGCCGCTGGATCGCCAGGATCGCTTGAAAGAACAGATGGCGTTGATGCAAGACTTGGCCGGCGCGTTGCGGGCAAAAGCCGGCGTCGACGTGGTCGAAAGTCCGCGGCGGGTTTGCGAAGCGTGCTTTCCGATTCACAGCGGTCGATTTGATGAACGAAAGCTTGTCGAGCTCGGCAATCAATACTTTGTCGACACGGTGTTGTACTGCAACATCGAGTCGATTGATGCCTACAGCCCGATGCGGCTGGAGGTTCAATTTCTGGCCATCAACGTCGCCCAATCCGTGGCCATCGTCTCGGGGGCCCATACGTTTGATCTGGCCGATCCGGCAATGAGCGAGTGCTTTTTCGCGGCGATGAACGCGGACCCCAAGGTCGATACCACCCTGAAGAATTCTCCGACGCGGCTGATCGATTTCGGGGCATCTCGCTTGGCAGCCGCTCTGGCGCAGTCCTGGAAGTAGGCGCCGTCGCGAAAGTGGCGTAAGCTTCCAGCTTGCGTTTCAGGAGTGAAACGAGACGGCAAGCTGGAAGCTTACCCCACTCTGAAAGATTGACCGAGCATTAGGCTGTCGTGAACGCCCCCGCCCCACCCCACGGAAACGCACCCGTCCGACACGGTGAAGAGTGGGCCAACGCGCTGACACACGGCTTGGCGGCGTTGATGTCACTGGTGCTGGGAACGTGGCTGGTGCTTGAGGCGTTGCCCGACAACCCGGGGTTGGCGCTCGCCTGTGCGGCATACATCGCATCGGTGTGCGCGACGTTTTCTTTTTCGACGTTGTCCCACGCGATTCTGCAACAACCGCTGTTGGACAGGCTGCGGGCGTGGGACCAAGCGATGATCTACGCGATGATCTCGGGAACGTACACGCCGATTATTTTTCGATATGCGCCCGACGCGGTCCGCACGCCCTTGTTGATTGCAGTCTGGGTGGCTGCGTTTACCGGGATCGCCGGCAAGCTGCTGATGCGGCATCGCGTGAACAACGTGGCGACGGTCAGCTACCTGTTACTCGGATGGTTGCCGGCGATTCCGTTGTATGGGAATGTGCCTGCCGGGCTGGGCTGGGGCATGCTGCTCGGCGGCGTGCTGTATAGCCTGGGCGTGATCGTGTTGTTGAATGATTCCAAGGTCAAATACCTGCACGTCGTCTGGCACCTGTTTGTGATCTCCGCGGCGCTGTGTCACTTCCTGGCGATTCAGTGGTACGTCGTGCCCTAGCGGCAGAGCCGTCCGGTTCGTCCATCGCTTCTCCGATGTACGACGGCCCTTCCGGGCGGTCGATCCTTGCTGATCTTTAGCGTGAAAGACCGGAGGGCTCGCGCCCTACCGCTAACAGAAACACCCCGCTTTGCGTCAAAGCAAGTGGCATTGGGCTTGTGCGCGCTGCCGCTCAATCTCGTCAATCACATCAAATACATGCTTGCCAATCATTCCCCTGCCAGCTCCGGAAACACACTCTCATCGAGTTCGGCGCGTTTGAGGATCGATTTCAATCGGATCTGGAAGTCACTTTTGTAATTGGCGACTTGCTGTTCGGAGAGGTCCAGCTGTTCGGCGACTTGCTTGTTGCCCCAGCCGCGAACAATTAACAGTTCGATCGCTCGCAGCTTGATCCAATTTCCCGACTGTTTCCAGCGAACGATTTGTTCTTGCATGGCATCGCGGATCGCTTGCTCTTCGATCCGTTTTCGTTCGACGCTGCGGGCAATCGAACTGGCGACGCGTGCGCTTCCCTTCAGATCGAAATCTCCGGCCGAACTCGACCTGCCATGCAATTGCAGCGCGGGGCGTCGGCCTTCGCGTCGCAGGTGATCGGTCAGTTTGTAGGCACAAATCGAAAACAGATAACTTTCCAGCGGACGGCCGCCGTCATAGTTGGGCAGGCTGATCAGGAACCCGACAAAGGCTTCTTGGACGATGTCTTCGGCGGCGGCCGAATCACGAATGCGGCTGCGGGTGTACGCCAGCAGACGCCCTTCGTAGCGATCGATCAGGGATTGCCAGGCATCGGAATCGCCGTCGCGGATCTGGGCGACCAGAAGCTCGTCCGCAGAGGGACCATTGGAATCGGCAGAAACATTCATGCAACATCGTCGGTCGGTTGGAGGTTCTCGATGACACGTTTGACGTTTTCGACCGCTTTTTCACCGGCCCGTCGCCCCGCTTCGATCAGCGGATCGACGGCGTGAAAATCTTCGATCCGAAACGCGCTGGTCTGGGGGATAATGATCAGGTCGCTTTCTTCGCGATGCAGGGCGCTGGAATGCCGCCGCGAAATGTCCATGGTGCGGAGCAATGTCGACAGATAGCTTGGTCGACGCAGTTTGCCGCTCCGATCTTTGGCGTAATCGGTCGCCAGCGTCGATCCGACGTCGATCGAGACCACGTGATCACAGCCTTCGCTTCGCAAGACCGAGGCGGGCACATTCATCAACACGCCGCCGTCGACCAGCATCTGGCCGTCGTGAATGATCGGCCGACCGAAGACGGGATGATTGATGCTCTGCAAGACGGCTTGAACCAGGTCGCCGGATCGGCGGATTTGTTGTTCGCCGCTGATCAGGTCCAGCGTTGTGATCGCCAACGGCAAACTGGCTTGTTCGAACGTCAGGTGATCGAGGTAGCGTCGCAGTTTGGTTTCGAAACGCCCGCCACGAAAACTGTGCAGCAAGAACATGCGTCGCATCGACGGTCGGCCGGCCAGGTACTTCGGTGGAATCATCTCTTTGCGAAAGAAATCGCCGATGTCCCACGGAGTAAACCCGGCACCATAGGCCGCAGCCACGATGGCACCGGCGCTGGTTCCGGCGATCGAATCGAAAACGACGTTGTGCTGCTGCAAGATCTCCAGGACGCCGATGTGGGCGATCCCGCGGGCGCCACCCCCGCCGAGCGCGAGCCCGATCCGTTTGCCGATCATGGACCGATACAGCCGGGTGATCGATGCCCGAACGAACTCGGCGTGGTGGGCTTCGCCGCGATACTCACAACGCACCGCATCCACTTCGGAAAAGTCCATGTCCGGTCGTGGCCAGCAGTCCGATGGAAACATCAACGCCACCATCGCGCGACGATGCAGCGGAATCGATTTCAACAGCGATGCCGCGTGAGCGGAGAGCCCTTGACGGGCGTCGGCGGCAAACACCACGCGATTGGATTCTCGCACGGCGGCGTCGGTCGCTTGGGGGCCGCAGGCGACCGCGACCGCCAACGCCTGTTTGCTGCGACCGGCGATCGTGCACCCCAGGTCGGCGACCGAAACACAGATCGCGTCACGGTCAAAGGATGCGGGGGCAAACGGCAGTTCCTCGTCACTGACCAACAACGGTTGCACCAACGGATGGTCCCCGCGTAGTTGGCCGATCAGTTGCTCCGCCAGCGGCCAGCCGCTGGGATCGTCGATGATGATCGCCAGTGAATGCACGCCGCGATTGGTTTGCCGTGGCGACGATGCCGCCGTGTTCATCTTGGACAACCGCTTGGTCAACGACCGGCTGAGGTTTTCCAGCAGTTGCGGATAGCTTTGCACCAAACGGCGATAATCGTCTCCGCCGAGCACCAGGGTTTCGACATAGGTGACGGCGGTGACGGTGGCGGTTCGTGGTCCGCCGGCGATCACCGAAGCTTCGCCGAAATGGTCCCCTGCTCCCATCATGCCCAGGGTCCGTTCGGCCACGGCCGGACCATCGCCCGTCCAAACCCGCACCTTGCCGGCCGTGATCAGGAACAACTCGTCGCCCTCGTCACCGAGCTCGATGATCGTCGCGCCGGCGTCAAACGATCGCGGCTGAAATGCCGATAGCACGTTTTCCAGCCCGTCGTTGCTGAGCCCCATCAACAGCGAGCGAGTCACCGATTGTTCGCGATCCATCCCGAAATTACCCAGCGGAAAAGGTTTGTCATCAATCGATACCCTACCCGACGGGGGCACCCGTCGCCAACGTGATTACAGAAATCGTCTGCATCGACGATGGTCGTGCATTCCGCCCAGTCATCCTCCCTGGCAGGCAACGCTGTGAAGCATTTTTTAGCGGTAGGGCGCGAGCCCTCCGGTGTTGTGCCAGAGAGGAAGAACCGGAGGGCTCGCCCCCTGCCGCTAAATCCTCAAGAAACACATGGGAAAAATGCTTCACAGCGTTGCCGGGCAGGGGCGCTCCCGCCTCCTGAATGTCATCGGTGCGTGCCGGCGGAGCCGGCACCGATGGCAAGCAGGATGCTTACCCCACGACGAAAGATTCACACCCATGCTTTCCCCATCGCGCCGAGTCTGGGATCATGGAGTGCGTCCGATCAGCTGAACTCCTACCCATCCCCCGAACAAGAATGACCACTGAATTGACGCTCACCGGCGGGGACACGATCCCGGCAGTCGGCCTGGGACTTTGGAAAATTGACCGAGAATCGACCGCCGAGATCGTTTATCGAGCCATCGAAATCGGTTATCGCCACATCGATGCGGCGTGTGATTACGGCAACGAATACGAAGCGGGCGACGGAATTCGAAAGGCGATCGACGACGGCTTGGTCAAACGCGAAGAGCTGTGGGTGACGAGCAAGCTGTGGAACACCTATCACCGGGCCGAAGACGTTCCCGTCGCGCTCGAAAAGACGCTCTCCGATCTGGGACTGGACTACCTGGACTTGTACCACATTCACTTTCCGATTTCGCTCGCCCATGTGCCGATCGAGAAACGGTATCCGCCGGGCTGGTTCTACGATCCCGACGCCGAAAATCCGCAAATGAAAGAAGACCCGGTGCCGATTCTGGAAACCTGGCAAGCGATGATCGAGTGTCAAAAATCGGGGTTGATCCGCCACCCGGGCGTGTGCAACTTCGGCGTCTCGTTGATCCGCGATCTGATGGCATCTTCATCGGTCAAGCCGTCCGTGCTGCAGGTCGAGCTGCATCCCTATCTGACCCAGGAAAAACTGCTTCGATTCTGTGCCCAGCACGACATCCACGTGACCGGTTTCTCACCGCTGGGGGCTCAATCGTATTTCTCCATCGGGATGGCCGAAGAAGGCGAAGGCGTGATCGACCGCAAGGAAACCAAGGCGATTGCCGACCAGCTAGGCAAGACTCCGGCACAAGTCGTCCTTCGTTGGGGGATTCAACGCGGAACGTCGATCGTTCCCAAAACGTCGCGCGTCGAACGGCTGAAAGAAAACCTTGATCTGTTCGATTTCGAATTGACCGACCAGCAGATGAACACGCTGTCGTCGCTCAACCAAAACCGTCGCTTCAACGACCCCGGTGATTTCGGAGAAAAAGCGTTCAATACGTTTTTCCCGATCTACGAGTAAGCACTAGGTTGCGATCCGCTGCTGCCGCGGAAAAGGGGTCAGGTACCAAAAATGCGAAGCACCCTGCGGGCCATTTGGTTTTTGGTACCTGACCCCTTTTCCGCTCGACAAACGTCGCCCGAAGATTTAACGCTGACAAAGCACTAGGTTGCGATCTGCTGTTGGTAGACCACCAATCCGTGTAGGGCGTGGTACAGCACGCCGCACTCCAGATCGACGTCGCGACACTGCTGCAACACGTCACACAGCTTGCGCACGCTGCGGACGACCCAGTCCGATTGCAAGGTTTCGCGATCGGCGGCGGTCGCCAGAAATTCGAGCACATGTCCGGTTGTCCCCAGCGTCTCGCCCAAATCGTTGCACCAGCCCGCACGATGCAGGTAGGACGTGCTGTACGACCCGTCCGGGTTCTGGTTGACGCGGGCCAGTTCGATCGATGCGTCGAGGTGTTCTCTGGCATCGGCCCAAACGCCGGCGATCGGATTCCCTTCACTGACTCGATTGCGCAGCGCGGTGGCGATTCCGATCAACCGATGTGTCCCGCCGCACACGCTGGTCGACAAATCGTGTTCCACCTCCAGCTCTAACAACAGTTCGGTGCTGTAGGTGTTGCCGTCACGTGCGGTCCAGCGATGGTCGGTCGATCGATAATAGGACAGCGGAATCAAGGTCCAACTGAATTCCGCTTCGTAGTTGAGCGGAATATCCAACTCGGCTTGCCGCATCCAGTCGTCGACCGTCAACGTGCGCTCTTCGACCACCCATGAGGCATCGGCGGGCAGTCCGGCCTGGGCGACGACGGCCAGCCATTGGTCGCGGTGGCCTTGGCCTACCTTGGTCGACGGTTCCAAATCGACTCGGATACCGAATCGCCCTTCTTCACCCAGCGGATCGCCGATCATCGGGCGAAACCCGTCGCACGTCCCACCCGCGCGGAAGTAGTCCAGGGCACTTCGGCGACCACGCGGCGTGTCGATTTCAAAGTCGTTGCCATAGGCCAGGATGCCGTGGAAAATCTGCCAGGCGCCGTTGACCATTGTCGAAAGTCCACGGTGCCGCTTTTCCGCCGCCAATGTTCGGGCAACCAAATCGGCAATTGGAACCGACGAAGCGTCCGACGTTAACGCCGCGTCGGGCAACGATTGGGGAATCGACAGCGGGCATCCGGTCGTGACCAATGCCGATGCGGCAAGGGTCGACAACGCGGCGCGACGGTTCAGGGGACGCTGGAGAGGCGAATTCTTCATGGTGGGGGAGAGTGATCTCGATTCAAATTCGGCGATCCGCCTGTCGCGACTCGGTGCGACGGTAGCGGAACTCGTCAAGAGTTGCGATCGTCCCTGAATCATGTCGAAAGTCTTGACGACGTCCGCGACGGTCCTGGCACGAAGGAACAAACTACTCCGCTGATTGGAACAATAAACCCCCACCGACCGCAATCGGGGCGCGGCGGTCGGGAAACGGGGCCCGGCGGGCTGTCGCTGTGAAGCATTTTTTCCAGGTGTTTCTTGAGGTCTTAGCGGCAGGCCGCGAGCCCTCCGGTTCTTCAGCTCTGCCGAAACACCGGAGGGCTCGCGGGCTGTCGATTGAGTCGGGATCTGCTGAGTCAATGGTGAGCCGCTGGCCGTAAGGCCTCGGGCAGTGTCGCAGTGCCCGGCCGCTTACGCGGCGCGCGCGGCTCACAAAAACGACAGCCCGCTCGCGCCCTACCGCTAAAAAATGCTTCGCTGCCTTGCCGACACGGGCCAAATCCGGGGCCGAAACACCCGGAACCGCCCGCCTGCGACCAAATTGACGCGAATAGGGACTCGTCGATTTTTGACAACGCGCGTAGACTTAAATAGAACGGCGGTCGATCGCAGACCGCCCAATCCATTCGACAAACGTCTCTTGTTTCCCCCGTCAGACCATGCCCAACGAACAAGACATCTACGAAGAACACGTCTTGGACCACTATGAGGATCCTTACCACCGCGGCGAGCTGGCGACAGCCACCCACGGGGACGAAGGCAAAAATCCGCTCTGCGGTGATGTGATCCAGGTGATGCTGCGTTTGGGAGCCGACGGAAAGATCGAAGAGGCCTGGTTTGACGGCGAGGGGTGCGTGATCAGCCAGGCGTCGGCGTCGATGTTGATCGAAGCGATCGAGGGCAAGACGGTGGAAGAGGCGAAGGAGTTCACGGCCAACCAGATGCTGGAGCTGTTCGGCCCGCAATTGACTCCCAACCGCCAGAAATGCTGCTTGTTGTCGTGGCGTGTGTTGCAATCGGCCTTGCACGCCCCGCTCGATGAATCCGCCGACGATGACGACGCCGGGCCCCATTTTGGCGGGCCGAGTTTAAGTGAAGAGAGCTGAACATGCCGCTTGACCCCCATTCGATTCGCCCCGATTTTCCGATCTTGAAGCGGGAAACATCCAGCGGCGCGCCGCTGGCCTTTTTAGACAATGCGGCCAGTGCCCAGCGTCCGCAGGTCGTGATCGATGCGATCAGCGATTGTTACCAGCGTTATTACGCCAACGTGCATCGCGGCATCCACACGCTGAGCGAAGAATCGACGGCGGCCTACGAGGCGGCGCGTGAAACGACGCGGCAATTTGTCGGGGCGCAGTCGCAGACGGAAATTGTGTTTGCCGCGGGAACGACCGCCGCGATCAACACCGTCGCCCATTCCTGGGGCGGCCGCAATCTGTCGGCCGGTGATGTCATCCTGCTGACGATCGCCGAACATCACGCCAACATCGTGCCCTGGCATCAGTTGGCCGAGCGAACGGGATGCCGCGTCGAGTTCCTTCCGCTCGGTGACGATTTCACCATCGACGACGCGGTCGTCCAGTCCAAACTTCAGTCGCTGCAACCAAAACTGTTCTCGTTCGCTTCGTCCAGCAACGTCTTGGGCACCAACTTTCCCGTCGCACGTTGGACTCGCATGGCCCACGACGCCGGTGCGACCGTGCTCGTCGATGCGGCCCAGGGGGCTCCCCACCAAGCGCTCGACGTGCAGCAGTGGGACGCGGACTTCGTCGTCTTTAGCGGCCACAAGATCTGTGGTCCGACCGGGATCGGAGTGCTGTACGGCAAGGAAACGCTGTTGGATGCGATGCCGCCGTTTCTGGGCGGTGGCGGGATGATCGATCGTGTCACCACCGCAGGGTTCAGCCCGACGGGATTGCCGGAAAAATTCGAGGCCGGTACGCCGCCGATCACCGAAGCGATCGGCTTGGCCGCGGCGATGCGGTACCTGCAATCGGTGGGACTGGAAGCGATCGAGGCGCACGAGCACCTGCTTTGCCAAGCCGCCGACACGGCGCTGCGAAACATCGACGGCGTGCAGATTTTGGGGCCGACGCCGGACAAAAAGGGAGGCATCGTCAGCTTCACCGTCGACGGCGTGCACGCGCATGACATCGCCCAGTGGCTCGACACCCGCGGTGTGGCGGTCCGCGCCGGGCATCATTGTGCGATGCCCTTGCACGAATCGCTCGGCAAGACCGCTTCGGCCCGCGCCAGTTTTTATCTGTACAACACACTCGAGGAAGTCGACCGATTGATCGAGGCGGTCAAGGAGGCCCGTGACAAGTTCGCCCGTGGCGGCCGACGACGACGAAGGCGAAGCCCCTCGCCGGCTTAATCGGCAATCCGGAATTCCCTTGTTCCCGGGCTCCGCCTGGGAACACACTGTCACGGAGGCTCCCGCCTCCCGCCCGTGAACGGCGTGTGGCAGAGCCACACCTGCCTCGCGTTCCCAGGCGTAGCCTGGGCTGCGCAAAATTGCAACTCAGAAGGATAGCAGATTTAGGCCGTATCGGTTCCTGGGGATGACGGTAGTACGCTGCGGCGGAACATCGTCATGGTTTGTCTGAGGTTGTCCTTCACCCAATTGCATAGGGTTTTGTGGGTAACGGAGGCGAGGCTCGTTTCAATGGCTTCCGCACTGACGTCGGCGACGCTGGCAGCCATTGATAAGACGTTGCGGGTGAAACCGCTGCGAGAATGTTGTCGACCCATCTGCTTGCCCTTACCGATCAAGGATTCAAGGATTTCGCTGCTCGCCGGCAACCTCTCCCCGGGGGCAAGAATGCTTGAATTCTCTTCGATCGCCGAGACGATCTCGTCGCGAAACGCTTGGCTCTGCCAATCGCCTACATCACACGAAAGTTTTTCAGCCAGGGAAGCAGCCGAGTCTGCGTTAAAACCGACTGTTCGTGAGTGCTCTAACGTCTTGTCGACCATCCGCATCAGACGTGCCCAGACTGCGATCGATTCACGATAGTCAAGCACCCAAGCGAATTTCTCTTCCAGGCGACCAAGTCGATCTTGTTGCTGACGTTCTCCATGGGGGGTGTCAAGCAGACGCAACATCCGCTCTGCCCACCCGATCAGACTGTGCAGATTCATGAAGCGTGCCTTGACCTTGAGTTTGGGAGGCAACAACGATCCCAGCTCAGTCTGTTTGGCTTTCGGTTGTGTCTTTCCACAGTGCCCGAGAAACGAATCCCATTGAGGGTCTTTCTGCAGGACATGTTTGAGTGCCGTCGCAGTTCGGTGACACATGTCGGTCAATGCGATCGTCGACTCGCTTTCCTGTTGAAAACCAGCGATTCCGTTGACCAAGTCGGAACCTTGGTCGGAAATGATGGCCTTGACCTGACCGACTCGGTCAGCAGCTTTCTTCAGTTGCTCGGCAACAATCTTGCCGTTGGATGTCTGGACAATCTCGATCAGGATGGCCGAGAGATCGCTCAGTCGGATAGGCCGATCGAGATTGAGCCAATGTTCAAGGCGAATCCCAACGATCAAAAGACATTTCTCGTTTCCCAATTGGATCGTGTGGTCGACCAGGAGAATCCAATCGTCGGCCTGTTCTTTGGGACGCGTTAATTCATGCAGCCCCCGTCGCAGCGTCCAGTTCTGAATCGTGTTTGCCGTAGGGGCGTGAGACAATCCAGAATGGATGGTGCCTAGCGTGCGGGCAATTTTCTCACAAGCTCGATAGCTGATGGTTGCTTGGAGCACCCAAGAAATCGTGAGTACAACGAGACTCAACGAAAAAGAATGTTGGGGGGCCGGCGGCAGCAATTGAGTCGACGGCTGCGTCGGGCGATTCTTCAGGGGCTGCTCCGCGTTTTTAACTGCTCTAATTCACTCTGCAGCTCGGCGACGCGCCGCCGCAGTTGGCTTGCCTCGCCTCTCCATCGCTGGCGGCTCTCTCTCGCATTGCAGAGGTTTTGCTTGAGTTCCTTAATCAACCGCTTGGATTGCATGGCGTTGTTCTTCCATTTCTCTCGTCCACGGCGTGCCGAACCAAGAAGTTTGGAAACAGGTGACTTATACTCAATCGTGGCTTGAGACATGACTGAACCTCCATGACGCGGAAAAACTGCATATAAGAGAACCAATTCCGTCAAATTCTCAAATAGCAATTTCAACACAAAACCGGTCGGTTTTGCGCAGCCCAGGCAGAGCCTTGGAACGAGTTGAAGATGACAGGCTGGAAGCCCAGGGCTGTAAGGGTATCGCGTGACCGCGATTTTTGTGTATTCCCGTGTTTTACGCTACACGGAGGTTCGCGATGTCATCGAAAGTTTTTGATCGGTTTGTAACCAAGGCACCATTTGCTGTCATGACCAGGGCGCTCACGCAGGACTTTATCGGGAGCGATTTGCAACTGGTTTTCGATAACAATCGAGAAAAGCAGTATGAGTACCTCGCCACATTCCAGGCAGTGGCGATGACGGTCGCTGACGTGGCCTTGGATTTCAGCGAGAATTTCAATCAAGCCTACAAGGAGCACAAAGAGAATCTCGACGTTTCTCGACAGTCATTCTATGCCAAAACCAGAGGCATAGAACCAGCGGTAAGTGAGTCGCTCGTTTCGCACGCGGCAAAGCGGACTATCCAAATGCAAGACGCGATGGGGTTCACACCCTGGGAATTGCTTCCAGGTTATCGTTGCTTGAGTATTGATGGGAATGTCTTGGCGAAGTCTGACAAAAGATTGAAAGACCTTCGAGACGTCAAGGGTGCACCGTTGCCGGGTAAACTAGTCGCGAGGTTTGACCTACAGCGACAGGTGTTTGACCGCGCGTACGTGCTGCTTGACGGCCACGCGCAAGAGTCGACGTGTTGCGATCGGATCGTGGATGATATCCAGCCGAATGATGTCGTAATTGCGGACCGGCATTATTGCATCGTCCCATTCCTCAACAAACTCGCTCAATCCAAAAGCTTCTTCGTGATCCGCCAGCACGGGCGTTTGAAAGGCGTTTTACTGGGAAAACGCAAACGCATTGGCCGCAGCAGCACAGGCGTAGTCTACGAACAAGCGTTGAAACTATCTGCTGCCGAAGATGCCATGGTGGTTCGCCGAATCACTGTCATATTGGACTCGCCAACGCGAGATGGCGACGAAGAGATTCACGTGTTGACGAATCTTCCCGCCACAGTTTCGGCTAAGGACGTGGCAGAGGTTTACCGGCATCGCTGGGAAGAAGAAACCGCGTTCAATATTTTACAGATGACGCTCACTTGCGAGAAATCAGGTGTCGGTCATCCCAAAGCAGCAACGTTCCTGTTTTGTATGTCGCTGCTCGCGTTCAATCTTCGACAAACCATCTTTGCGGCTTTGTTTGCGACCCATGACGAATCAGAGGTGGAAGCGATCAGCCACTTTCACGTCTCAAAAAATGTCTCCGATAAAACCGAAGGGATGTTGATTGCGATCACCGAGGACGAGTGGGCAGAATTGATTCCGACGACAATCAAAGGCCTCGTCGCGATGCTGAAGAAGATCGCTCGGACGATCGACCTAAAGGAGTACAGAAAATCGGTCCGCGGCCCGAAGAAGAAAAAGCCGCACCGATCAAGGAATGTAGCCTCGTCTCATGTTTCGACCGCGAAACTGCTAGGATTGACCTAGCAGGATACCCTTACAGCCCTGGGCTGGAAGCCTATCCCACTGTTGCCTTCCCTTGTTCCCGGGCTCCGCCTGGGAACACACTGTCACGGAGGCTCCCGCCTCCCGCCCGTGAACGGCGTGTGGCAGAGCCACACCTGCCTCGCGTTCCCAGGCGGAGCCTTGGAATGAGTTGAAGATGACAGGCTGGAAGCCTATCCCACATTTCCCTTGTTCCCGGGCTCCGCCTGGGAACACACTGTCACGGAGGCTCCCGCCTCCCGCCCGTGAACCGCGTGTGGCAGAGCCACAGCTGCCTCGCGTTCCCAGGCGGAGCCTTGGAACGAGTTGAAGATGACAGGCTGGAAGCCTATCCCACTGTTGCCGCTCTCTGATTCCCTTGTTCCCGGGCTCCGCCTGGGAACACACTGTCACGGAGGCTCCCGCCTCCCGCCCGTGAACGGCGTGTGGCAGAGCCACACCTGCCTCGCGTTCCCAGGCGGAGCCTTGGAATGAGTTGAAGATGACAGGCTGGAAGCCTATCCCACTGTTGCCGCTCTCTGATTCAAGCCGCGGCCGCTTTCGGCTGTGTCATCAACGAAACCACAATCAGCGTGACAAACGCCAAGGGAATCGTGACGATGCCGGGTTGGCTGAACGGTGCATAGGCCAGCTCCGGATCCCAGCCATAGACGCTCTTGTAGGTGTCGGCCGACAGCAGGATCCAACCGAGTGAGCTGGTCATGCCGACCAGCACGCTGGCCACGATGCCTTCCTTGGTCGTCGCTTTCCAGAACAGCAGCATCACCAACGCGGGCAGGTTGGCGCTGGCGGCGACACTGAAGGCCCAGCCGACCAGGTAGCCGACGTTCATTTCTTTGAACAGGATTCCCAGCACGATCGCGATCGCGCCGACGACGACCGCGGCGATCTTTGCGATCCGTACCTTTTTGGCTTCGGACAACTGCATGCCGACCACGCCGACCAGGATGTCGTGGGCGACGGCGCCACTGCTGGCCAGGATCAATCCGCTGACGGTCCCCAGCACCGTCGTGAATGCGATCGCGGAAATGATCGCGAACAACCACGTGCTGATGCTGCGTGCCAGCAGCGGAGCGGCCATGTTGCTGTCGGTCAAATCCATCGAGCCGCTGGTCATCGCACCGAGTCCCAGGTACAGCGTCAGGACGTAGAAGAAACCGATGCTGGCGATCCCGACGATCGTGCTCTTGCGGGCCGCCGCGCCGTCTTTGACGGTGTAGTAGCGGATCAGGATGTGGGGCAGCGATGCGGTCCCGCAAAACAAGGCCAGCATCAACGAAAGAAAATTCAACTTGCCGCTGGGCGCGTCGCTTCGAATGCCGGCGAATTTGGGGTGTTCACCGGGGCGGAGGACTTCGTTGCCGGGTGTCAGTTTTTGAAAGTAGACCGTCGATTTGGTTTCATCGTCGTGCTCGACCGTCTTGTTCCGCCACAGCACGACTTCGCTGTCACCGAGGGTGTTGAAGAAACTGACCGGCCCCAGCGGCCCCGTCTCTGACTGGCCATCGGGTAGTTTGGTGAGCGTGCCGACCGGCTTCAGTTCCTTCTGCTTCGCGTCGCGTCCCAGCGGTGCGCCATCGACCAGGTCTCCGTCGGACGTTCCCCGGATCGCTTGCGCCTGCCGCAAGATGACTTGGTCCTCGCCGGCCGGTTGGACGTGAAAAAGATCAAAGCCGACATCATCGCTGCGCGTGAAACGGACCAGATCCTCGTGTTCCTGCCAACCATCCGCGGCCGGCAAAACGGACCGACCGGCGATCTCGGGTTGATTCAAGTCGGACGCCGGCATCGGGCCGATCGTTTCAAACGCATCGGGCTGGGCCACAAACCCGCGGCCGAGCAACAACACGACCAGTACGGCGCTGAAAATGACCAACAAGGATCCTTTCAGAAACTGCACCCACGTCGTCGAAACCATGCCCGCGGTGACGACGATCGTGATCACGACAATCCCGACCAGCACGACGCCCACCCAGTGCGGGAAACCGAGCAACGGCTGGATCAGCGATCCGGCACCGACCATCTGGGGAATCAGATAAAACACGCTGACCACCAGCGTGCTGGCGCCCGCGGCGGCTTTGATCCCGCGTGAATCAAATTTGGCATCCAACGCGTCGGCGAAGGTGAATCGCCCCAAGCGTTTCATCGGCTCGGCGATGACGAACAAGGCCACGATCCAACCCGCCAAAAAGCCGATCGAATACAAGAAGCCGTCGTAGCCGTAGGAGGCGATCATTCCGCAGATGCCCAGGAACGAGGCCGCGGACAAGTAATCCCCCGCGAACGCGATCCCATTGACCGCCCACGGGATTTGGCCGTGAGCGGCAAAATAACCCGCCGACGATTTCGCTTTTCGTCCCAAGTAAAAACTCAGGCCGACCGTCGCACCGACAAACGTAAAAAAGACAAAAACGGCAATCCATGAAGGGTCGTAAATCACGCCGGGTCCCCCTGCGGCTTATCGCCAGTGGACGCACCGTGTGATGCCGAACCGTCTGTTGATTCGTTCAACGGTTCGGATTTGCAAAGCACTCCATAGAGCAATGCCATCACCAAGGCGCCGACGATCAATCCGAACCCATAGACGATGGCCAGGTTCAATCCGGCGAGAACGGGGCGTTCCATCACGTCCGCGGCAAACGCGCTGAGAAACACGAACCCCAGATAAAGCACCAAATAAACAGCGAACAGCCAGAGCCCCAAGCGGGCGTTGGAGCGTTGTGTGTCCGAAAGCGACGACATCGAGACCTCGGGAAAAAACAAACAATCAATTCACGACCAGCGGCGAAGTATAGAGCAACTCACACCGCCCATGTGCCCCGGACGAACGTTTTGACTTCCGGCGTCCCCAGCCCCAGGTTCTGGGTTCTGGACCTTCCGTCATCAGACGATGCAAGAAATTTTCCTGTCACCCATTTTCTTGTCTGATTCGTTCCTTTCCGACGTCCATTTTTCTGCCCACCATTTTTCTGCCAACTCCCAACTCCCAACTCAAACCCTGATGTCGACTTGCAAACCGTCGTAAGCCATGTCGATCCCGGCCGGCAGCCAGTCGCAGGTTTTTTGGTAGTCGAGCTGGTGACCGGTGTGGGTCAGCAGGGTCCGTTGGGCACCCACGGCGCGGGCGACGTCGATGGCTTCCTGCAGATTAAAATGCGTCGGATGGGGCTCCATCCGCAGCGCCCCGATGACCAGGGTTTTCACGCCCCGCAGTCGTTCCAGAGATGTCGGCGGGATGAAGTTGGTGTCGGTGCAGTAGGCGAAATCACCGATGCGAAATCCGAGCACGTTGAAGTGCGGGCCGTGTTTCATCGGGATCGGGATGAAGGTCGTTCCCAGGGCTTCAAAGGGCGACTCGTCGATCCGAGTGAACTCCAGCTTCGGTGTCGCCCCCGGGTGGGTGTCCTCGCGATCGGCGAAGGCGTAGGCGTAGGCCCGGCGGATGTTCGATTCGACGGTCTCGTTACAGAACAACGGCACCGCGTGGCCGAGCCGAAAGGGGATCAAACGCAGGTCGTCCAGGCCGAAAAGATGGTCGGCATGTTCGTGGGTGTAGACGACCGCGTGGACCAGACGGATGCGTTCGCGGATCAGCTGAACCCTCAGATCCGGAGGGGTATCGATCAGCACCGTGCCTCCCGGCAGCCGGACCGTGATCGCGCAGCGGGTGCGATTGTTCCGCGGATCCTTGCTCTGGCAAACCTCGCAATCGCATCCGATCGCCGGCACGCCGACGCTGGTCCCGGTGCCCAAAAAAGTGACCAGGCCTTCGTGGGGACGGCTGGATTCGGGAACAAACGGCATGGATGCAGATCGGATCGGGGGCGGATCGGGCGGCAGATAACAGGCAGCGAGCCGGCATCCTACGACAGCAGTGGTGACGACGCGAGAGGCGGGAAACGCCGCGATGCCGTTCAAATTGGCAGGTCGACGCCCCACTCGCAGGCCGGCAATCGGCCCGTCGATGGCCGTCTGCGACCGCTGTTCAGGCCCCGGTTTGCTCGCAACGCCTGTTTGGGCTTGCAGAGATCGTCCGCCCTGACATACTTACCCGCTTCGCCGTAAACGTATCGGCGTGCCAAACGCACCCCAAACGAGAATTTTGGTGGCGTTTGAGGGAACAAAACACAAGAATTTAACGACGTCAGGGTGATCCGCAATGGCGGAAGTGGTACAGGTCCAGAAACGTGATGGCAGCCTAGGAACGGCAGCATCGCGCCGGTTACGAAAGGCGGGGTCCGTCCCGGCCGTTTTGTACGGGCACAAGCAAGAAAACCAGCATCTCGCGATCTCGCAAAAGACGGTCGAGTCGATCTTGCGGCATCACAGCAAGATCGTCGAGCTGCAAGGTGACGTGGTCGAGACCGCACTGGTCAGCGATCTGCAATTCGATCCGTTGGGGATCGAGGTGTTGCACATCGACCTGCAGCGAGTCGACATGAACGAAAAGGTCGCCGTCTCGGTGCCGATTCGATTCAAAGGCGAGCCGGTCGGTGGAAAGCAAGGCGGAATTGCGATCGAAAACGCTCATGAGGTCGAAGTCGAGTGCCCGGCCGTGGCGATCCCCGAATTCGTCGAATTGAACGTCACCGGCGTCGGCCTGGGTGAACACCGCTCGGCGTCGGATTTGTCGCTGCCGGAAAAAGTCGTCTTGGTCACCCCCGGCGAAACCGTGGTCTACCACGTGGAAAAAGTGAAGGGTGAGGCTGCGGCCGACGAGACCGAGGAAGAGGGCGAAGAAGCGTAGTCTACGGACTGCTCGGCAAGGCCAACCGGCCTTGGGCCCTTCGACAGTGCGATGAAGCTAATCGTTGGACTGGGCAACCCCGGTCGAAAATACGAACAAACGCGGCACAATGTCGGTTTCATCGTGGCCGAAAAGGTTGCCGTGCTGACTCGCGCCGGGACGCCAAAGATTAAATTCGAAGGCGAATTGGCGGAGTCTTCGATCGGCGGGGAGAAAGTCGTGATTCTTTGCCCCCACACGTACATGAACGCGAGTGGGCAAAGTGTCCGCAAAGCGTTCGACTTTTATAAGTTGGATTTGAGTGATATCCTGGTCGTCTGTGATGATTTGAATCTCGACAGCGGCCGGTTAAGGATCAGGCCATCGGGCAGTGCCGGTGGCCAAAACGGGATAAAGGATCTCATCCGGCATCTCGGTTCGGAGTCGTTTCCGCGGCTTCGCGTCGGCATCGGACGGCCTCCGGCAGGTTGGACGGTGACCGATTATGTCTTGGGGAAATTCTCCAAGAGCGAACGCGATACATTCGACGCGGCGACAACCCGCGCGGCCCACGCCGTGATCAGCTTTGTCACCGATGGAGTGGATCGCACGATGAGTCAGTTCAACGGTGATCCGGCGGCTGATTCCAAACCGAAACAAAAGAAAACGTCCGATCGGTCCCCAAGCGATCCGCGATCCGTCGGCCAGCAGCAACCCTAATTCAAATCATCGTCCCCGTTTCACAGCAGCATCAGCCCGATCGCGTTTCGCAAATCAGGCTGGAGCCAACCGTAGCAAGTAGAAAAGTAGAAAAGTCGTGGCCAAAAACACTTACGAAACCCTCTGCATCCTCGATAGCAACCACTACGCCCGCGACCCCGGCGGAGTGAGCAAGCAGATCGAAGATCTGATCACCGAAGCCGGCGGAAAAGTCGAAGTCAATCGTTTGTGGATGGAGCAAAAGCTCGCCTATCCGATCGACGGCCACCAAAAGGGAACCTACTGGTTGACCTACTTCGAAATGGAAGGCAGCGAAGTTCCCAAGCTGGATCGAGCCTTCCACCTGTGCGAACCCGTGCTGCGTCAGATGACGCTGAAGCTGGACCCGCGTTTGGTCGAGCCGATCCTGGCCAACGCCCGTGGTGCAACGCCCGTCGTCAGCAAAGACGCCGCGGCCGAAGCGGAAGAATCCAGCGACAAGCCCGCCGAGACCGAATCGGCTTCCTGATCGGGATTCCCCATTCGGGCGGTTGGTCCCTGGCCGGTGGGCGCGGTTTGCCTACAATGGTCCCCGCGGCGATGCAGCCGGTTCGGGCCGGGACGACCACGTTTTTTTACCTCCTTTCACTTTCCCAGCAACTCACAGGACTACGATGGCCAGCTACAACCGCGTCATTCTGGTTGGGAATTTGACGCGTGATATCGAATTGCGTTACATCCCCAGCGGTCAAGCCGTTTCCGACGTGACCGTTGCGGTGAACGATCGCCGCAAGACCAGCAGCGGCGAATGGGTCGATGAACCGACGTTTGTCGATGTCACCTTGTGGGGACGGAACGCCGAGGTGGCCAGTGAGTTCCTGTCCAAGGGATCGCCGGTTTTGATCGAAGGCCGGTTGAAACTCGACCGCTGGGAAACCGACGGCCAGAAGCGAAGCAAGTTGCGTGTGATCTGCGAAAAAATGCAAATGCTCGGCTCACGCTCGGGCGGCGGATCCGAACAGCGAACGGGGCAACGCCCGGCGCAGCGGTCCGGCGGTCAGACGGCTGAAAACCAAGTCAGCTATGATTCGCAATCCGTGGAAGATTATTCCACCGATTCGGGGGCGCGCGATGCCCAGCCGACCGGGAACGGTGCCGGTTACGAAGACCCCAATATTCCGTTTTAAACCAAACAACAGTATCGTAGACGTCCCCGGGCATTGACGCCCCGGTTCGTCCTCCTTTGTCAACAACCACCCACTCAACCTATCGCCAGAGCACAACGATGTCACGCAACGGCCGAACCATTAAACGACCCTACAAACGATTGCCCAAAGGCGAACACGGTGGGATCCAGCTCCTGTTGATTCACAACGTCGAACACCTCGGCAAGCAAGGTGACATCGTCGAAGTCAAAGCCGGCTACGCACGCAACTACCTGCTGCCGCACGGCATGGCGACGATCGCGACCGAGCACCACAAGCGGATGGTGGAAAAGCACCGCGAAAAACTGCGTGCGATCGAACTGGAAAAACTCAAGAGCTATCGCGACCTGGCAGACGAACTCGGCAAGCAGTCGATCACGATCGAAGCCAATGCCAACGACGAAGGCCACTTGTACGGCAGCGTCGGACCGCACGAAATCACCGCGGCACTCAAGGAAGCCGGCTTCAGCCTGGCCAACGACCAGATCCGTTTGGACGGCCCGCTCCGCGAACTCGGTCTGTACACCGTGCGTGTCTACCTGCACAGCGAAGTCGAAGCCAATTTGAAGGTCTGGGTCGTGCCCACCGCCGCCGAAGACGCCGCCGTTTCCTGATCCAGCGGGATCGAGACGAAAGTCGCCGACGACCTTCGTCACTCGACACCCAACCACCCCACCGGTCACCCTGCCAAGGACCGGTGGGAGCCCGTGACCGCTGCCGTCATCACCCGGCGGCACAAGCGGCCACGTCGATTGCTCATCAGGGGCTGTGGCGGACATGCTGGATTTACGTAGATTCAGCGAAGTTCACAGCATGTCGAGGTTCTTATCGGAAAAATCGAATTTGATATGCCGTTGACTGCTGGCAAATGCCGGCAGTTCCGGGCAGATTTCCAAAAAACAATGGCCGAGTGGCGGAACTGGCAGACGCGCCGGATTTAGGTTCCGGTCTCTTCGGAGGTGCAGGTTCGATTCCTGTCTCGGCTATGAATGACGCCCGCCGGCTAATGTCGGCGGGCGTTTTTCGTTTGGTTTCGGCCCGATCCAGTCCACACGAAGATGCCGTTTGCACGGGGTTTCAGGCAAGTCTGACCCGCACGCAACACACCGATTTGCATGGTTTCGTCGGCACGGACACACTCACTCAAAATTTTTGATTGCGTGTAGTTGATCCTTGAGCGACTTGATCGTTTCCTTGTGTCGGTTATTCTCCGCCTTTAATTCATCGGCTGACATTGAAAGCTTCGCTATCTGCATTTGTAGATCCGCCCCATTAGAGGCTTGTGTATTCTTAAATGAATCGCGTTCCTTCTTGATTGCTTCGATTTGTGTTTCAAGTCGTCTGATTTCCTGTCGCATCTCGTCCATTTTTTCGTTCAACTCATCTCGATTTGTTCCGCCCCTGCCGACTGGTCGAACACATAGGACGACAAGTCATGTCTCTTCTGAGCGTTTGACACACGGAGATTCAAAAGTTTCGCGTCGGATTCCAGTTTCTTTTCTTTGCTCTTGTTGTTTACGTGCGTCGTATACATGGACACTCCATAAGTGATCCAGGGACTAGCTAGAACGTAAACGCCTGAAAGGACCAGGGGCAGAATCCAAGTCTGCCAATTTGTGTACCAAAAATCTGGATAAAGTTCGGAAAGCAGTTTCATCTCGCTTGCGAACGACTCGTCGCTGAAGACAACCGCAATTCCCTTCCAGTTGCATATGCACCATGCGATGACAAATGCCCCTGGGAGCGGATTGCGTACGCGTTCGTCAAGACCTTGCCTGATGGACTGTAGAATTTCGTTTATCACTGGCTCGCTACTGCTCCTCTGGCTTTGATTGGGAATCGCTGGGCTACTTGGTTTCACTCTCCAACGTCATCTGCACGCGGCCGATTTTTCCATTGCGCTACGTGGTAGCAGTATTCTCTTCCGTCTAAGTCGCGATCAAAGAGTTGCCTAATTGGCAAGTATCTTTCAAATGCTGCTTTGTGCGACTCGGATGCCCTCACAGTGCAATAGAGAAGCAGGTTAATCAATAGCCATGCGAATGGATTCCCGACCTCCCAGGCCGCAAACAGGATTTCCGCGTGCTTTCCACTTGCCTTGTCGATCTTCTTCCTGTCCTGACCTGCCAACTCGTTGTGGAACCATCCGCCCCGACAAAGTCCGAGCTTTGAACCCGCAACAATCATCTCGGGAAGCCTATTGCAGTCTTCAAGATGCACATTCTTTAAGTCAATCCATTCTGAAACATGATCAGCAAATGCTTCTTTTCCTTTCACCGTCGTGTCGTACGCGAATACCGCAGTTGAAGGCCGAAAACCAGCTCCTTCAAACGGCGACAATGAAGTCACTGAGTAGCAGTTTTCGATGGCTTGGTGAAGCTTGGGCTTGTCGATTTGAGACTTGACCTCAATTGCACAAATAACACCTTCAATAGGGTAGAGCCCTTGGCCCGGCTGCGTTTCCATAACGGGAAAGTCCGGGTCATACACAATGACGTCAATCTGCTTTGATCGGCCTCCGTTTGCGTCAACAATGACCCCTGTCCCAAAATGTAACCTTGGCGGAACGACAGTTCGAAGTACGCGCTGCACAAAGAACTCTCTTGCATTGCCAACCATGGCACCATGCCCTAGCAACCCGGCCAAACGTGCCTCAGCCTGGAGCACCTTGGCGAGTTCATCGATCCACAAAAGTAGCGAGTCCTGACCTTCAAGTGGTGGAATTGAGCCCAACTCGCGTCTCTGCCTGGGAACACGCATAAATACTCGCAATTTCGACATCACCCCCTCCCACTCCCAGCCCTCTGAATGAAACGCTCGGTCGCGATCAACCACCCGGCCGGCATTGGCAACGCGCCACAACAAAGTCGCAGAACGGAACACCCTGAACTCTGCGTGTCGATCAATCTTCTGCCAAGGTTTCTGGATCAACTTGCGAAGACACAAACTCAAAGTCATCGTCTGTCATCCGTAACGACTCGTTGTATTCGAGTGCTTCGGGTTCTGCGATGTAATCTACCTTTGCGCGGCAGCGTTCAACCGCTTCGGCTATCTCGTCAATCGGCACCCGAAAAAACTCCTTTCGAAGGTTAATTCGGTTAACACGGTTTGACTTGAACTCGCGGTGTAGTGCAGCTTCGAGTGACGGGGCATCATCGCTCGAAATCATCATGTGGACATCAAACGGAAACGGTACCGAAGCGTCGCCGAGTTCCTTGACGCGGTCGAGTGGCTCAAGTCGGCGCGTCAAACCAATCTTGAACACCCCTTCGCCAAAGCTACCATAATTCGAGATCACGTAGACGTTTCCGGCGCGGGTCTGTTGAGCCATTGACATGGCACGTGCTGACTTCGCCTCTGCTTCAGCCAGTCTGCGACGCAATTCTTCGACTTCTGTCGAGTGTTCATCGTGCGTGCGTTCCAATGCAGCGGCAATCGCTTTTTCGATTGCCCGTCGTTCCGCATCCAAACGTTTCATTTCACGTTCAAGCTCACGCTCTGCCTTTTGCTCTTCGCGGATTTTCTCCTTGATTCTCGCTTGCTCTTCTTTCGCAAATTGTGCCCTAACGGCCTCTTCATAGTCCTTTTTTAACTCGACTTCAAACTCATCGATGGTTGCTTGATCGATGGGATAACCTTTCTTCTCGCAAAACGCGACGGTCTTCAAAAACCGGTCTTTTTGTGTCGCGTAATTGTTTGGCGTAAGACGAGATTTGATACTCCTACGGACCTCGGTAAACAGTCGCTTGCTAATTGCGGACGCGGCGGACGCATGTTCCGAAGCGGTTTCGTATTCGAACGCGGCAGCCTCCCGGTCGTTTTTTGCGTCTCGCAACAATTGCTCAAACTCGGCATCAAGGTTGGATCGGGCAACAGCGACCAAAGCGTCGAAGTTTGTTTTCAATCCTTGATGGGCGTGGACCAGGCGCGTTTGGTTCTGTTCGTGGAACCGCACGCGTGAATCAAGTTCGTCGCTGGCCTCGTTGAGTGCCGCAATCTTGCTTTGCCCGTCTAAGAAAACGCTGATCGCGACAACCCCGCCTACGAACATTAAGCAACCAATCGCGAAAAACAGGGTCAATTGTCCCGAGATAAAGGCGACCAGACCGACCAGCAACAAAAACAGGACTGTCCCTGTGATCATGATTGCCAGTTTTTGATCGATTTTGGGGTCGCGAGTCTTTATGTTCCCACTTTCGTCCTGAATCGCTGGGATCGGTTCTCGCGAGTAGTTTAGGAAGAGAACACGCGTTTTGCAGTTAGGGCAAATCTGTGGCGATTGGAATTTGTCTTCAGTCGAGACGACCTTTGATCCACACTCTGGGCAGTACCTTGTTTGTTTTTGATCGGACTCCATCGGCCTTTCTCCCCAATTCCTCGACGATGCAGAATCAACATATGTGGGGTAACAACATAGCCCCTCGCTAGGTGCGTTCCAATAGCCCCCGGGCTTTGCAGAATTGGCGATGCCCTCGATCCGCCGGCCGCTCGGTGTCGGGACGCTGCCCTAGGTCTCAATCAAGCGTTCGCTTGATTGAGACCTAGTACGCCCCCACAGAAAAGTTTGGGATTCTCAGAACGACAATGTCTGCACCATTGGTTCTGCTGCCGACTCGGCGCCCTTGCCGGTCAGCCAATCATGTACGGCCTTGCTGACCGCCATCAGTCGCGTGCGTGCAATCGCATGCGTGTACGTGGATGATTCACGCGTGAATTCCTTCCCAAACGTCTCATGGCCCATCACCCATTCAACTGCCTCGGTGTCGCCGCAGTTGCCGGCGTAAGTCCGGAACGTATGACGTAAGGATTGGAAACCTCGGTATGCCTTGTAACAGTCTGCCAACTCCATGCATGAACGAAACCGCCGCGTGAATTGGACGTTGCTGACTTCGGGCCTCAGCGGTCGCCCGTGGGCATTCAGAAACAGTCGATCCTCGAATTCGTCTTCGGCCGGTTCCGGCCGGACTTTCATAGCCGCCTTGACCGCGTCGATCGTCTCAGGCCAGACGTGAGCCAATCGGGGTTCACCGCTCTTGATGCGGTTCTCTCCAAACCACCATTCCCCTGCGCTGTCCTGCGAAAAGTCCCCAGCGCATAGATAGCTGAGTTCTTTGTTCTCGAGGGCAAGATTCAATCCAATGTAAATCCATGCCTTCACGTCATCGTCTGCGACGTCCAACATGGCGGTGATTTCGGGCCGCTGAAACAGCTTGACACGGGACTCCGTGATCTTGACGCCTTTGGTGCGCCGTTGGCGGTTTGCCTCGCGTTCGTATGCCTGTCGCCCCATTGGGAAGTTGGAGCCATAGTCGGGCAGTGCGGGGAGCAAGTTTTGTTTCCTCGCCCATGTGAGGATATGCCGCATCTTGGAGATCTCGGACTGATAGCCTTTCCAGTTCCGGCGTGATCCATCGACGCGACTGATCATGACCTGTTCGCTGACCGCGTCGAAGTGTTTCGGCGTGAGCGCTGCGACCAAGGTCTTTGCTCCAAAATACTTCACCAGACGGTCACATCTCCCCTTCATGCAGGCAACATGTTCGGGGCTGACCTGCCCTTTCTGGAGTCGCTCGGCTAACGCCAAGCGGTAGGCCGTTGCCACGGCGCCTACCGTGTAGCTGTGATGACTTGCCGAAGTGATCGGACTCCATGGCAGACCGCTCTGCAGGATCGACCTACCCTCACGCCATTGATTGACCGCGATCGCTCGATCCTTGCCCAGGGAGACTTGCCGGCCTCCGGTGAGATTGTTGGCGACGTAGTAGTAACCATGCCGGGAGTGATATTTGACTTCCGTCTCGATCGTGCAGGGCGGGCGTTGAGACTTCGACGCGTCGAACCAATGATCCGGATTACAGCATCCGGCGACCTTGCAGATTGATCCCATGCGGGTGGGGTATTGGCCGTCGTTTTTGTGAGCCCACCAGAGTTGTCGGGCTCGATAGCACTTGCCGTCGATGGTGATCTTGCCGCTGCCTGGATACTTCCAGTGACCACCGTCGGCATCGTAGTCGGTTTGATCGTCAAGCTGACGAAAAAGGGCTTGTGTGATGGTAATCTGCGGCATCGTTCGACCTCGGAGGCAATTGGCTGAGGTTTGACGTGGGCCATCGATCGAGTTGCCGCTCGGTCGGTGGCCGGCTCTTTGGGGGTTATGAATCTACCCCCTCTGACCTGCCTTGGCAATCTTACTGGGAAAATTCTGGGTTGTGCCAGGTTGTTGCGTGTCTTGCTTATAATGGATAGGCGTTTCCACGCTGGATTTAGGTTCCAGTTTCTTCGGAAGTGCAGGTTCGACTCCTGTCAGCCCTATGCCGTTTCTCTGCCAGGAGAAACGGCTTTTTTGTGCGCGGCGCGAAGCGAGTGGCCCCGATCACCGATGTCAGATCGACTCGTTCAGCCTCCCGCCCGAGACCAAGCAGACCTCGGAGACCAATCGGTCATCCGCGTCTCACCGGTCCGATGTGTCCCATCGGTCGCATTCGTCCCATCGTTCCTTGGCCCAGGACGACATCTGGTCAGTGCCACCCTGCATCAGTCGGTTCAATTCAATTCCGCCACCGTCACGGGATCTGTTAGGATCAAGCGGTTACCGGCTGTTCGGTAACGACTCGGCAAGTCGTTGCACATGACGGAACGCCGCCGTTATCCCATCGTGTGGCAGAGCGGAATGACGATTCGATCTTTGCTTGCGGTCGTGGCTGTTGTCGCAGTTTGCACTTCAATTCTGGGCATGCCCCATGCGGCCTCGACGGTGACGATCGTTGAGGCCCATGAATCAAGCATGGAGATGCCAACCGAAGCGTTCGGCATGCGGGCATTTCTTCGCTGGTGGCCCGTCAGGGGATTGGCGTTTGTTGGCAGCGTTACCCTGACCGTTCACGTCATCGCTCGGTCACTTGGCCTGGAGAACTGGCGTCGATGGTTGTTCGCTGTCGCTGGGCCCACGATCGCAATGGTCGCCTGGCATGGGGTTTCCACGAAAATGAACCTCAGTGACCGACACTGGTTTTCAACCTGGGACCTCATTGAGATTGGTGTGGTTTTCAATGCCGTCTGTTACGCTGTGTTAAATCTATTGCTAATCGTTCCGACTTGGTTTCTGTCCGCTGGCGCCGAGCTGAACGAGGCTCCCGGAAAACGATCGGACGGGGGGAGTTAAGTTTTTTCGGCCATCGCTCTGTCATCCGCGGTCCGTGGTTCATTCGAAACATGCTGTGCCAATGAATCTGATACACACCCTCTTCGAAAATCGTCGTGTGTCCCCTGGATGGGCGATGCCGATGGGGTGGTTTGCCTGGTTCGGCGTGATGATGCCCGTCTTGTTCGAGCTGAATGGTTGGGTGCAGAACGTGGTGATGGCATGGGCAGGTTGGTTGACGCTGTGGATGACGGGATGCGTTGGAACCGCGTTCATTGGGTACGATGCTGCGCGAAATATTCGTCGCTTTGGATGCTTCGCCATTGCACGACCCCGATTCTTCTTTGAGCTTTCACGTGCATTGCTCGCGATTGCGTTCTTGCTTTGGGCACCGGCCCTGACGTTTGCATTGCTGCTTCCAAAGATCAACATTCCGCTGCCCGACGTCGTCAATATTCGGCATCTCGTGATCGTTCTCTCGGTGTTGTTTTGTGTCACCGCTGTTTGTGGTTACGTCACTTCCTTTCTCACGGGACGACCACGATGCGGGCGCGCCTATGAGTGCACATCCTGGTTCTTTTGTCTCGGCGGCGGAATTGCGATGGTGACGTTTGGCTACACCGCGATTCCTGACCCACCGCGGGGGATTTGGCCAGCGATTCCCGGTGCGCTGGCTTGCGGTTTTGGGATACTGTTGCTCGCTTGTGGAGTCTTCTCCGAGGCAATGCGTGCGGAACGCTCTGAATCAAGCGACGCACGGGAGCTGAGCCTGCGGCGTTGTCCGAAGGGGAAATCAAAATTCTCGGTCCGCTGATCGCGGGCGCTCGGTGGCCCTGAGAGGTATTGTTTGAAGATTCTCCTAGCGCTCGTCGCATTTCAGCTTTCCCCCAAGCACGACTCGACGAAACATGTTGCTGACTCGGATCATGCTTTGTCCATCGTTGGGCGTTGGAGACCCGATCGTCCAGGCCGATGGGAAGATCTTGCGTTTCTTACCAATCGGCATGCACAGCATGCCCTACGGTTTTAAGTCACATCGACGACGGGAACCAAGATGTCCGTTCACGGGGAAGCGGGGCGATTGGTGATCCACAGCGATTGATACGGAGCCACGTTCAGCACGGCGTTTTGATCGTCGAATCGGGTTCCCGAAATGGCGTCATGCCAGGCATCCATCGCGATCAGGTTCAGGTCGGATAGGCGTAGTTCCTGCACCGTGTCGCTCATGTTATTCACGCAGAAAACACTTTGGCTGCGGTCGGTGCTTTGCCGCCAGAACGCGAAGAATGGATCGTGGAGTTGCAGTGTGAACTGCGTCGCGTTGGGGTGGAACGGTAGCATCTGCCGGCGCAAACTGATGCGGCGGGTCAATTCGCCGAACACTTGATGGTGCACCGATCCTTCATCGCTCAGTTGCCGTTGCAATTCCTGCCAATCCCATTTGTGCCGATTGATGGCGCGGTTGATTTGCGTCGCTTCCACACCGGCTTGATCGTTCGGGGTGGCCAGCAGGCTGTGGATGTAGAATGCGGGGATGCCTTCGAGTGCCATCATCACGGTTTGCGAGCACAAAAAACGTTCCACCTGCCAGGGGTCTTCGCCTTTGACCGTGCCCCGCAGTGCATCAAACAGCGCCACGTTCAATTCGTAGACGCGTTCGCCACCGTCGGCGGTCCTTCGCGTCGAAACGCGTCCGCCGAAACGGCGGACGGTCTCGACCAGTTGCAATTGTTCCTCGTCGGACAACAAACCTTCGGCCGGCCGCATGCCGATGCCGTCGTGCGAGGCGGTGAAGTTCAGGTAGGTGCAGCCCACCGGCGCCGGAGGCATGGTCATCATCCAGCGCTTCAGGTACTCCGTTTTGCCGGTCAACAACGAGTGCACCAGCAGCGGCGCCAGGCTGAAGTTGTAGATCACGTGGGCTTCGTTGCGGTTGCCGAAGTACGTCAGGTTTTCGTGGTTGGGGACATTGGTTTCGGTGATCAACAAGGTTCCCGGTGCAAAGAAATCGGTGACCGTGCGGATCAGTTTGACCACTTCGTGCGTCTGGGGCAGGTGCATGCATGTGGTTCCCGGTTGCTTCCAGAGGAACCCGACCGCATCGAGCCGAAAGATACTGACGCCGTGTTCCAGGTACAGCCGGATGATTTTGAGAAACTCCAGCAAGACCTGAGGGTTGCGGAAATCCAGGTCGACTTGATCGTGGCTGAAGGTGCACCAGACATGTTTCAGGCCGTCGGACGTTTCGGTCGGTCGCAGCAGTGATGACGCGCGGGGGCGGACGACTTCCGACAGATCGTCGCCGACATTGGCTTCCATGATGTAGGACGCCCCGGGTTCGACTCCCTTGCGATAATTCTCGAACCATTGACTTTCCGACGACACATGGTTGATGACGATATCGGCCATCAATCGATAGTCATCGGCGATTTGCGAGATCTCTGACCAGTCGCCCAGCTTGGGATTGACTTGCGTGTAATCGATCACGGCAAACCCGTCGTCGGAGCTGAACGGGCAAAACGGCAGCACGTGAACGGCCGAGATGGAGTCTTTGACGTGCTGCTTGAGAAAACTGTGAAGCGTTTCCAGCGGGGCCGAATGGTCATCGACGATCGAGTCGCCGTAGGTGATCAACAGGCAGTCCTGCTGCGACCAAAGTTGGTGAAGCGGCAATGGGCGTTGTTCTTCGAGATGGTCGAAGATCGCGATGACCTGATCGGCCAGTCGCTCGGCATTGGAGTCGGGGTAAAGGAAACCGAGGTGTTGAGCAAGTTGCGCGCGAACGGGCGAGTCGTCAGTGTCCGTAGAAGCCATGGAATCGATTGCTTAAAGCGGGATAATCAAAGTTGGAGCGATTTGTTTCAGGCATTGTCTGCCTCCACAGCACCCAGAATCTGGTCATAGATGTCCGGCACCGCGCTGGTCACGCGGGACCAGTTGTGGATGAAGGGACTTTCGTCTGGACGATTGAGGAATTCATCTCCCGCCGCAACGATGACACGGCTGAACAATTCAACCGTGTTTTCCTCTCGGTGTCGATCCAGGTTCAGTCCACTCATCACGGCGTCGTTGTGGTAATGATCCACGACGTCGAGTGCTGTACGGTAGTAACAGGCTTTCAAGGTTCGCAGCATGCTGTTGCTGATCACGAATCCTTGGACGGCCAGTTTTCGAATAAAGGCTTTGCAGATGTCGGTCGCCATGCGATGCAGCCCGCTGGTGCGATCGTCTTCGGAAACCAGTTGATGTTTGTGATCGTACGCGTCGGCGATGTCCACCTGGCAGATCCGATTCAAGTTGCAATTGCGGTACATTTCCGACAGCGTGCCGATTTCCAGTCCCCAGTCGCTGGGGATCCGCAACGAGGTGACGATTTCGGAGCGCATCGAAAATTCGCCCGAAAGCGCGTAGCGAAAACTTCCCATGTAGTCGAGGTATTCGACGCGACCCAGCACCGTCTTGAGGGCACGGATCAACGGCACGACCAGCAGCCGGAACACGCGGCCGTTGAGTTTTCCGTTGGCGGCACGATAGTAATAGCCTTTGCAGAACTGATAGTGGAATGACGGATGCGCCAGCGGGTACAGCAGTCGGGCGGGCATCGAACGATCGTAGGTCAGGATGTCGCAGTCGTGCAGTGCGATGGCTTTGGATCGTCCCGATGCCAGGAAGTACCCCAGGCAATACCAGACATTTCGGCCCTTGCCCGGGTCCATCGGGGCCAGTCCTTCGGCTTGCAGCGCGGCATCGACGTGTCTCAGCCGTGTCCCGTCATTCCAGAGCACGACGTGGTTTTGCGGCAGTTTTTCGAAGAATCGTTTGGCGGCGTAGAACTGTTCTTCGTTGGCTCGATCGAGCCCGATAATGATCTCGCTCAGGTAGGGAATCTTCGCCAGCGCTTCGACGATCGGCCCCATCGCCGGGCCTTCCAGTTCCGAGTACAGGCACGGCAACAGCAACGCCATCGGGGTCTCAGCGGAAAACTGCACCAATTCTGACTCGAGCTCGTCAGTGGAGCGATTTCGCAGGTTGTGAAGCGTTCCGATAATTCCGTTCTGCGAAAAGTCCGCCATGGTGTTCGCCTAGATCAAGGGAGGGGAGATTGGGGAGGAGGAGTCGTGTCGTATTCTAGCCGTGTGAGCAGTTGGGAGACTGCTTCGGCCCAGCCGGCGGCTCCTTGCGCTGTGGCAACGATCCCCCGGTCGGCGGCAACGTGGACTCCCAGGCCGGCAGGAGTCGGGATGCCGATCGGGACGTCGGCCACGTCCAGCATGCTCTGGTCGATCGGGCTGTCACCGATGGCCGCCAGCAACGGTCGAGCGCTGGGCTGCGACGATGGATCGGCCTGCGACAAGCGATCGGCGACCGTTTGCATCGCCCGGCCCTTGCTGGTCTGGCCGGCGACGTGCCAAAAACGACCGCCGCGGGTCAAAGTCAGCTGGTGATCGCGCAAGGATTGTTCGAACTTGCACCGCTGGTCGTCGCTGTCGTCCCACAGCAGCGGCTCGGTTCCTTGACGCGCTAGCGCCATCCGGGCGCTGTCTTCGGGCAGTTGGGTTTCCGCCACGACACCTTCCAAACCCAGGTCGGCAAAGGAGCGAAACCGATACTGTGGTTTCAAAGACTGCAGTACCTCGAGAATCCGATCTCGCAACGCACCGATGATTTCAACGTCGCCGACCGGCTGATCCGCATCACTGCCCCAGCAAATCACGGACCCGTTCTCGGAGACAAAGGGATAATCGGCCAGACCCAGTTGCCGGCCCAGTTGGGTCATTTCCGGCACGGTCTTGCTGGAATTCATGACCACGGGGATCTGCCGATCACGCAACGTTTGCAACGTCGCGGCCGCCGGCGACCAGTCATAGTCATGCTTGTTGAGCAAGCATCCATCAAGGTCCGTAAACAGAATCAGCGGTGAAGCGGTTGGCAGCATGACGCCAAGTTTATGCAATCGACGATGCGGTCGCCACTGCGACTCCGGGCCGGGCGGGTTCGCTGACCTCGTAGAGCGATAAGGGGAAAGATGCCCGTGCTGTGGCGTGAACCCGCCATCGTGAAAAAATCCCTGGCGGGTTTCGCCGAGCGGTTTTGATCTACCAAGAGTTCCCTTTCCGGAGCGGCGGACCGGGACGGGATCCAGGAGGTGGCTGCACATCGGACGCACGCCATCCTGCTTCATTGACGCCAAATTGACGCTGAATCAGTTGGGCCATGTCGACCTACCATGTCATCGAGTGTCGGAGAATTGAACGCGACGTTGGAACCGGATGCATCGTCGCAATCATCAATTGGGATGACGGGCGAACGATCCTTGTCCGACAGACGCTCGACGAGGACGGTGCGTATTCCTGGGATCGAATCATGATGTACGGCATTCGCACGGCCGACACGCTAGATTCGTTGATGCCGGCCATCGATCGTTTCTTCGACAGCAGCGATGTGGAACGACGGATGATGGTTTCCTCGTCCCAGTTGCGACGCGAGTTGATTGCGGCGACCGGTCGTCTGTTGGGGTAAGCGGCATTGGCATTCATCCAACCTTCCAATCCGTTCGCGGTCGGTCGGCGTCAAGGTTTGATTCCATTCTTGGCCAAGACGTCCAGCAGCGGAACCTTGTAAGCTTTTCCGTCCGGGGCCATCACTGCCGGGCTACGCGCTGTCGTGAATGCCTCTTTGATCATTCGATTCCATTTGTCCTGACCGGTGGCGCTTTCCCCATGGTCGGACTCCGTCGGCAAGTCGTACTTGTCCATCAACTTCTTTTCCGTCCCGTTGTATTTAGCAAGAATGGGGCGGACGTCCTTGTTCAGTTCCGCCTGATTCTTGTAGTGATTTCCCTTCAGCTGCATCAATTCGATAAACAGGTCGCGGGCCAACAGGGCGACAATGTCGTAGTGACCCTGCTCATGTTTCAGGATCTGATCGGGTGTGCGTTTCTTCTTCCGATTGATCTCCTCCATCTTCTTCCAGCTCTTGGACGCGTTGAACTTGATCGTCACGTTGATGTTGTCGTGGACCAGTGACGAGAGCAGGATGGTCGGAACGGAAAACGACGTGCTCGTAAACGCGAGGTGGGAGCTGCTGGCGTCGGGCGTGCCCACGAAATCTGACCACCTGAGCGTCTTGAAAAGGCCGGTAAGCTTTGACGGCATCGGAGTGTCTCCATTGAATTGAGTCGGGATCAGCCAGGATTCTGGTATCACCTGTTATCGTTTCAATGGCAGGAATGTTGTGCGGAAAGTTCTCGGTTACGGCGAACCGCTGTTTGGGGCCAGTCGTTCACTTCGTCGGCCGCTCGATCACGCCGCCCTGATGGTTGCGATCGCCAACGGCATCTTGCCCCAATTCTGCTTGCCGGCGGCGTTGAGATGAAAGAGATGGACGGGAGTACTTGCCTGACGACCGATATCGAGTGTCTCGTCGATCGCTTCGAGCAAGCGGTCGCCTGCGTTTCGCATGTGCGTGTAATAACCGCCTCCGTATTCTGGTTCGGCAGCGTTACCGACGGAAAAAGACGCGACAGAAAGGGCAATCAGCAACGTAAAGGATCGAGACATTGCTGCAGCCTCTTCTCTCACTGGTGCTGGTAACGATCGCATGACAGATGACCCGGTCGGGTCAAGACGCCTCACTGGAACACCAGCGTGCCGAATTTCTTGAATTCGTGGAAACTTGAACCCACTCGCGCCCAATCCCAGCCGGTTGACGTCCGATCGTCATAGTCCACGCGATAGAAATTGGCTCGCCATCGCGTTCCCGGTTCGGGCGGCAGATTTCGAAGCGGCTTCAACAACGCGTAAGGGATAAACACTTCCGCACTCCAGCCGGTGACCGCGGCCATGGACTCGTTTGTTCCGCCCTGCGCCGAAACCGCTTTCTTGATCTTTCGATCGCCCTCATAGTGCCACGGACGCCAGCCCAGGAAACGGCCGTCCAGGTTTGGAATCAGAATCGGAAGCTCATAGCCGAGCGGTGAAATTTCATACTCGAAGTAAACCGGATCTTCTTCGTGAGTCCAGAAGAAACATTCATAGACATCTTCGTTCCAGAGGTCCAAGAAATCTTCATTCATGGTTGCAGTCAGCTTTCGATCGCTGCCGTCAAACAGCACGTAGACCCCGGTCCCGGAGTACAGCATCTTGATACGTGAGGTGTAGTCGTGGCTTCCCTTCGGGCGACGGTTTAGCGTCACCCACTCGGCCGACTCCCACGCCGCCGCGTCGCCCTTGCCGTTGACCGTGAAGTCTTCGCAACGGTTGACGTTCATGGTCGGCGGCGAAGCTTCTTCGGCGTGAGTTGGCCGGCTGACACAGACTTGGATCGTGGCGATCGAGAGCAGCAAAATGCCTGACGTGCAGACGCTTCCAATTTTGGGATACATGCTGATGTCCGAAAACAGGTGCAAAAGAGATTGAGTGTCGCTGAACGTCGTCGGTGGCGTCCTGTCGCCGGCATTGTATGCGAATCAGATACCGCTGCGTTGCCTCGGTAGAAAGATCCCACGTCCTCATCAATCTTTTAAAGTTCGTGCAGTATTAAAGCCACCCTCCTGGCAGGAGGGTCGAGCGCAGCGAGGGGAGGTCGATTGGTGCATCGCGGCGTTCACTTCACTCTTGATGGGTGACCCCAAGCAGCAACCCAAACCCTCTCCTCGCTTCGCTCGACTTTCCCAGAGGGAGAGTGACAAGAACCACTCTTGTCAACGACTTAAAAACTGCACGACCTCTTCAAGGAGGGTGACTGTGGAAACGTGTCTTCGACTGATGTGTCGGGGCGTCGCGTCTCCGTACCTCATGCTTTCACGATGCGTTGATCTAGCGGGCTACGCGATGATCTCGTGGGCGACGTTACCGTGAACGTCGGTGAGTCGGAAATCGCGGCCGGCGTAACGGTACGTCAGCCGCTCATGATCGAATCCCAGTAAATGCAAAATGGTGGCATGCAGGTCATGGACGTGGACACGGTCTTCGACCGCCTGGAAACCGAACTCATCGGTCGCGCCGTGCACGTGACCTCCTTTCACTCCGCCGCCGGCCAGCCACATCGTGAACCCGTAATGATTGTGATCTCGGCCGCTGTTGGTCCCGGCATTGGCGCCCGGTTTGGGCAGTTCGACGGTCGGCGTGCGGCCGAATTCACCTCCCCAAACCACCAGGGTGTCGTCCAGCAACGAACGTTGTTTCAGATCTTTCAACAACGCGCCGATTGCTTGCGAGCACTCGCCGGCCAAGCGACGATGGTTGTTCTCGATCTTGTCGTGACTATCCCAGGGCTGTCCCGCGCCGTGCCACAGTTGGATGTATCGCACGCCGCGTTCGACCAGTCGCCGCGCGATCAGGATCTGTCGTGCCTGGATCGAATCGCCGTACATGTCGCGAATCGATTGGGGTTCGTTGCTGATGTCAAACGCATCGGTCGCTTCGATCTGCATGCGATAGGCAAGCTCGAAACTTTGCACGCGCGATTCCAGTTCGGCATCTTGCTGACGAGCCTGTTGATGACGTTCGTTTAGCGTTTGCAACAGATCCAATTGCCGACGTTGCTGGTCGCGGGGCAGCCCGGTTGCGTTGCGGATATTCGCGATCAGTTTTTCGATTTCCTGGTGTCTGCTATCGATGTACGTCGCCTGGTACGCACCGGGCAGAAAACCGGCCTGCCAGTTCTCGGCGCCTTTGATCGGGTAGCCGCTCGGGCACATCGAGATGAAGCCCGGTAGATTCTGATTTTCGCTGCCCAGTCCATACGTGACCCAGGATCCCACCGAGGGACGCACGAGTTGGCCGCTGCCGCAATTCATCAGCATCAACGAGGGCTCGTGGTTGGGCACGTCGGCGTGCATGGATCGCACCACGCAAACGTCGTCGATCATCTCGCCCACGTGCGAGAACAACTCGCTGACTTCGATCCCGCTTTCGCCATACTTCTTGAATTTGAACGGCGATCGATAGGCGGCCCCGGTTTCGCGTTCGGTGCGCAGATTCAATGGAATCGATTTTCCGTGGTATTTGTCGAGCGCCGGTTTGGGATCAAACGTGTCGACTTGCGACGGCCCGCCGTTGAGGAACAGGTGAATCACCGCCTTCGCCTTGGGCGCAAAGTGCGGCGTCTTGGGAGCCATCGGGTTCGTGGCCGTCGCAGCGTGCAGCAGACCGGACGTGTCGTCGGACAGGACGCCCGCCAAGCCCAGCGAACCGAGCCCGATCCCGCTACGACGCAGGAAGTCGCGGCGAGTCGCGGGCAGTCGGTTCAGTGCGGAAAGGAAATCTGACATCGTACAATCCAAGGTGGGATAGTCTTAATCGACAAACGCGAACTCGTTGCTCAGGAGCAAAACTTGCGCGAGTTGAACCCAGGGATCCAACGTGGCCTCTGATCCAGGGGTGACAAATTCAAGCGTCACCTGCAATTCGGCCGGTGCCGGGTCGCGAGCCAAGGCGAGTCGATACAGTCGCTTGATACGTTCGGCCGTGCGGTCGGTGGCGACTTGTTCGGTATCGTCGCCGGTCGGGCCTTCCGGTTCCGCTTTGCTGCGTTCCGCTTCGCTGCGTTCCGCCAACGCTTTGGCCTGCTCGATGACGAATCCGGAATTCATCAGGTAAAGTGCTTGTTGCGGAACGGTTGTTTTGGCGCGTTTGGCTTGACTGGCATCGGGGCTGGGAAGATCAAAGCTGGCCAGCAGTCCGGGCAAGTCTTCGCGATCGATGTAGGCGTACAGGGCGCGACGCGTGGCATCCTGGTGGATCATGACGGATCGCCCGCCCACCGATTCATCCAACCGTCCGGCGACCGACAACAATCGATCACGCAGCGGTTCAAAATCCATCCGCCGTCGCGGCATGTGCCACAGCAGTCGGTTTTCGGGGTCTGTTTCAATCGCGGCAGGACGCGTGTCGCTGGACTGTTGCCAGGTTGCCGAGAGCATGATGCGGCGTTGCAGACGCTTGATTGACCAGCCGTCGGCGATCAGCCCTGCCGCAAGGTCGTCCAGCAGATCCGGGTGCGTCGGCAGTTCACCGCGAATCCCAAAGTCACTCGGCGTGCGGACGAGGCCTTCGCCGAATTGGTGTTGCCAGACGCGATTGACGATCACCCGTGCGGTCAGCGGATTTTCCGGGTCGGCAATCGCTTGAGCCAATTCCAGACGCCCGCTTCCCTGTTCAAAGGGCTTGCCGCCATCGACGTGCGACAAGACCTGCAAAAATCGTCGCGGGACGCGATCGCCTCGATTGCCGGGCACGCCGCGGCGAAAGATCACCGGTTCGACCGGCTTGGGCTTGTCGAACATCACCATCCCACGCGGCGGGGCGCCCGGATGCGTGACGCTGACCCCGTTCACGCCGCCGAGCAATTGGTTGTATTTGCCACGCTCGGCCTGATCCAAATGTGCGATCGCCTGGCCGCTGTCCAGGGTGGTCGGTGCGTCGGCGGACCACAAAACCTGGCGTAACGTTTCGTCACCGGCGTCGGGCAAGCGTTCCAGACTCTCATCTGCTTTGCGTGCTTCGATCCATTGGGCATAGACCGCTTCCAACACATCACCGAACACCTGCGCCGCCTCGGGCAAGGATGTCGGCTGTGCCTCGCGCAACGAATCAAGCAAGCGTTGAGGGATCGGATTCGCCGGTTCCTGCCCTTCTGTCGTTTCCGTCGCCGTCGCGGCTTGGTCCAAGAGTGTGGCCGACTTCGCGGCAAACTCATCCAGCGGCAGTGCGGCCAGTTGACGAAGCAGTTCCCAGACGGGATGCGGCGATGCGTTGGCGTTGACCAGATACTGTTGCCATCGCCGCGAGGCCGGCAAACGCAACGCCCCCCGTTTCCCTTGGGGCTGCACCTTCCCCTTGCTGTATTGGGGCAGCGACTTGGCGATGTAAACCAGATAGTCGGCGACGCGTGAACGCAGTTCGTTTTCGATTCCTTGGCGTCGCTCTTCGACCCACTTGTCGACCTCTTGCTGTTTTTCTGCCTTTGCTTTGAGGAACGCCTCGTATTCCGGAGTGGATTGTGGATCGCCAAGAAGCGGCAACTCGGACGGTTCTTCGGAACTGGCGAAGACGCCGTACAGCGAGTAGTAGTCGGCCGTCGGGATCGCATCGAACTTGTGGTCGTGGCAGCGGGCGCAGGCGACGCTCATGCCGAGAAAACCTCGGGTGACCACGTCGATTTGGTCATCGATGATGTCGTGTTTGCGGTTCATGAAACGCCGACCGACGGTCAAGAACCCCATCGCCGCCAGCGCGCTGCGGGCCTCACCGGTCAGATCCAGTTGGTCGGCGGCAAGCTGCTCGATCACAAATTGGTCAAAAGGCTTGTCGCGGTTGAAGGCATCGATCACGTAATCGCGATAGGTAAACGCATACGGGTATCGCGTTTCCCTGTTTCCGGCCAAGTAGCCTTTCGTGTCCCCGTAGCGGGCGATGTCCAACCAGTGCCGCGCCCAGCGTTCTCCATAGTGCGGGTTCTCCAATAGACGATCGACAAGACGGGCAAAGGCATCAGGCTGCTCGTCCGCTACGAATGCCTGGACCTGTTCATAGGTCGGTGGCAGTCCCAACAGCGCGTGGTAAGCCCGATGAATCAGGGTGCGGCGATCGGCTCGCGGGTTCGGCGCCAGTCCGCCGTCGGACAACCGTGCCAGCACGAAACGGTCGATCGCCGTCATGCCATCGCCACCAAAGGCGTCCACCTGGTCTTGACCCACTCGCGCTACCAGATCCGCGATCGATGGCGGCGGCGTGGTTGCGATCGGTTGGTAGGACCAATGCGAGCGTCGTTGAGCTTCGATGTGCTCCTCCGGCGACATGCTGACCGTCTGATCTGTTTCGATCGCTTCTTCCGGCCAAGACGCCCCGCTGCGAACCCAATCGGACAGCACGCGAATCGCTTCCTCGGGCAACTTGCTGTCCGGCGGCATTTGCAAGCCGTTGTCTCGATAGCCGATCGCACGGATCAGCCGACTTGCCTTGACATCACCGGGAACCACAACCGGTCCGCTGCCACCGCCACGTTTGAAATGGTCTTGGCGATCCAGTCTCAGTTCACCCGACTGGTCCTCCGGTCCATGGCACTCGACGCAATGCTGCACCAACAGCGGACGCACCTTGGTCTCAAAGAATTCCTCTTGCTCGGACGAGGTTGCGGTCTTGTCTTGCGGCACAGGGGCGCCGACGGCGGGAAGGCACGTGGCAAGAAACAGAATCCCCAAACCGACCGCGTAGCAACTCAATCGACTGGTGCGGGTCAGGCAGGAGGCAAAATCCTGGCGATGAGAATACACGCGAGGCATCTCTTCTCGGGGGCAGGCGGGGCAAAACGCAGTGGAAAACCGGGCGGCTCTCTCGGACGTTTCGAGCTGGGGCAGGCGGGGCGGACGAGGCCGTGTGTCTATTCTACGAGATCTTGCCGTCCCGGGCGAGTGTTATTCGCGATCTAGCCCAAGTGGGGTAAGCATCCTGCTTGCCATTGCACGGAACGCAAGCTGGAAGCTTACGCCACTTTAGTTTGACAGATTCGCCAGTGTCAATTTTTTGGTGATGACACGTTGCCCCCCGAGATCACGAATCTCAAATGCCAGCGTCGGAGCGTCGCCCTGCCAATCGATCGCCAGCAGACCGTAGTTTTCGCGGTGGTAGGTCGACTCGCTGACCCGATAGCGATTGTCGGTAGGCGTGCCACGTGGGTGAAGCTGATTCAAACTGCTGCAGGTGATGTCATAGATCGGGTAGGGCGTTTTCTCGGCCAGCGCTGACACCTCCGACCAGTGCCGGTCGCCGCTGATGAAAACGACTCCGTTTGCTCGGGTGTCACGGATCAGGTTCAACATCCGATCGCGTTCCAGCGGCAAATTCGCCCAACATTCCTGGCCGGCGTCCTGGGCAACGAATTGAATGCTGGAAACGATCAGCCGGACGTCGGCGGGCTGACGGAACTGTTCCTCCAGCCACCGCCATTGGGCGTCACCGAGCATCGTCTTTTCCGCATCGTCGTCAGGGTAATAAGGACCGCCGACACGTCGCTCGCCCTTCTTCAATGGAGATCGAAAGTAACGCGTGTCCAGCAAAATGACTTGCAAACGCTTTCCTTCGGGGCCGAAGGTTTGGGAGTCGTAGACGCCCGGCCGCCGACGCAGCGGCGAGTCGGCCGGGATGTTCCAAAAATCGAGGAACTGCTTCTGAGATTCCGCGCGTTTGGGATAGTCGGCGCCTCCGTCGTTGACGCCAAAATCATGATCATCCCAGGTCGCCATGACCGTGCCAGAATCGATCAGTGACGCAAAGCCCGACTTCTGAGACAACGTCTGGTACTTGTTCCGCATCACCGCCATGTCCTCGGTGTCGGCATAAATATTGTCGCCGGTAAACAGCAGCAGTTCAGCCCGCTCGGCCGCCATGGCCGAAAAGATCGGCGCGGGCTGGTCTTGTTTGATACAGGAACCAAAAACGACGCGTGTGACCGCGGCTGATGAATCGGCGTCTGCGGAAACGGAGAGCGGAGACAGGACGATGGAAATCAACGAGGCCAGAGCGAGGGGCTTGAACATGGTGCGGCAATCGAAACAGGCTTTTAGAGTTGGATTCAAACGATGCTGAGGTAGTTTAGAGAAGTCGGGCAGGCCGTGTGTGCAGCAGGGGCAAAACGATGGGGGCAAAACGATGTAAGGCAGTAGGAGGGAAGGCAGAATAATACGGGGCAGAATGATGGGTGGCAGAATGATGGAAAGGAAGAAGAAGGAGGCGGGGGGCGTATGATGTTGGCTTTGCGACCTGAGCGGTCAGTCCATCATTCTGCCCTGTATCATTCTGCCATTTCTAGTCATTCCGAATCTATTTCCATTGATCAAGCAACTGTTTCGCGGCCTCGGATTCTCCATGGACGCCCGATTCGGCCAGCGTTCTGAGCATCGGCACAAAAGTGGATCGATGCTGCCTGGCGATCTGCGTCAAGAGTTTGGAAAGGTAGACTGCTCGCAACGAACGAATCGTCGTCTGATCGCCCCTCTTGATCTCCGTTGCCGCCTCGGCCAGGGCGGGGTGACGAAAGAGTTTGATGATCAGCTCAGACAGTTTGGGTTGATCGTTCATCGCCGTGATCAGCTCGTTAAACAAATCAAACCGGTTGATCGAATCTTCCGCAAAGCGTTGATCGACGATTTCATCCGCCAAATCGTTGTCTCTGCCCCAGCAATAGATTCCGACCACCAGGTCAAGCCATGCGCGATTGCTGTCACCACTTAAATGCTTTCGAATTGCCGCGCGATTGACAGGCACTTGGACCCAACGGTGAAGATCCGTCGATGCATCCGCAATACGATCCACTCCGAGCCATCGAATCAGGTGGAAGATTTTGACAACGCCCTCGACTTGCTTGTCTGGCGCGAAGTCGTCGATCAGATCTAGGAAGGACGTTGCGGCACCCGGGTAACGGTCGCCCAGAAGTTCGATCAGAAATTCTGCATAGGTTGCTTTCCAGTTCTCTTGTGACTGAATCATCCGGATTGCGAGTGCTTGGTATTGCTGAAGTGTCTTCGTTCGAAATTCCTGGTCCGCTTCGTCTATACTCAATGCGGCATACGACGATTGACGGCGATACATGGACTTCAATACCGATTTTGGATCGTCGAACTGAGCGAGCAACTCGATCATGCGGATTTCAAGTTCAAGTGCTTCGTCATCGGGAAGGCGACTGGCCTTTTCGATGACCGCACGTGCACTTTCACGTTCGAACGGTTGTGAAATGGGCAGCAGCTGTTCCGCGATCTCCGACAGACCTGCCGTCGTTCGGCGGTGGCGATCATCGAACGCGTTACGATATGCAATGTCAAGCGTTCGTCCGTCGATGGACCACACGAGCACGCTTGTCCGATCGGGACGTCTAGCGACGTTCGGGCGTCGGCCGATCAACCTTTTGATCGATGCGGCGACCCAGTCGGGTTGGTAGGTCGCCGAATTGCCGTAATCATTCAGCTCCCGCAATTCTGATTTGGTCACTTGTCGACGTTCGAATGCTCGCCGATTCCATTCTTCAATCAGCAACGGAGCAACCGATTCGTCACCAATCTCTCCGAGAGCGTGAATCGCGGCATCTTTGACACTCGTTGTGCCGTCGGAAGTGTGGTAGACACCAGCGAGAGTGACCGCGAGATCCTGATCTTCGACACAATGGACCAGTTCCGGCACAGCGGATTTTGCTTCCGGACCGATTTCTCCCAACAGCCAGCTTGCCTGCGCACGACTCCTGAGATCACTGGACAACACAACCTCACGGAGCGCCGAGACGACTTCCGCAACGTGTGCGTCCAACTCGATCAGCCGATTCGCCGCGTACAACCGAACACCAACCTGGGCATCGTCCAGGGCGGACCGCAACAATCGTTCGGTCGTTTCTTCCGAACCGATCGCCTTAAACGCATTCAAGGCGCTGATTCGTTGAGAGGACAGGGGAGTCGCCGCAATGGTTTGTATCTGATCGACTAGACCATCGGTTTCAACCGGCTCCAAAAGACTGGCGTGATCGGACGCGTACCGGAGGATGAACGGCGTGTTCGCTTGACCCTCGTCGTTAAGCGATTCGGCCATCGCTCTGGCAACAACCGTTTGATCGAGTGCAGCCAAGACGTTTTGAACCGAAGACCAAATCGTGTTCACGCTCCCGCTCGGTTTGGAACTCCCGGTGTGATACTTTACCGCAAGCAGCAGGGCATCGACGGTTGCGGTGTCGTCCTCCGAGCCGAGTTTTTGCAGTGCTTTACAGGCTTTGTCAACCTGATCCGCACTCCGTTCGGTACGCAAGAGCGATAACCACTGGGGCAACGTTTTCCCTTCGTAGGTCGGCTGTCCCGCGCTGAGAGATCTCGACGCGTCGGCCATTGAATCAGCCAGTGAATCAGCCACGGGAGCGGTCTGGTCAGACGGCTCGCGATGGACGATCTTTGCGAGCCAAGTGTCGCCTCGTTTCAGCGTGTACTGACCGTTCTGGATCTCTAGTCCGTCGGCGTCACTGATGATCTCGATCCGATACTCACCCGCCCCCAAACTCAATGACTTTGGTTTTTGACTGAGCGTCAACTCGCGATAGACTTGGCCGGCTTTGAGAATCCTGACTTCGACGTTCGGTGAGGCGGTCTCGATCACCAATCGCCCGGCCGTCGTCTCCAGCGTGATGACGGCTCCCAAACCAAGTGAAATCACCAGTAAGAGTGCGACCGCCCAAGAAAGCAATCGTCTGGTGCGACTGGCAACGGCCGCCGGTGGAGGTGGCAGCGCATCGCTGTGCAGCGCCGCCGTCGCGTCGACGGAATTCATCGGAATAACGTTTCGACGCTGTTTCTGAATTTTGGCCGCCTCCTTCGTTCGACGGACAAGATCGCTGGAAACCGTAAAAGGCTTCAGCATCTCAGCGACCGATTCCATCGACACAGGCCGATCTTCCACGCGACGGGCCAACAACCCATCGACCAGTTCGCATAACTCATCCGGCGCGTCATCGCGGCGCTGCTTCAGCGGCGCCGCCGGTTCGGACGCAATTCGACGAAGTTTTGACAAAAACGGCTCACTCAGATCCGAGGCGTGGGGCGAATCACCGGTAAGCAGTTTGTAGAGCGTCGCCCCCAGAGAGTACAGGTCGGCGCATTGATCGACGTCGTGCGAGTTTTCCAATTGCTCCGGCGACATGTAGTCCAGCGTCCCCATCAATTGGCCGATCGTCGTCAACTCATCACCGGCCAGTTGCTCGTCCACCAGTCGTGCCAGCCCCAGATCCAAGACTTTGACGTCACCCCTTCGCGTGATCATTAAGTTTGACGGTTTCAGATCGCGGTGAATGATCCCTTGCTGATGAACGTAGGCCATGCCCTCGGCAACCTGACGGGCGATTTCGCAGGCATCCGCGGTCGGCAGCGGCCCCAGCAAACTCGCCAGCGTCCCACCATCAAACCCGTCGACCAACTCCATCACTAAAAAATGAACGCCATCCACTTCGCCACCGTCGGTCGCTTGCACGATGCTCGGATGGTTGAGCGATCCGACGGCCTGCATTTCACGCTCAAATCGCGCGACCGCGGCCGGGTTTCGCAGCCATCGACCGGGCAGCACTTTCAATGCAACTTGGCGATTGAGCCGTGTGTGACGGGCGCGATAGACCGTTCCCATGCCGCCGCGGGCGAGCGGTTCCAGGAGTTCATAATCACGCAGTTTGGGGGCATCGGAGACGCCTTCGATGCCAGATTCCGACGCCGCATCGCGCCATTTGGACTTCGCGGATTTTACCGCCTGGCGATACGCTGATGCGGGTTCTGGTTGGTCGACGGGAGTGCGTAGTGATTGGACCAGCGTGTCCGATTCGCGGTCCAGCAGCGAGATGGTGGATTCGCAATCGCTGCAGGAGTCGATGTGGTGCGCAACAGCATCCGAAGCCGACTCGGGCAACTCGCCCAGTAAATAGCGGCGCAGTTCTTCGGTGGAGAAACAGGCGGCTTGGTTCATGATGGTGTCCATTGGGGCGTGTGACTAGTTTAGCCATTACGTAACCACGGACGGGCGCGACACGAAAATCTGGAATCGCCCGAATGAACCTGACACCACCAACGACATCGGCGCCTGGACGCTTGCGCGGCGTAGGTCAGGCTGTGCCTGTCGGCCCATTGGCTTGCACAGCATGCCCTACTTCCTACGCAGCAATGGCTCCATCATTCATGATCTGCCAATTCCAGCCTTAGCCGCCGCAGCACCCGGGATTTGGCTTGTCGCACTTGATTCGGGGACATGCTCAAGCGTTCGGCGACGTCGGCTGTCGGCATTTCTTCGACGACCGACAAAAAGAAGGCCTGCCACGTGTGCGGCTGAAAATCAGTGCGAATCAGCTCCATCGCGCGATGATACAACGCCCGGACTTCGTGACGTGTCACGTCGGACGCATCGTCATCCCACTGTTCGGGAAGCTGGTCGGGGTATTCAGCCAATTCGCCGAAGGCCGTGTCGCCGCCGCGTGCTTTGGCTTCGGATGTGCGGTGATGGTCGCGAATTTTGTTGCGTGTGATCGTCCACAGCCAACCGCGAAAGCGTCCACGAGCCGCCGGATCGAAGCGCCGAATCGCTTTGGCAACCGACGTGAAAACTTCTTGCATCACATCCGCCGCGTCTTCAACGGACAATCCGCCGCGACAACCCCACGAGAAGATCAACGGACCATACAGGTCGACAAGTCGCTGCCACGCGGCCTGGTCATCCGCTTGAACGCGACCGACCAGGGTCAACGAAGTTTGACCAGAGGAGGAATCGTTTTGTGGGGCGGGAGGCATGTCCGAGGTAGGGTTTCCGAAGGGATTAGAGCGGTGTGATGGGGCTATGATAGCTTGTTGTCGCGGTGGGACGCAGGCGAGGTGTGGCGTGATGATGGGGGCAAGACGATGGGGGCAAGACGATGGGGGCAAGACGATGGGGGCAAGACGATGGGGGCAAGACGATGGAAGGGAAAAGAAGGGTAGGCAGAATGATAGGGGGCAGAATGATGGGTGGCTGGAGGATGGGTGGGGCATCCGTGGGGCTGCTTTGCCAGCGGTGTCAATCGTTGCCCGGTGTGGCGAGAGGCCGGTACACTGGTCGCTGCAAACTTCGATTCACAACGGGAGAAACCGATGGTCAAGACGACTTTTCGATTGATGATTTGGGCGACGATGATGTTCGGTGTGCTCAATCAATGCAACGCAGAACAGATGCCGCCCGCCGAACCCTATGTGTTCGGCTACACCGATCAACTCAGCTACGTTGCCGGCGAGTCCGTTGCCTTTCACCTTTCGTCCAGCCAGCCCCGTGTGGATTTGACGATCACTCGGGTCGGTGCCCAGAGAGAACAGGTCCATCGTGAGGTCGGTGTTGCGTGTGCGGCCCACCCCATTCCCGATCGGGCTTCGTCGGACGGTTGCAACTGGCCCACTGCCTGGACATTGACAGTTCCCGACGACTGGAAGACCGGCTACTACGAGGTCGCGATGAAGTCCGGTGATGACGATGACGTGCGAGGGTCTCTGTTCTTTGTCGTCCGCGCTGGTGATTCCCAATCGAAATCCAAAATCTTGCTGCAACTGTCAACCAACACCTACAACGCGTACACGAACTGGGGCGGCCACAGTCTGTACAGCTACCATGATCGCGACGGATTGCAAGGCCATCAGGTGTCGTTCGATCGGCCGATCAATTCTCAGTTCGGTAATTGGGAGTTGCCTTTTGTGCGTTGGGCTGAAGCGAACGGATTTTCGATTGACTTTGCGGTCAACAGCGACTTGGAGTTTCATCCCGAGATCCTAAAAAATTACAAGTTGGTGTTGAGTGTCGGGCACGACGAATACTGGTCTTCGCCGATGCGAGATCATCTGGAGCGTTTCATCCGTGACGGTGGCAACGTTGCGTTTTTCAGTGGCAACACCTGTTGTTGGCAAGTACGCAGTGGCAGTGATGGCCGAACGCTGACGTCATGGAAACAGACACCGAACATGGATCCGTTGTATCGTACGGGCGACCACCGTTTGCTGAGCACGGCGTGGAGCCACCACTTGGTGGGTCGACCCGAGAATGAATTGACCGGCGTCGGTTTTTTGTGGGGCGGCTACCACCGCAGCCACGGCCAGTTCATGGACGGCTCCGGCGCGTTTACCGTCCACCAACCCGATCATTGGCTGTTCAAGGGCACGGGATTGAAACAGGGCGACGCGTTCGGTGGCAAGGACAGCATCGTCGGTTACGAGTGTGACGGATGCGAAATGAAGTGGATCGACGGAGTTGCCACAGCGACGCACAACGACGGGACGCCCCAGTCGTTCCAGATCCTTGGCACCTGCGAAGCCCGTTGGGCGCCCGGCGACAGTTACTGGTACGACCGATTTCCGACCGATCGAGTGGGCGCAGCGGTGTTGGGAGTTTATACGTCCGCCGCAGGTGGCACGGTGGTGACAGCGGGCACGACCGACTGGGCCCATGGACTGCGCGGCGCGGACCCCGCGGTGGTTCAAATCACAAAGAACGTGCTGGATCGGTTGTCACAGTAGACACGCGCCACTGGCTGACGCCACGTGCTGAGATATCGGTCTACGTGATCACCAGCGAATCGACGCACAGGACATGCTTTTCGTCTTGGGGATCGACCAGAACCCGCACCGCTGCGTTTTGATCGGCAAGCGATCTCGCCCGCTCGATCCCTGAATAAACGTTGGCGGTCGTCTGCCGCGATTGACCGTCGACGTCATACGTGACGTGCAGCACATAGCGACGTCGCGAATTGATTTCCGTGTTCGTCCGCTCGACACGCTCGATCCGCCCCGTATGAACCGTACCCTCCCGAAGCAGTCGGTATTTTCGGCGCCCGTGCCGAATCGAAAAGAACAGCATCAAGCCGCCCGCGAGCAGGAAGGTGGCGGCGAAGGGAATGCCGAACAGACGGTCATTGCCTTGCAGCACCAAAAAAATCAAAATCGGGACGACGACCCCTGCGACAGTGAATACGATTCCCATGGCAATCAGCATTTTTACGTCCGGAATGACCTGACGATGCATTCCCGAGGGGATATCCAGCCGCGGGACCGGTTGGGCGAGAAACTGTCGGACTTCATCGCTGGACAATGCGATCCGATCAAGTTCGTTGCGCAGGATACGGCCGGCGATTCCACCCATGTTTTCGGCCGCCGCATAGGCATCTTGAACCCGGGCTTCACGATTGATTTCCGGGTGCCGGTCGAGTTCCTGTTCGCCCTCTCGAATCAACCGAAAGATCTCGGCCGAAGCGTTGACAAACTCATCCAATTCTTCGCTCTTGCAAACGCGCCCTTGCTGGAAGACGGCGATGCGGCCGCGGTTTCCACGCAGACTCCAGCCCGCGTGCTGGGAAAAATATTCGCGCAGCTTCGGTGTGAACAACAGACGGACCGCTTTTTCATTCCAGGCGTGTAGCAAATAGTCGGCCGAGAATTTCGGTGAGTCGTCAAAGTTGACGTCGTTCATTCCCCCGATGGCCGAAAAGACCGCTCCAAGGATCCCTTTGCGATGGGGGAACATCGCGACGTAGGGAAGATGGATCTCTTCATCCAACACGGCCACGGTCTGCCGGACGCGCCGTGACGATTCGGATTCAGCGTCCGAGGACCGGTAGCGGATCTCCGCAATCGTAACGTTTACGCCGCCCTGTTCACTGGACTGCTGATGATCGACCGTCACATTCTCAGAAAAGAGATCAGAAAGCGATTCGGCGAGTGATTCGGTGGATCGATTCATTGCGTCTCGGAACGACTGGAAAAGGAAAGGAGCGACTTCGGAACCTGCTCCGGCCATGGTCCGCTGATTCGAACCTTTCGAATCCGCGCGGATGTCTGTTCGCGGTTGTGGAACAATCCGAACACCATGTCACCGAGTCGCGTTTGTGGCTCTCGGTTGAAAATTGATTCACCGTTGAGCACGATTTCCAGCTTGGTGCCTCGGCGTGTCAGTTCTACCTGGTTCCATTGAGATGCCTTCAGCGGCAACGCTTTGGGTTCCACGCCGGGCAAGGAGACTTCGAATCCTTTGGGAATCGTCCAGGCCGTGTTTGGGGCATTCATCAAGTGCAGCTGCAAACCCGTCGGACGCATCACGTAAGCAATTCGGCCGATCGAGGGGTGAGCCTCCGTTTTCCCTGCTTCGTAGAAAAATTCATAGGAGATCGTTTCGCCGTCGCCGAGTGGGCGTTCATAGCGGATGCTGTTCTGCCCATTGAAGCTTTGTGGCAGGACCTTGCCGCTGACCAATTCTCTGTTCTTGACCGTCCAGGCTAGGTTCTTGATCTGGTCGGGTTTGGGCCCCGATCGATAGCTTCGGGGGGCGTTTTCGTTTTTGTCGTGTTGATCGAGATTCACGTCGGCCGTGGGGAGTTTTGCATTCAAGTACTGTCCCGACCAACCCCGCAGCGTGTCGTCGGGGATCAAGTCGACGTGGCGAGCAATGGTGGGTTGTCCGGTGATTTTGATGTTTTGCACGGACGTGCGTTTGTCACCGGCAAGCATGATCGCGAGCCAAGGCGAGTGATTTTTTCGCGGTTCGCGATAGATCAATCGATCGTTGACGCGATAGCTGAGCGATTCGTCATCCAGCGTTACGCTGCAACGGTTGAATTCGTTTTTCTTGGTGACGTCAGAGTAGAATCTCGACCAGTCGTTGCTGTTTTGTGATTTCACGTAGACACTTTTGTTATGCGCCAACGCGGCGAACTGCAGCCCGTCGAACACCAGTTCCGATTCTCGCCAACCGCCGTCCAACGTTTCGACTTCGACGGTGAAATTGCCTTGCAGCGGATAGCGGAACCACAAGAAGTCGGTGCCAAATCCACAAACATGATGGATTCGACTGTCGCCATCGGTCACCCAGACTGCCGGCGTTTTTCCTTCCGAAAAATCTTTGGCGCTGGCGTGCGTCGCGCGGATCCAGTGCGTCAGATCATCGGCCGAACGCAAGGATGACGTTTCCGCCGAACCTCGCGTGTGTTCGTACCGCGCCACCCAAGGCATCAAATACCCGCGTGATTGGGTGTGCGTATGACCGATCAGGGCCTTCGTCACCTTTTTAGAAAACTCATCGTGAGCCGGGTCGGCTGCCAGGATCGACGCGAGTTGCAGTTCCGCCAGCGGTGCCTGCGATGCCGGTTTTCCGTCGCCCGGTTGAATCGAATCCAGCGACTGGGTGATGCCGGAAAGCAATTCTGGCGCGACGGGTTGCTTCATCGCCGCCAGACAGATCGCCATCGCGGTGTCGGCTTCCGCGCGCCCGTCCGATTGTGCTTTTTGCAATCGTTTCAAAAGATCGTCTGTCGCATCGATCTGCATCGCCAGTCGCGCCAGGGAGTAGTAGTTCGTCGCGATCGGCAGGGACTGATCGGGAACGGGCGGGAACGGCGGGTAATAACCGCCGACCGACGGGGGAATCCAGGTCGGCAACGGCTGACGCCGAGCGAGCGTTCGGATCGTTTGCAGCGGACCATCGCCTTGGAAGGTCCAATCGGCCAGGATTTGGTAGGCCGCTTTACGATCCGGCATGGCCTGAATCGACTCCAACGCCCAGCACCCGACCCAGTCATTTCCGCGATCGAAGCCTTGTGCGAATCCGCTTTGCCGCATCGCCAGGTAGGTCAATGCTTGATCGAGTCGCCCTTTGGGTATCAACAACTGGGCGACCTTTTCTAATTGGCCCAAACGTCGCGTGACGCGGCTGCTGATCGCCGAATAGCGGTCGTTGTCGTGGGCGGTCAATTCAAGGTAGTTGTTGATCGACACGTCGACGAACTCTTGCTTCATTCCATGGTCCATGGCTAGCTTTGCCAGGTGCAACGAAAACGTATCAAACGGTTCGATGTTGGCGTATCGCTGGGACGGTCGGTTTTGGTCGATCAGTGCCAACCCCAACTCAAGCGCGCGGGGGCGACAATGCGAATCATCGAGCGCCAACAGCAACGATTGCATGACCAATTCTTTGGGAAGCGTGTTGAGCGCCGTGGCGTCAACGGCCTGGTACCGTGGCAACGCCGCTTCGCCCCGTTTGTCATTGAGCAGCACCAGTCCGGCCAACAGATTCGTTTCGGAATCATCGCCGGTCAGCAGGGACATCAATTTGTCCGTACGCTTTGACCAGCTCGCCCGGCGGGCCAAGCGATCGAAAACGCTATGAATGACGATCCGATCATTCGGCTTGATGGAAACCGGTGTGCACAGCGTTCGAATTCGCGAGCCGGGTTTTCCCAGTGTGAGTTCAACGAGAGGATCGAAGACGAATTTTGTGTACAGCTTTTTGACGCGCCACGCTTCATCGAGATCCAAAATGCGTTGTGCCAGTCGGACTTCGTCTGGATCCAGTTCGTTGGCCGACGACGTGGACGACGTGGATTGTCGCGGGCGAGCGCTGCCGAGCAACTGTCCCAAGGAACCTGCCGAGTTGTCTTCTGATTCGTCTATCTCGATCGGACCGGCGGGTGCCGTGACGGCCGTGGCGAACGCGGACGCCGAAATGTCGGGCATCCCTGCGTCGATCGCTGCGTGTGACAGATCCAACAACATCCATTGGCTGGCGCCCAATTCAATCGCCCGTTTCCACAATCGCTGTGTGGTTTCCTGGTCACTCCGCGCCAGTGATTGCTTTGCCAACGCAGCGATGAAACAGGTTTGTTCGATTCGGCTGGTTCCCGGAATCGAATCGAAATCCAGCTCCGCAAACTTCTTTCGTGTCGCAACAGCTTCGTCACCGGATGCTCCGCGGTCGGCTCGCAGTATCGACGCCATCAGCAACCGCCCCCGTAGCCGATGATTCGTCACCTCGGGATCGTCTTGTGTGACGCCGGTCCAACGGTCGATCAGATCATACAGCGGTTGATGGACTCCGACGACATCCGAGGCGATCGCGTGGGCGGCGGAGGCGGCATCGTCTTGCGGACGCTTCTCGGCGAGCGTTTTCATTTCGACGGCAAACTCATTCAACGCTTCGGCGTTCTTCGGATCATCGGCCGCGTCTTCCAGCATTTCAATCCACAGCGACGACACGGCGAGATCGGTAAACGGTTGATCGCCTAGGGTGATCGCGAAATCAACGGCGGTGGGACCGTCGGTGGTTTCATTGACCATCGAGCGGACCGTGGCCAATCCGCCCAGCTTTCGGACCTGATCCAATAACTCGTTTTGCTGCTTTTCAAACTGCTCCTGGCGTCCCGATTGATAGCGGCCGGCTTTCCCGAACAGCGATTTGTCGAATTCGCGTGCGACACGGAGGGCATCGGAGGGATAGTCGATTTTCGCCAAGAATTCCATCATGCTCAGCGTTGATCGGATCTTTTGATAGGCTTCGTACTCGGGATTGCCGAACTGTTGACCCGGATTGGTCTTTTCGTCCGCGATGGCTGCCAGAGCCAGTTCGCGGGCGCGGCTGTTGTTGCCAATGTCGGCCATGAAGTTACAGATCCGACCTTTCAACGAATACTGAAAGTCGCGGTTGCTGCGGTCGGTCGTGTTCTCCAACGCGTACTCATAAAGACGCTCGGCCAACGGCTGCATCGGCGGATGGGTATCGATCAAGCTGCCGACCAACCACAGCACGTCGTGCGTCGGTTGCGGATTGTGGTCTTTCTGGACCAGCGGCTCAAGTAACTCCTTGGCTTCGTCGTATTCCTTGTTCGCCGTCAACACGAGCGCGAGCCAGACCTTGCCTTCCAGCCAATCTTCGTTCTCTTGTAGTTTGGCCCGCAACAATTCTTCGACCGCTTGGGCGTTTTCCTTACTCTGGGAGACGTGGCGGACGAAGTAGGTGGTCACGTTGTTGTGTCGACCGTCGCTGCCGGTGGAATAACCGTTGAACAGCGTGCTCCATGTGTTTCCGTTTTCGGACGCTTCGATCATGAAACGCGCCGTCCGCATCACGAGTTCGCGATCGGTTAGGATCTTGCTGGCCGAACCCATGATGTTGCTCATCGAGTACATCGAATTGGTGGCGGTCGGCGGGATGTCCAGCATAGCTGAAAACAGCGCACGGGCTTTGTCGACGGCATTTGCATCGCGAACCAAATCGCTGCAAATTTCCGACACTCGATGATCGGTAAACTTTTGCACGCCGACTTCGATCATCAGATCGGCCAGGTCGCCGAGTCGCTGTTGGCTATCGAAGGGGCGTTTGATCTCGTAGAAGTTTTGGTTGAAGGAATCTTGCTTGCGTCGCAACAGTTTTAGGTAGGCGTCGCAGGCTTCGTCCATTTTTCCGGCGGCCACGAATTGTTGGGCGGTCGCTTCCAGGGCACGCGCGCTGTTGACATCCTTCAGTTCGGTTTCGCCGAGCAGCGCCTGTGATTTTTCCGTTTTGCCGGCGGCCACGTACAATTCGGCCAGCTCCGACCGGATCCGTTGGCTTTTGGGGGCTTTTTCGAGTTTTTCTTCGGTCGCGGCGATCAGCGACGTCAAGTGTCCCGTCGTCGAGAGCGTTTGCAGGGCGTTGCGGCGTCGGACTTGATTGGTCGTCGTGTAGCGGCTGCCCGAGCGGCGTGGTGGGGCGCTGCGACGCAGCAGTTCCATCGCCACTTCGGCGGCCTGATCGTTTTCGCCTTGGGCGACGAAGTAAGTCATCAACGATTGCAGCTGGTCGGTGTTGCTGCCGCCGCGGCTTCTTAGTCGCCGGACGAGGTCCGAAGCGAGCTGTCGCATGTCCAATTTACGCATCAGTTTGGCGAGCTCGATCTGGGCGTCGGTGTTCAGACGAACGCCGAACAATCGCCGCGCCGCCAGTTGCGCCCGCTCGCGGTCTCCGATCGCGGCAGCCAATCGAGCCGCGGCGAACTCGCGAACCGCCATCGTGTTTTGGTCATAGACGGTCAACGAATCGATCGCGTCCAAGGCTTCGCGTTTGCGGTCTTGTCGCAACAGCAAATCAGCCGACATCAGACGCAATTCCGGTTCCATCTGGGGCAGTTCGTTCGATGCCAAGCGGTTCGCCAGCTGGAGTTGCTCGATCGCTTCATCGACGCGTTTTTCCCAATACAACACCGATGCCGCGGCGAGGTGTCGCTGGATCGCTTCACGCGGAGACTCGGACGCGTCGATGCCCGTTCGCAGCGATTGGAGCCATTCGTCGGCGTGATCCTTCATGCGTTCCCAGACGTTGTATTGGGCAAACACGAATGGATCCTCTGGGCCGAGGCCGGTCGGGGGGAATTCGACGCTGACTTGGACATAACGTCCGGCCACCACGCGGCCTTGATTTCTGGGGCCACCAATTCCCGTCAATCGAATGACGCGTCGTCGCAGGGGCTTGGTCGCTTCCTCTTTCAGCATTTCGTCCATCAAGGAAAACACACGCTCTCGATAGGTCGCATCGCTGGGCCCCTTGGACAACCCATCCTCGATGCGTTTTACGGCGCTGAATATCGAAAGTAGTTGAGCCACGGGCGTGTTGCCGTAAGACCGTCGGAGCTCTTGTTGGCGTTGGATCGCATCTTCCAAGAGCGGCCAGAGCTGTGCGTCGGTGCCGTAGGTCGACGCTTGCTGGATCGCAGTGACCAAGCCGACCGAGTCGGCGTTTTCGATGGCATTGTTGAGATGTTGCTTGAAGTATTGATCCGCTTCGTCGGTTTTGCCTGCGATCCGAAGCTCCGATCCATAGATCATCTGCCACGACGCGCCGCGGCCATATTGATCGGAGACGGATTCGTCCGGTGATTCCGCTTTCGATTTCAACCAAGCCATGCGATCATCGGGCAGTTTCCGCAATGCGATGTCGCTGCGCTGGGCGTAGCTGATTCGATTGACGAACAAGCTGACCAGTTGCGACATCCCGATCTCTCGATCGACTTCCGCCAGACGCCAGATCGCTGTCCATTCGGCGGGGTTTTGGGGGCTCATGAAGGAGCTTTGCTGGACGGATGCGGCAATCGTGGCGGTTTCGTACCAGGTCCAGACTTGGTCGGCCGATGCGTCGGCGGCCATGGCGGCTTTCTCCAGACCTGCGAGGTGGTCGTTGATCGCCGAGCCTTGGGTGGCCATTTGTTTGAGCTGGCAATAGCGTGCCATCAATTTTGCGTGGCCGAAATCCATCGGTTGGGGCAGCGACATCGTCGATGGGTAACCGTATCGATCATCAACGATCTGGTAGAGCGAGTACATGTTTTGAAGTCGCCCGACTCGAATCGACGGCCGTGTGTAGCTCTGGCCGGAACTGGTTCGCACCGTTCTCTCGTACGGCTTGCCACCGTCGGGGAGCGTCGCGTCGTCCAGGTTCATCGCGATCAAGTTTTCGGCGGTCTGCGCTGCGGTTTCCCAGTCGCCTTCATCGGCCTGCAGCACCATCAGGCGGAAACGTGTTTCCCAATCGTCACTTTGTCGCTCCAGGATCTGTTTCGCCAATTTGATCGCCGTTTCGTTTTCGCCGGCCGCGTACAGACGATTGATATTGCGGGCCAGGAGAGTCTGATCCGAACTCGTCTCGGTCATCCGAAACCACATCACTTGAGCCTCGTCGACTTCGCCGATGTCGATCAGCAGCGACGCGAGTCGGGCTTCGTTCTTGCGGTCGGGGGCCAGGCGTGTGAGTTGACGTTGCAAGGCGACCGCTTGGTCGTACTCGCCGACTTGTTCGGCCAGTGACACCAATCGTTCCAACAGCAACGTGTCGCGACCGTCTTCGGCCAACAGTCCTTCTAGTGCCTGGCGTGCCAGTCCCAGGTCGCCCGCCTGTTGGTGTGCGGTCGAAATCAGGTCGATCGTGGTGCGTCGATCACCGGATTCCCGCCCGCGGATTTCCAAACGGGTGATCAATTGATCCAGTCGGTTGGTCCGCAAGTAAAGATCCGTCAGCGTGTTGACGAGGTTGCGTCGATCGTCCAGGTCACCGGCGCTGTCGAGCATTTTCCAATACAATTCGATCGCCTGATCGGTCTTGAAATCCTCGGCCAGTTGGCTGGCGAGCATTTGCTGGGCCTCGTTGCTGCGTGGATTCAACCGCGCGCAGCGTCGTAGCGTGTCCAGGCGTTGATCGATCCGTCCGATGTTCCCGCACAAATCGGCGTAGAATCGATAGGCCTCGATGGAACCCGAGGACGCGGCCAACAGCTCTTTGCCGACGGCGACCGCCTGGTCGGTTTCTCCGACTCGCAAATGCAGCGAGGAGAGTTTTTGCAGGTGCCCGTTACGAAATCGAGAATCGGTTTCGGCCAACAGTCGGCGTTTTTCGATCGCCAAGGGAAGCCGCCCCGAATCCTCGTACATCCGCGCGGCGATTTCCAACGCGTCGATCGAGTTGGGATCGCGATCGAGTGAGGCTTCGATCGCCTCGAGTGCGTCCGGTATTTTTCCGGCGGCGTTGAAGAGGATGGCCAGTCGTCGCCACGCATCCGCATCGCTGTCTTCGGCCTCGGTTTCCGCGCGGGCTTGCGCGATCCGTTGCTCCAGTTTTCCCGAAGCTTGATAGGTTTTCAATTCAGCCGCGAACACCCGCTCTCGTTCGTCAACGTTTTCGGTCGCAGCGGCGGCCAAGGCGATTTGTTCCAATGCCGCATCGAATCGTTCGGCGTCGCGCAGCCATTCGGAATACCGCAAGCGATCTTCGATCGTGGGATCCAATTCACAGGCTTCGGACATCACCTTCAACGCTTCCTCCGGTCGGTCAAACTGGTGGAACACCTCGGCCAATCGAATCAAGTTCTTTTGATTGCGGAGTTCGCCGGCGACCAGCGATCGCCATACGTCCAACGCTTCGGCTTCGCGCTCAAGCCCGTGCAGGTACTCGCCGAGATACTCCTTGTACTGCGGTTGATCGGGTGCGAGTTTGATGGCGGCTTGGTATTGCCCGATCGCGTCGTCGACCAATTCGGCACCACGTAGCAGATCGGCGACCTGGGACTGGATGACGGCGTCGTCGGAGCGGGAGTTTGCCAGTCGTTTCCAGACGTCAGCGGCCGCTTTGATACGAGCTTCTTTGGGTTGCTTGCGGTTTTCGATCAGGATTTGGCCCCAACGCACGAAGTGGTCCGGATTGTTCGGTTCCAATTCGATCAGCGTTTCGTACTGCCGGGCCGCCTCGGCGTAGTTTTCTGCGGCGACGTGGGCGTTGATCAGTGCCAATCGGGGCGTGGGATCGCTGGGCGCCAGTTCGATCGCCTTTTCGAACCAGGACAACGCTTCGGGGCCGCGGCCCTGGATCGACAGCGTGCGGGCGAGTCGAATGACCGCGCCCAAATCTTCGGGATGGTCGTCGACCCAGGTTTGGTAATACTCCGCCAGACCGGCATAGTCACCGCTGGACAGGAACGTGGCTTCGATACGCCGGCGAGCTTCGTCGTACAGGTAGCTGCCCGGGCGAAGTTTCCCCAACAGCGTTTCGAATTGACGGATTGCGGTCGGCCGGTCGCCTGCTTGGGCGCGGAGATCGGCGGCCCGCATCGCAAACACGATTTTGTCATTCGGCGAGCGGGCGTCTTTTGCCAAGGCGTCGTACCGTGCCAATGCTCCTGGCACGTCGCCTTCTTCGATCATCACACGGGCGATCCGCTGTCGCACCCCGTCGTCGCCCGGAAAACTTTCTTCCAATTGCGTCCAGATCCGCAGCGCTTCCTCGGTCTTTCCGGCGCGTTGGTACAGGCGACCGAGTTGACCGGCGAACTTCAGGTGGTCCTGTCGCGACGGTTTCAAATCAATCGCCCGCTGCATCGCCGCGGATGCCTCGTCGGTCCGTCCGACCATCAACAGGGCTTGGCCGTGGTAGTAGGCGGCCAGCGGGCTCTCGGGCAGTTTCGCTTCGGCCGCCGCCAAAGCCTCGATCGCCGCGGCGTCTTCGCTGCGTTGCAGTTGCAGCAGTCCCGCGACCATCCAGTGGCGACCGGACTCATCCTCGTCGGTCGCGGCTTCGGCCTTGTCGGTCAGTCCGTCAATCAACTCGCCGATGTCGCCGACGCCGATGTGGTAACCGAACACGCGGTCCAGCGCGGTTCCCGCGTTGGGGCGTCGCAGCAACACCTCCAAAAACTTCGCCGCGGTGGTGCGTTCACGCTGCTCTTCTGCCGAAAGAGTGGGTTCTTGAGCAGGGCAACGGACTGTGAAACAGACACCGGACAAAAGCAATACCAAACAGATGACGGTCCGCTTCCATCGCCCGCCGTACGGGTCGGCGAGGTGATTGTCAGCGTTGGCGGAAAGACAATGCATCCGGTAGGCCTCCTGGCTCAATGAGATCGTGCGTCGTCCCGTTTTGGGGGACCACCTTGTAGAGCTATAGGCTATCACAGACCGACGGCCGCAATGGGACGCCGGGAATTGAAACGACAAGAAAATGGGTGACGTCGTCGGATTAAATCATCAAGCTGCTTGCGCGTCGGATCGGTGTAAGGCTATACTGGAACCGTGTCGCACGCGACGCACCAACTCGCAGCCACTTCTCTTCGCGTTCCGGTTGTCGCGGGGCCATTCCGTTTGTCGAATTCCTTCGAAGACTCCTCGACGCGCTCTTTTCGTGATGATGAGTTTATCATCTCGGATGAACTGCAGGCATTGCTCGACCGGTGGGAAGCGATGGTGGCCGAGGGGAGCAATGTCACGATCGAGCAGCTGTGTGACGGTGACTTGAAGCTCGCGGAGCAATTGCGGGACTACGTCGCTTGGCTGGAGATGTTTTCTCGGTTTGAAAGTCCCACTGCGGCGACCATTCCCGAGACGATCGGCCGCTACAAGATTCTGGCGGAAATCTCCCGCGGCGTGTACTCGGTCGTCTATCTGGCCGAGCAGCAGTTCCCGGCCCGCAAGGTGGCACTCAAGCTGTTGCATGACATCACCGCCCGCCCCCGAATCAAATCGCGATTTCAATTGGAAGTCGAGATGCTGGGGACGCTTCGCCACCCCAACATCGCCCAGATTTTCGACGCCGGCGTCGCGGAGGTGTTCGGGGCACCGCGTCTGTACTTTACGATGGAATGGGTCGAGGGGACGGATGTGCTGCGATTCGTTCAGTCCAAACAGATGACGTCGGATTGGTCGCCACACGATACCCTCACACTTTGTCTGAAGTATTGCGATGCGCTGTCCGAGGCACATGCCGAGGGGATTGTGCATCGGGACTTGAAACCGGCCAATCTGCTGGTCACCCATGACGGTGTTCCCAAACTGATCGATTTCGGGTTGGCGCGCCTGCGTCGAAACAGCGCCGACGAGCGGGGCCAGGAGTCGACGACCGAGGCCTGGATCGGGACCCGCAGCTACATGAGTCCCGAGCAGTTCAATGCCCAGCCGTCACAGATCGATGCTCGGACCGATGTCTACGGTTTCGCCGTCGTGCTGTACCAGCTACTGTCGGGTCAGCTTCCTTATCAGATCGCCAAGAAGTCGATGTGGGAGACGGCGGAGGTCGTCAAAAGTGAGGCCCCCGTGCCGATCGGCCGTCTCGACCGTCGATTCCGCGGCGATCTGGAACTGATTTTGGAAACCGCGTTGGCGAAAGAGCCGGCGGAGCGCTATGCCTCGATCGATGCGTTCGCCGCCGATTTGCGAAATTACCTGCAAGGCAAACCGATCCTGGCCAGGCGGCAGGGTGCCGGCGATGCGCTGTGGAAGTGGTGTCTGCGGCACCGCCGGGCGGCGTCGCTATCGCTGATCGCGTTGGCGTTGCTGACCACCCTGGCCGTCACCGCCGGCATCGCCGCCAAGGTTGCGAACCAACGCGCGCTAGACCTCCGCCGGGCGAATCAGATTCTCGAAGCCAACCAGGCGGCTCTGGAGCGGGCGAACCGGCGCTATTCCGATTCCGTTCGTCAGCTTCGACGCACTGCCTCGAATCAAACGTTGTTGCGTCTGGGCGCGATGGTACACCGCGAACCCGACCATGTCGCCGAACAATTGGCCGACGAAACGATCTGTCCCGAGGATCTTCGTGGTTTTGTTTGGCGATTGCTTGACGCTTCGACGACCGACACGATTTCGGGGTGGAATGCCGACGACCGAGGACTGTTGGATGTGGCCATTTCCGATGACGCGACGTGGTTGGTCACCAGCGGGCCGTCGGGAGTCCGTGCCTGGGAAACATCGACGGGGAAACGGATCGCGGCGATCTCCGGTCAAATCGATTCGCCGGCGGTACGCCTGGCTCTGGATCGAGACTCCCGCCGCGTGCTGTTCGCTCGACGTGATGGGAAAGCGGCTGTGTTGGATGTCGATTCCGATCAAGCACAAGTGCTGGAGCCGGCGCCCGGCGCCCGGGTGACGGCCCTCGCGACCGTCCCGGGATCCGACGCCTATCTGGTTGCCGATCAGACCGGCGGGCTGGCTCATTACAGTCGTCCCGGCGGGGAACAAATCTGGGAACGCCGACTCGATGAATCCGCGATCATCGGCCTGACCGTTGCCGCGGACGGCGATCGCGTCGGCGCGGTGTCGCAGTCGGGGGTGTTGACCGTCTGTGATTTGCACAGTGGAGAACCGATCGAACGTCGACAAGCGACCTTCTTCGCAAACCAGACCGATCCGTACGTTCGAGGCCGCTACTCACCCGACTTGCGCCTGGCCAGCCTCAGCCGTCGACTCGATAGCGTCGGTATCTGGGATCTCGCCTCGGATCAGCCGTATCAGACCTGGAGTGACCAAATTTTTCTTCCCGATCTGGACTTCGTCGGGAACGGCTCGGGGGCTCGGCCGCACCGTTTCTTGCAAGTCGGTCGTGGGCGTGTCGATCTTTGGGGCAGCGATGGAAAACTCGCGACGCTCTATCGCAGTGATCGCGCCAAACGAGTCGGAAAACGCTTGGCGGCGTCCAGTCCGCAACAGCTGGTGGATCTGGATCCGTTCAGCTTGGACGCGTCGCTGGACGGTGACAAGGTGGCGATCGGACTGCGGGGAGGGCGGGTGCTGGTTGCGTCGGTGACTCCGCCGAAGCTTTACCGAATTTGGCCATCCCTTGGGAACGTGGTCAGAAGACTGGCTTTTTCGCCTGACGGAATGCTGCTGGCGACCTACAGCCCCAACGGAAAGATCGGGATCTATGAAACCGATTCGGGAACCTTGCAACGTCAATGGGACACCGACACCAAGGGAACCTGTCAACTCATGTTTGCCGGATCCGGTCGCTGTTTGATCACCCGGCAAAGAGGACGCGATCTTAGAGTTTGGAACGTCGGCACCGGCCGGCAAATCGATTCTCCGAATATTCCTGGCGGCGCGCGTGAAATCATGTTGGATGGAGATCGATTGCTGCTCGGGTTCAGCGAATGCAATCCGCTGTGGCAACCGTTAGTACGAACCGACGAAGGGATTCGTCTGGGACATTCCGACGTCCACGTCGAATCGAAACTGTCCCGTTCGGTCAAAGACCGTTCGTCAGGATTGATCGCCACAGCCGACGAAAATCAGGTCGTCACGCTGTGGCGGGAATCGGAATCTGGCCAGTGTGAACAATTGGCCCGGCGGCAACTGGCCGACCTGAAGACGATGAAATTCTTGCCCGGCGGCAAGGCGTTGGTCACCGGCACGCTGGCCGGAGTGATCTCGGTTTGGTCGATGCCCGAGTTTGAGGAAGTGGCGCGTCGTCAACCCAATCCATCTCAATTGGGTGAAATCGATTTCGCCAGCGATGGGAATGTGATGGCGAGCGGCCACTTCGACGGCGAGGTGTTGTTCTGGGACACCGAAACCTGGGAGACCCAATTGGTCGTCCAAACCGACGTCGCCCCGATCCGCGATCTGCAGTTCTCACCGACCGCAGACCGCCTCGCCGTCGGTGGCAAGGCGGGGCACCTGGCGGTGTTTGACGCAGGTTCACTCGCGGCCAAAGAACTGCTCTTCCGACGGCAGGGCGACGAAGACCCAACTGGCCGGAAAAAAACGGACGATTTCACCCGGACGATAACCTTCCAGAAGTAGGCCGCACTGCAGCTGAATCTGCACGCCGCAGCAGCCCGGCACGATCGGGACCTGATTGGTTCTTAAAATGTTGCCGCCTTTGCGGTCGTTGAGCGGCTCGTAGGTCATCAGACTCCGACGGGCCACGGCCAGCGTCCCTTTCGGTTTCAAATCGTCTTTCGCACCGCCCGAGGTTGGCCAACCCAGGGGCTCGGCAACGACGTCGTCCAAGCTGTCCAACAGGCTCATGTCCAGGCCGTCGAAAAACGTGACCGTGACCGTGGATGCCTTGTCGTCCACCGCGTCGATCCAACCCGGGATGCCGCGCTGGTGGATGTGGTCGCGATGACGCCGCAGTTGGCGGTCGCGGGCCAGGTCGCGGCTCTCCTGGTCCAGCCAGATCTGAAACACGCGGCCCGGGCCATAAAGCGTGGCCCAGGTCAGGTTCAGTTGCACTTCCTGGCCGGGGCGAATGCTTGCCAGGGTGCCAAAGCCATGTCCCTGGTAAACCACCGTGCTTTCAAGCAGATCGAACAGTCTGGTGTCGCCTTGCGGTTGACCGTCGCTCAGCAACGTCGCCTTCAGTTTCATCGTCTCCTGATCGACTTCGTCAACTCTCCAGACCTGATCGCGCCGCGCGTGGTAACTGAAGTCATCTTCGATCCGAATGCATTGCCGGAACGCCGCTTCCGGAGAAATCCGATTGTGACGTCTCGCAATCGGCGGACGAGTGTCGTCCGGGTCGGTCGGGTAACACCAGGTATGAAGATGGGTGCCCAGCGGAATGTCTTGAAGCGCCGCCGGCTGGCCGTTGTATTGGATCGAACCGTAGGGCAGCATCGTCAGCAACAGCGGCAGATCCTTGACACCGGCGCCCTGTGAATCATCCCGATCCACGCGAATGTGCAGCTCGCGCTCGGCGTGATCGACCCAGATCAATTCACCCTTGATGGCGTGCGCCGAGCCCTCAGGCGGAAACTCGCCCTTGACCGGTTGATACCACGGCAGGTCCTTGTCCTGGTTTTCATCGGTGCGGAATCGGGGGGCCGCGTCGTCCGCCAGCGCCGCCGCTCCCGCCGCCGCAATCACAACCGCGGCAATGACAACCGTTGCTGCGACAACCGCCGGCAACAGGAATCGCAGTGTCCGCACCATCCTCATGCCACGATCTCCGAGATCGTACCCAGGCTGTCCTGAAACTGATCGACTTCGACGTCCGCGCGGTGCAACATCGTCAGGAACAGATTGCTGAGGTGCGCGTTGCTGTCGACCGGCCGGCCGCAAATCTTGTAGTGGGCGCCGGCGTCGGCGACGTTGTATTGCCCGATGACCGGTAAATTGAAATCGAGGTGCTGGCCGTGCTTCCATCCGAGCTTGCGGCCCCCGGCCAGGATCGTGGGCAGGTTGGCATTTCCGTGGCTGTGGCCGTAGGACATGCCGCTGCCCCAGAGCACCTGCGTGGTGTCCAGCAAGCTGCCGTCGTCCTCCCGGTGTGCTTTCAACTGGTCCAGGAAATAGCTCAATTGCTCGACAAGGAACGTGTCCGTTTGCGTGAGTCGACGCAGTTGCTCGGGGTCGCCGTTGTGATGCGACAAACCGTGCCGGGTCTGCGAGATGCCGATGTCCGGAATCGCCCCGCCGTTGGATTCGCTGCAGATCATGCAGGTGATGACGCGGGTCATATCGGTGCGCAGCGCCAGAACCATCAGGTCAAAGAAGATTCGGTGGTATTCTTGAACCCGGCTGATGTCCATTTTCGCGGTGAAGCGATCTGCAGCTCCCCGCGGCAGTCCGGGGCGGGGGACGTCCAGCCAGGCATCCGCCCGGTCGGTGCGGATTTCCACTTGGCGAACGGCGGTCAGATACTCGTCTAGCTTGCTGCGATCGGCCGAGCCCATTTTCTGGTTCACACGCCGGGCGTCATCCATCACCGCATCCAGAATACTGCCGCGGCGATTCAGACGCCGGCGCACGACGTCCTTGCCACCTCGTTCACCCACGAACATGCGTTCAAAAACCGTCTTGACGTTGCGATCGGCCGGCAGCTGAATGCCGTCCCGCGACCAGGCCAGTGAGTGCCCCTCGATCGCGAGTTCCAGGGACGGGAATCGAGTCGAAACGCCTTGCACTTCGGCCATCAACTGGTCGACCGAGACGGTGTTGCGAAACGAGACGCCGCTGGACGGAACGTTGGCACCGGTCAGCCACACTTTGTCACAATTGTGATGCTTTCCCAGCACCATCGGATGGTGCAGACCGCTGATCGGCGTGACGTCTTGACGGTGGCGCTGCAGTGAAGCGAGTGGCGCGGTGAACTCGAAATCCGCGCCGGCTTTCTCGATCTGCCACGTCAGCGTGTTGACGCCGTTGGGGATGTAAAGAAAGACGCTGCGTTTGGGTTCGGTCGGCGCCGGCAGGCTTCCACCCTCCGCCATGCAATCGAGCAGCGGCAGCGCGATGCTGGCACCGATTCCCCGCAGCACGTGGCGGCGGTTGAGACGCCAGTTCTTCGTCTGGATGTTCATAGAATCTTTCTATCGTTTTTGAAAGAGGTCGGAGAGGACGAATGTTTCCAGGATCGTTCGCACCCGGTAATCGTTTTCACGGCTGATCTCGGCGATCGCGTTCAATCCCTCGCGATCGTCAATCGTCATCGTGCGTCGCATGCCGTAAATCGCCAGTTTTTCGATAAACGTTCGGTTGAACGCGTCGAGGTCAGCCAGCAACAGTTGCTGAAACTCTTTGGCGTTTGCAAACGTTCGGCCGTCGGGCAGTTCGCCACTGGCATCGACCGGAGGGTCATCGCCGGTGCCCTCGACCTTCTCATGCGTTCGCCATTGGCCGATCGCATTGTAGTGGTCGAACGCCAAGCCGAGTGGATCGATTTTTTGGTGGCACGAGGCACAATTCGGATGGTGCTTGTGCGCTTCCAGTTTCATCCGCAGCGTCGCTTTGGGGGCGTCCGTCGGAGTCGGCTCGATGGGATCGACATTGGCCGGCGGAGGCGGAGGTTCTTTGCCCAGAAAAACTTCCGACAGCCACGCGCCACGATGCACCGGGCGGTGCCGCGTGCCGTCGGACGTCAGCGATAGGACCGACGCGTGCGTCAGCAGACCGCCGCGATGATACTGCGGTTGCAGCGCGACGCGTTGAAAGCAGTCGTCGACGACGTTTGGAACGCCATAAAACCGGGCCAGCCGGGGATTGAGCATCGTCCAGTCGGAATCGATGAACTCGCGCAGCGTCAGACCTTGACGCAACACTTCGGCAAAAAATGCCTGACTCTCGCCGACCATACTCTGTTCCAAATGGTCGTCGTAGTTCGGGTAGATGTTCCTGTCCGGCGGAAACATGCCCACCTTGCGCAGATTCAGCCATTGGGAGGAGAACGAATGCATGAAACGCTCGGCGCGGGGATCGGCCAGCATGCGGTTGAACTGTGCCCGCAGAACCGCCCGATCGCGGAGTTGTCGATTCTCGGCCAGCGCAAACAGTTCGTCGTCCGGCATCGTGCTCCAGAGCAGATAGGACAGCCGGGTCGCCAGTTCCCAATCGTTCAACTCGCCCCGTTCGGCCTGTTCGTCGCCCTCCGCGATGAACAGGAAACTCTTGGAACTGAGGATCGCCACCATCCCCGTTTTGACGGCGCTGCGAAACGTCTCACCCGCCTCCAATTCACCCTCGACGATTCCGAGATAGGGCTCTAATTCATTCTCACCGAGTGGCCGTCGGAAGGCACGCCGGGCGAACCGCGACATGCTTTCGGCGGCGGCGCTGAGCGATTCTTCGGTCGCCAGAGACTCGTCGCGACGCCGTTGCTCCTGGTTCGTCACCATCGGACCGCGGATGCTGATCGAATCGATGATCAGGATCGGATACCGCGGGCTACCATCCTGGTTCGTGATCTTCATCTGCCAGGGCGCGCGGCGATGCTTTGTCGTAATGAACGGAATCCTGCTTGTGGCGTTGGTGCGCGGATGATTTGGGACTTGATTCTCGTTGGTCACGTAGATTTTCGGCGGGCGACCCGGTGGATTCGGAAAGTGGGCCTGAAACGTCACGGTGACCGGTTCGTCTTCCGACGCGATGATGTCTTGTTCGAATAACACGCGATCCAGATCCGGCTCGGTCACCTTCATCCGCGGCGCGATGCCATTTTCCGGCTTCAAACCGCAGACGGTGTAGCTGATTTCGTACACGCCGGGACCGGGGAATCTCAGCTCAGGCCCACGCCATGGATTGGAATAGCGATAGATCTGGCCCGAGGTCGTCAACGGGGCTCTGACCTTGTCGAGCAATCCTGCTGCGTTGAGCCGCTGGAAATGATTGTCTGTCTCCTTGACCTCCATCGCCCGCTTGCCGGCTTCGAGGAACTCGATGGGCTCCTCCGGATACGCTTCATCCAAAATCACTTCGGCCGCTTTGATGTACTTTTCGATGTGCGACGGCGAAAGGGTCAGGACCGAACCGATCCGCTCGAATCCGTGCCATTGGGGATCTTCAAAAAGTCCGCCGGGATCGCTGGCGTCGTATTCCACCCCGATCAGATCGCGGACGGTGTAAACGTATTCTTCCCGTGTCAGCCGCCGATAGGAAACCCGCTCGCGCTTCGCCAGCCGCGCCGACTCACCTTCCTTCATCCGCGCAGCGATCCACTCGACGATTTCGGCTCGCAGATCCGCAGTCGGTTGCTCCGCGGCATCCTCCGGAGGCATCTCGCCCGACTTGACCCGCTCCATGATCTCAACCCATTGCGGCGTGTCTTCAAAACCGACGCTCGGCGACAGATTGTCGACGCGGAAATCGCCATTCGCGGCGTCCTTGTCATGGCACTCGATGCAGTGCACCTCGAGGAACGCCCCGACCTTGGCGTCGAGTTGTTTCGCATCGAGTTGTTTTGCATCGAGCCCTTCGGCACGCAGCGTCGTGATGAGTGAACAAATTGAGACCAGGCAAGCCGCAACGGATGGTTTCATGATGAGAAACTTCATGATTCACGATTCATGTCAAATGCATTTGTTTCGTCATCGCAACATGCCTGGCGCCTCCATGGTGCGAAAAAACGGTTGACGAGTCGAAAGTATATCTACTTTTTCGCTCCCGGGTTCCAGCGACCAATCCCCCGTCAGCTCTTGACTTGGGTGTCGCGGAACTCACCAACGGATTGTCGATCGAAGCCCGCATACGTAAGCGAGGGGCCACACGGTGACTCTCGCAAACGCGTTCGGGCCAACAACATCATGTTGATTTCGGAACATCGACTCAATCGACAGGCCACCAAGAATTTCGGACGGCACGTCAAGTTGTCGAATGTCTGAACGGTTCTGGCCAACACAAGAACCCAAATTCTTGATTTGAAAAAATACACCTGCAATTCAGACCGCAAGCGTGTTTGATTACTGAGATCCGACGTTTCCGATCCCAAATTTTCTCGTCGCCCATTTTCTTGTCGCCATTCGCTTCCCGATGCGAATAAAACCCCCAGCCCCTTTGAGGGTTCCAGCACCGTTTAGGGGTCTCAACCGGGGTGCGAACGAACAACGGGCGGCG